>SVIK01000026.1 GCA_015069525.1 Clostridiales bacterium | reverse complement strand
TTTCTTCTACAACCTCTTCCACTACCGTTTCCTCAACGGGTTCTACAACCTCTTCCACGCTTTCTTCTACGGGCGCGTCCTCGCAGTTTGCGCACATTTCGCAAAGTTTCATGGATACGCTGGTTGCAATTGCGTCGATACCCTCGTCGTCAATAACGAAATCGAACGTCGTTTCCTCTTCCGTAGGTGCGTCCGCCAATTTTTCGTCGATGATTGCGGAAATACGTGCGTAATCTACCGCTTCCGCTTGACCAACCTTTTCAACGAGCCTATCCGCGATTTCATCGATACCCGTTTGGTCAAGAACTACGTCATACGTTTGGTCTACGTTTGCAGAAAGCTTTTCTACAACCATATCGGAAAGTTTATCGTAATCGATTTGCGGAACTTCGGGCGTGGGAATTTGAATTTTTTCCGCCACTTTTTCCGCGATTGCGTCCACGTCAAGAAGAGAAAGTGCCTTCTCCACCGCCAACGATACCGCCTGGGCGATAACGTCTTCGCTAACGTTTACTTGCACCTTTTCTGCGGATTTTGCAAACGATTCGTCAATGCGACGATAGTCTACCTTTTCAGGATAAGGCAACGATTCGATAATCTTTTCCGTCGTGCCGTAGATAACCTTATCGTAATCGATTTTCGCATCCACAACGTCCTTCTTCTCTTGGGGAACGAGTACGTCGCCGAGCACTTCGAGCATTTTATCGCCAACCTCGTCAGCGATACGCGTATAGTCTACGTTTTCCGCAACGGGAATTGCCGAAACAATATTCTCCACGAGGTTTTTATTGCCGTCCGTTTCCAACGTTTCCGTGAAATCAGCAATTTTTTGACGAATTTCTTCCAACGTAGCGTCCATTTGGTCTACGAGGGAGAAACGAGCGTACACTTCATCCATCTTCGTCACGACTTCGCTATTGATAAGCTTTTTCAAGCTCTCGTAAATGGATTGTTGTTGCAAATAGCTAAAACGGATTTCGTTAAGCGTTGCTTCGATGGGAGGCAATACGCCAGCCACTTTATCTTTAACGCCTTCTGCAAGCGTTTCGGAGGCGAACGCGTCCAATCTACCAATTACGTCGTCGATTTTCGCAACGGAATCGGCAAGCATCGTGGACAACCCGTCGTAAATGTTTTGGTTTTGTATGTACCCATAACGGATTTCTTGCGTGATTGCTTTCGAGGACTTTTCGTTATCCCCTTTGATTTCCCCGTACAAAGAGCCGACTTGCACCGAGGAATATTTCATCTCGTTTAAAAGTTCTTTTTTGAGCTTTTGTAAATCATAAGAAATCCAGCTGTATAACGCGTCGATTTTCGATACGCTCGCTTGTTGGTTTACCGGTTGTTTTTGTTCCGCCATTTCACACCTCTACAGATTCGTTTTACTGCCAAAAGCCATAATACCGCTTTTACAATCTCAATTATACCACATTACGCGCGCGCGGTCAAGGATTTTCTTAAAATTTCTTGCCCGTATCCCGCTATTTTTTTAAAAACACCGCCCTTGTAGGGGGCGGTGTTTCCTTTTCAACACGGACATACCTCGTCCGTTTTATTTATTTTTCTTTTTAGCGACTGCTCTTTGGATGCATTTTACAAGTTCCACCACGGGAATTACGGCAAAACCGATTGCGATTGCTACACCCAATTCAGCAAACCCAATAGGCGTGAACCCAAACAATTTCGCTACGGGCGGGATTGCGCATACCGCAACGGAAAGCACGCTTGAACCAAGGGCGGCAAGCCAAAGAAGTTTGTTTTGTTGTTTCATCGTAAACAAGCTCTTTCTTTGCGAACGCATGTTCAAGCTATGGAAAATCTCTGCCATTGCCATCGTTAAAAACGCCATCGTCGTGCCGTGCGTACTATTTTCAATCACCCAATTGCCCGTATTGATGAAATGCCCTACGAAGTAGGAAACAAGCACCAATATCGCCACAAGCAAGCCTTGATAAAGGATGTCGAACCCCATGCCGTCGGCAAATACGCCTGACTTTGAATCGCGCGGTTTGCGTTTCATAACGTCTTTCTCCGCTTTCTCCGTGCCCAGCGCAAGCGCGGGGAACGTATCCGTGACAAGGTTTATCCAAAGCAAATGCACAGGCGATAAAACGCTAAATCCCATCAACGTTGCCACGAAAATAGCAATTACCTCGCTCATGTTAGAGCCAAGCAGGAATTGGATTGCCTTACGGATATTGTCGTAAATTCGGCGTCCTTCCTCTACCGCGCCGACAATCGTTGCGAAGTTATCGTCCGCAAGCACCATATCTGCAACGTTCTTCGTCACGTCCGTGCCCGTGATGCCCATACCAACACCGATATCCGCACTCTTTATCGAAGGCGCGTCGTTTACGCCGTCGCCCGTCATTGCCGTGACGAAACCGTATTTCTTCCATGCGTTTACGATACGTGTTTTATGTTCAGGCTGAACGCGGGCGTATACGCTGATTTTTTGGAATTGTTTTTCAAATTCTTCGTCTGAAAGCTCGTTTAATTGCGCACCCGTAATCGCTTGCATTCCCTCTTCCAAGATGCCCAGCTCTTTCGCAATAGCGATTGCCGTATCGACGTGGTCGCCCGTAATCATAATCGGGCGAATACCCGCCTCACGACATTGTTCAATCGCCACTTTCACTTCGGGGCGAACGGGGTCAATCATACCGCAAAGCCCCGTAAAGCACATCTCCGTTTCCACGTTGTCGCTATCGAGATTTTCAGGAATAGCGTCCCAAATCCTTTCCGCGCAAGCAAGCACACGCAACGCGTTGTCTGCCATTTCTTTGTTCGCTTTGAAAATTTCCGCCTTCAATTCGTCCGTCATAGGAACGGCTTTACCGCCCTTTAAGCAATACGCGCATCTACCAATAACTACGTCGGGCGCACCCTTCGTGTATTGTACGAATTTTCCGTCTTGCGGGTGGAAGGTACTCATCATCTTACGGTTAGAATCGAAAGGAAGCTCTTGCACGCGGTTGTATTGCGCTTTCAATTCGTATTTAGGGAGCTCCAATTTATACGCCCACGCAACGAGCGCCGCTTCGGTAGGCTCGCCCGTCACGTCGCCCTGGTCGTCCACCTCTGCGTCCGAGCAAAGCGCCATACCTATCGCCACACGCTTTTCGTCCTCGCCGTAGTGTTTTACAACGGTCATTTTGTTTTGCGTAAGCGTACCCGTTTTATCCGAGCAAATAATTTGCGCGCAACCAAGCGTTTCTACCGCCGTTAATTTACGGATAATCGCATTGCGTTTGGACATGTTGGTGACGCCGATAGAAAGCACGACCGTCACCACCGAGGCAAGACCTTCGGGAATTGCCGCTACGGCAAGAGATACCGCGACCATAAACGAATCGATAATCGCACCTACCTCAAAGTTGCTCGCAAAAAGCTTGATAGCAAATACCACTAAGCTGATACCCAAAACGAGCCAAGTGAGAATTTTGGAAAGCTGAGCAAGCTTTCTTTGCAAAGGCGTTTTCCCTTCTTGTGCTTCGGACAAAGCGCCTGCAATTTTACCCATTTCGGTATCCATACCCGTTGCCGTCACTACGACAACGCCACGGCCGTACACTACGGTACTGCCCATATAAACCATGTTCTTTCTATCGCCAAGCGTCACTTCGTTTGCCCCGCCCTTGGGGATAATCGCTTCCGTCACCTTACTAACGGGAACGGATTCACCCGTGAGTGCCGCTTCTTCCACCTGCAAGCTTGCACTTTCAATCACGCGTCCGTCCGCAGGCACGGAATCTCCCGCTTCCAAAAGAACGATATCGCCAACAACCAAATCTTCGCTGTGGACAACGGTGAGCTTGCCGTCGCGAATTACTTTCGACGTGGCCGCCGACATCTTTTGCAGGGCTTCTATCGCTTTTTCCGCCTTGCTTTCTTGCATTACGCCCAACACGGCGTTAAGCAATACTACGGCAAGAATAATGATTACGTCCGTAGGGAATTCGCCTTTACCGCTTTCAATCGATTCGTATACGGTAAGTGCCCCACTAATTACCGCCGCGACGAGCAAGATTATAATCATCGGGTCGGTGAGCTGTTCAAAAAATCTACGGACGAGCGATTTCTTCTTCCCTTCCGCCAATTTATTTTTTCCGTTTTCGGAAAGGCGTTTTTCCGCTTCTTCTACCGTCAGCCCTTTGTCGGCATTAGAGTTCAGCTCGGTTAAAACGGTTTCCTTGTCTTGTGCATACCTTTTCATAACGTCTCCTTTCTACAAAATTACCCCCAAGCATAGCCAAAAGCTATACTTGGGGGTTTGCGAACCGTTTTCGCGCCACGTACAGCCTTTCTTCTTTCGCTATACGTGAGTCTCGCTATTTAAGGCAAGCCAGACCCATAAAGGTCGGTGTTGTTGACTTACCACGCATGCGCGCTTGCTACTCCCTCACGGAGTTATCCTTATTTTACCATAATTTGACATGTATGTCAAGCGGTGAGGTGAAAATTGTGTAAAATTTACTCCTCATCCTCATCGGGAAGGTCGACGTTATGGTATACGTTTTGCACGTCGTCGTGGTCTTCCAACGCTTCAAGCATCTTTTCAAACGTAGCCACTTTGTCTTCGGGAAGGGTGATTCTGTTTTGGGGAATCATCGCAATTTCCGCTTGTACAAAGCGAATCTTGTCTTCTTCCTCCTCGTTTCTACGTCCTTTGGGTGCGTTTGCAACGAGTTCCGCGTTCTTTTCTTCCAAGTACTTACGAACGGCGGAGAACGTTTCGGGCGTGGTGAAGATTTCGTATACGTCGTCGTCTGCCACTACGTCGTCTGCACCTGCTTCTAATGCGTATTCCGTCATCGTGTCTTCATCAAGTTCTACCGTTCTTTCTACCACGATATAGCCCTTGTTATCGAAGTTATACGATACGCAACCGTTTTGTCCAAGCTGACCGCCGTGTTTGCTCAAAATAGAACGCACGTCGCCTGCCGTACGGTTGATGTTGTCCGTAAGCGTGACGATAATAACCGCCGAACCTGCAATACCGTATCCTTCGTACGTAAGTTCTTTATAATCTGCCCCGTTCATTTCTCCCGAAGCCTTTTTAATGCTACGTTGAATATTGTCGTTGGGCATGTTTGCAGCCTTCGCCTTTGCGATGATATCCGCAAGCTTGCTGTTCGTTTCAGGGTTGGGGTTGCTCTTTGCCGCTACCGCGATTTCTCTACCGAGCTTGGTAAAAATTCTACCTCTCGCTGCGTCTGCCTTACCCTTCTTTGCTTGTATGTTGTGCCATTTGCTATGTCCTGACATGATAATCGCTCCTTTTTATTATTTGCTTGTCAAAAAACGTTCCTTTTGCAAAAAATACATCAATATGCCCGCCGAAACGCCTGCATTAAGGCTTTCTTGCGTGCTCTCCATTGGAATTTTTACCGTGTGCGTAGCCGATTTTCTTACCTCAGCCGAAACGCCGTTGGCTTCGTTGCCTATCACGAGCGCAAATTTCTCGGGAGCTTGGAAAGAAAAGACGTTTTCCCCACCCATGTCCGCAACGACGATGGGCGTATCTTGCAAAACGGAAAGAATTTCTTCCCGCGTAGCGCGGTATATTTTCGTGAAAAATATCCCACTCATGCTCGCCCTGACCGTCTTAGGGGAATAGGCGTCCGCACAATCGTCCGTAAGGTATATTTCCTTATACCCTGCTCCGTTTGCGGTACGGATAATCGTACCCAAATTACCAGGGTCTGCAACGCCGTCCAAAAGCAAACAACTTGCCTTAGGGGCGGACAGCTCGTTTATAGGATATTTCACGCGACAAAGTATGCCCTGTGGCGTTTTTTCGTCCGTTAAATAACGAAAAACGTCGTCGGAAACGCATACCACGTCCTCCGCTATAAATTCCGCGCCCGCTTCACTTTTATAAAAGCTTTCCGATACAATCAGCTTTTCCATAGAAAAACCGCTCTTTCTACACTCGCGGACCATCTTTACGCCTTCCACGAGGAAAAGCCCCGTTTGCTTTCTGCCTTTTTTCTCTTTAAGCGTCGCCGTTTCTTTGATAAAAGGATTGTTTTTTGACGTTATAATCATTGCTGAATAAAATGTGAAAAAAGCCTTTTAATTGCTAAAAGGCTTTTTCGATTGCTTAAATCGCTGCTTTTGCTTTTTCAACGAGTTGCGCAAATGCCGCCGCATCGTTTACTGCCAAATCTGCAAGCACCTTTCTGTTAAGGTTGATGCCTGCAACGGAAAGGCCGTGCATAAGCTTGCTGTAAGAAATACCGTTCATTCTCGCCGCTGCATTGATTCTGGTAATCCAAAGACGACGGAAATCTCTCTTTCTTCTTCTTCTGCCGATGAACGCATAGTTCAAGGACTTCATAACGGCTTCTCTTGCAATTCTGTAAGACTTGCTCTTGTTGCCGAAGTAGCCCTTTGCAAGTTTCATAATCTTTCTACGCTTTTTAACCGCGTTAACTGCTCTCTTAATACGCATATTTCATACTCCTCCTTTCTTATTTCTTGTACGGCATCATGCTCTTAACCGTGCTTTCTTGGGTAGAGGAAACAAGCGTGTTTTGACGCAAGTTTCTCTTTCTCTTTCTGTTCTTGGTTTCCGCTTTGTGGTTCTTGCCACCGTGCGTACGCTTTACTTTACCCGTACCGGTGAGCCAGAAACGCTTTTTCGTGCTACTATGAGATTTCTGTTTAGGCATATATTTATCCTCCGAAAATTTTTTACTTTTTTATATAACCAGCTTTTAAAGCTTGTCCTTCCTATTTAACCGTTATTTTGCAGGGGAAAGAATCATCATAATGTTTCTTCCTTCCGTCTTGGGTTCCTTATCCATAACCGCTTTTCCACCAAGCATTTCGAAGAAACGACGCATTACGTCCACGCCCATCGTAGCGTGCGCCATTTGTCTACCGCGCATACGGATAGATACCTTGACTTTGTTTCCGTCGCCAAGAATTTCAAGCGTCTTTTTCGCTTTTACGTTCATGTCGCCGATATCAATCGTCATCGAAAGGTATATTTCTTTCAATTCCACTACTTTTTGATTTTTACGGTTTTCCTTTTCCTTCTTCGCTTGCTCGAACTTGAACTTCCCATAGTTCATAACTTTGCATACGGGAGGCACGGCATTGGGGGAAATTTTAACCAAATCGAGCCCCTCTTCTTCGGCAATTGCAAGCGCTTCTCGTGCGCTCATAATCCCGAGCTGTTCGCCGTTGGCGGAAATTACGCGTACTTCTTTGTCACGAATTTGTTCGTTGATTTGATGTTGGTCTTTAATGGTAGTTTACCTCTCCAAAAATAATAACGGGTTGCTCGCAAAAAGCAACCCGCAATAATCCCGTAGTTTTCGTCTTGGAAATTATTGAGCCGTACCGATGTTTACCGCACGGCGAGAAGGTTCGCTTCTGCTTTGCCTAACTATATTAGCATAATCGCGTCCCTTTGTCAAACGATTTTTCGCATGTTTTTCAATTTTTTCCAAAACTTTTCAATTTTTTAGAACGCCGTCTTATCCTCGATTTCCTTCAAAACCGACGCGATAAATTCGTCCGCGTCCATTGCGCCCATATCCCCTTTATCGCGACGGCGAACGGCTACGAGATTTTCACTCGCTTCCTTTTCGCCCACAACGAGCATATACGGCAATTTTTCAAGCTGTGCCTCACGGATTTTGTAGCCGATTTTTTCGTTTCTATCGTCCACGCAAACACGAATACCCTTTTCCTTCATCTTTGCGCAAAGTTCTTTCGCGTAGCCCTCTTGTCTATCCGTAATCGGCAAAATTTTCACTTGCACCGGCGAAAGCCATACGGGGAATTTTCCTGCAAAGTGTTCGATTAAGATACCGATGAAACGTTCAATCGAGCCGAACGCAACTCTGTGTACCATAATCGGTTGATGCTTTTGTCCGTCTTCGCCAACGTATTCCATTTCGAAACGTTGCGGGAGCTGGAAGTCGAGCTGAATCGTACCGCATTGCCACGTTCTTCCAATCGAATCCTCCAAATGGAAGTCGATTTTCGGTCCGTAGAACGCACCGTCCCCCTCGTTGACAACGTAAGGAAGCCCCATGTCGTCGAGCGCGTTTTTCAATGCGTCCGTTGCGGTGTTCCAATCCTCGTCGCTACCCATGCTGTTTTCAGGGCGAGTGGAAAGCTCTACGTGGTACTTAAACCCAAACAAAGTGTAGACTTCGTTGATAAGGCGCACTACGCCTTTAATTTCGTCTTTAATTTGTTCGCGCGTCATAAAGATGTGCGCGTCGTCTTGCGTGAAGCAACGCACGCGGAAAAGCCCGTGCAATTGCCCTGACTTTTCGTGGCGGTGTACAAGACCGAGTTCGCCCATACGGATAGGCAAATCTTTATAGCTATGCGGTTCGTTTTTATACACCAAAATACCGCCCGGACAGTTCATAGGTTTAATCGCGAAATCCTCTTCGTCTACTTTCGTCGTGTACATGTTATCACGGTAGTGATACCAATGTCCCGACGTTTCCCAAAGCGATTTATTGAGCATAATAGGCGTGCTAACCTCTACGTAGCCCTCTCTCGTATGGATTTCTCTCCAATAATCGATAAGCGTATTTTTGAGCACCATACCGTTGGGCAAGAAGAAAGGAAGTCCTTTCCCCTCGTTCAAAATCGCAAAAAGTTTCAATTCTTTCCCAAGCTTCGTATGGTCGCGCTTTTTCGCCTCTTCGAGCATAGTAAAGTATGCTTCCATTTCGTCCTTTTTCGCAAACGCCGTGCCATAAATACGGGTAAGCATTTTATTATGCTCGTCCCCACGCCAATACGCACCTGCGATACTCGTGAGCTTGAACGCTTTAATCTTGCCTGTCGAAGAAAGGTGCGGTCCACGGCAAAGGTCGGTGAAATTGCCCTGCTTATAGAAAGAAATCGTTTCTCCCTCGGGCAAATCTTCGATAAGTTCTACTTTATAATCCTCGTTGTAGCTTTTCATCAGCGCAATCGCTTCGTCTTTGGGCAACGTAAAACGTTCGATAGGGAAATTGCCTTTGATAATCTTTTTCATTTCCGCTTCGATTTTTTCCAAGTCCGATTGGGCAATAGGCGTGACGAAATCGACGTCGTAATAATAGCCGTTGTCGATAACGGGGCCAATCGAGAGCTTACACGTAGGATAAATCGTTTTAAGCGCTTGCGCCAAGACGTGTGCACACGTGTGGCGATATACGTTCAACCCTTCCTTATCTTTCAACGTGATAATTTCAAGCGCGTCCCCTTCCTTTAACACGTGGGACAAATCGACGAGCGCACCGTTTACCTTTGCGCAGATTGCGTTTCTCGCCAATCCCTCGGAAATGGCAAGCGCGCCTTGATACGCCGTTGCGTTTTCTTCGAGCGATATGCTATCGCCACTTTTCAAAATAACGTTCATAATTGTTTCCTCCTAAGAGTATGTTTTTTCTTATAAAAATAAAAAATCCTTAAACCCTATCAAAAGAGTTTAAGGACGCGAATTTTTCGCGCGGTTCCACCTTAATTGTCGTGATAAACACAACCGCTTTTTTCATTTTTCGTTTTCCGTACCCGTAAAGTGGTTTCACTCTCCGTCCAAACCACCCGTTTCACAGCCAAAGAACGGGCTCTCTGCAAGGTTCGCAACCGGCGCTACTTGTCTTTACAAATACTATTCTACCCGTTTATTTCCCATTTGTCAACCGTTTTTGACAAAGTTTTTCAACAAAATACCGCTTTGTTCCCGTAATATTTTCGCAAAAAGGACGCCGTTTCTTTATCCGTTTCCCCAAAACAGTACACTTTTTCCGCTCCGCCAAGCACGATTTCGCCAAGCGCCGTTTCCTCCCCCGTTAAAAAGCTTCGGCGGAGCGGACGGTATTCCCCGTCGTACACCTTTCCGTCTTTCACGAACAATTTTCCCTCGCCGTCCTCCGTTAAAAATTCTAGAAAGCCGTCCAGCGAAGAAGAACCCATATCCGTCGGGACGTACTCTACTATCCCTTCCCAACGCTCTTTCAAGCCTTTCAAGCGGAAGTAAAAAACGCCGTCAAGCGAGTAGTTTTCAAACCCGTTCAACCGTTTCAAAACGTACGCTTTATCCTCTTTATAATCGGCGGAAACTATCGCCGTAATCAATAACCGTTTTTGCTTTTTATCAAGCAACGGCAATACGAGCCGTTTTTCAAAAAACGCATATTTATATCCCACCGCAATAATATCCGCTATGTTTTCCTCGGCAAATCTCCTAACGTAGGGAAAATAAGCGGGTTCCGTTTTAAAAGCGAGCTCGCTACAATCCCCATTTTTCGTCAAATCGCACGAAGCGGGCAAAAAGGAAAACCTTTCCCGCACCTTTGCATACAAATAGGACATATAACGGCAATCGAAGCCGTTTTGCGTTATCGTCATCTCTTCCACACCATTATTGTATGCCGTGGCTGGAAAATTATTTATGGCTTTTTATAAAATCGGTGCATTTTGTACACACATATTCGCTTGACTTAACGAAAAAAATACATTATAATATGTATTACTGAATTTTAGGATATTTATCGCACGGTGGAGCGCCGTGCAAAAATCGGAGGTCTTTTTATTATGGATATGAAATCCATCGAAAGCAAATGGCAAGCCAAATGGGAGAAAACGAAGCGCAACGTTTTCAACAAAAAGAACGCGGACAAGAAATTGTACGTTTTGGAAATGTTCTCCTATCCCTCGGGCGCAAAATTGCACGTAGGGCATTGGTATAATTACGGGCCTACGGATACGTACGCTCGATTTAAGAAAATGCAAGGTTTCGAAGTGTTCCAACCTATGGGCTTCGACGCTTTCGGTTTGCCCGCGGAAAACTACGCTATTAAAACGGGCGTTCACCCTAAGGACTCTACCGAAAAGAATATCGAAACGATGGAAAGACAGCTCAAAAATATGGGCGCTATGTTCGATTGGACGGCGGAAATCATCACTTGCGAAGAAGACTACTACAAGTGGACGCAATGGCTTTTCTTACAGCTGTATAAAAAGGGACTTGCTTACCGCAAGGAAGCGCTTGTAAACTGGTGTCCCGATTGCGAAACGGTGCTCGCTAACGAACAGGTTATCGATAGCAAATGCGAACGTTGCGGTTCTACCGTTTTGCGTAAAGATATGACGCAATGGTTCTTCAAAATCACCGATTATGCAGAAGAACTTTTAGACGACTTGAAAGAATTGAATTGGCCTGAAAAAACCAAGCTCATGCAAAAGAACTGGATTGGCAAATCGACGGGCTGTGAAATTTGTTTCGAGTGTGAAACGGGCGATACTATCACCGTTTTCACCACCCGCCCCGACACGGTGTTTGGCGTCAACTACGTTGTGCTTGCCCCCGAACATCCCCTCGTGGAAAAATTAAAAGAAGCGCACCCTGAAAGAGCGAAAGACATCGACGAATACGTACGTTATGCCTCCGAAGCAAACGATATCGAACGTTTGTCCACCGCGCGTCCTAAAACGGGTACGTTTACGGGTGCGTACGCTATACACCCCCTTACGAATAAAAAAGTGCCTATTTATCTTGCCGATTACGTGCTCTATTCCTACGGCACGGGCGCCGTTATGGCGGTTGCCGCGCACGACGAGCGCGATTACTTGTTCGCAACCAAGCACGGTTTGCCTATCACGCAAGTTATCCAAAAGGTAGGCGGAGAAACGATACTTCCTTTCTGCGAAGACGGTATCCTCGTCAACAGCGGAGAGTTTGACGGACTTTCGGGCGAAGAAGCGCGCGACGCTATCGCCGTACACCTTTCCAAGATTGGCAAAGGCGGAAAGAAGGTAAACTATCGCTTGCGCGATTGGTCGGTATCCCGTCAAAGATATTGGGGTGCGCCTATCCCCATGATTCATTGTGAAAAATGTGGTGTCGTTCCCGTGCCTGAAAAGGATTTGCCCGTAAAGCTTCCTTACGACGTGGAATTCCGTCCCACGGGGAAATCCCCCCTCGCTTCCCACGAAGGATTTATGCGTTGCAATTGTCCCAAGTGCGGTGGCAAAGCTTCGAGAGACCCCGATACCCTCGACACCTTCGTTTGTTCGAGCTGGTATTTCTTACGTTATCCCGACGCACACAACGATAAACAAGCGTTCTCTACGGAAATAGCCAATACGATGGCGCCCGTCGACGTATACGTAGGCGGTTATGAACACGCTTGTATGCACCTTCTCTACGCGCGTTTTATTACGAAAGCGCTTCGCGATATGGGCTATATCAATTTTGGCGAACCTTTCAAACGCCTCGTACACCAAGGCATTATTTTAGGGCCTGACGGCAACCGTATGAGCAAATCGCACGGCAACGTTATCTCCCCCGACGTGTATATCGACGAATACGGCTCTGATATCTTCCGTTTGTATTTGATGTTCGGGTTTAGCTACACCGAAGGCGGACCTTGGAACGACGACGGTATCAAATCGGTAGCGAAATTCCTTGATAGAATCGAACGTTTGGTACGCAAATCGGTAGAGGAAAAGGACAACGAAAACGAAACGATTGGCAAAGCGGAAAAGGAAGTGGATTACGTAAAGAATTACGCCGTGAAATGCATTACGCGCGACGTAGAAGATTTCTCTTTCAATACCTCCGTTGCACGTATTATGGAATACGTAAACGCCCTTGTTAAATACGACGGCGAAACGGAAAAGAACGTAAAATTCTATAAAGAAGCAATCGACGATTTAATCCGTATGCTTGCGCCGTTCGCCCCCCACTTCGCAGAAGAACTTTGGGAGATTACCGAACATAAGGATTCGGTATTTGCAGAAAGCTATCCCCTCGTCAACGAACAAGCGCTTGTAAAAGCGGAGGTGGAATACGCAATTCAAATCAACTCCAAAATCAAAGCGAAGATGATGATTGCGGAAGGCTTGAACAATGAGGAAATTCAAGCGGTTGTTTGCGAAAACCCTGAAATTGCCGAACAAATCGCAGGAAAGACGGTGAAAAAGTGCATCGTCGTAAAAGGTAGACTTGTTAACCTTATCGTAGGCTGATACAATTGCATTATAAAAGCCCGTGGCGTTTTGCCACGGGCTTTTCTTTATACAAAAAGACAAGCCCCCTTGCGGAGAAATCCGCAAGGGGGGGCTGTTTTGTTGTGTTCAGGCTTTCCTTATCCCAAGGCTTTCCGTTTTAAGTTGTTTTGGAATAAGCGCAAGCTTTTTCATGGTTTTATTGCTTTACTTGTACGCTCAACATCAGAGTCATTGCAGCCAAGCCGTCGTAGCCAAGACCCATTCCATCGGTGTTCGCGTAGAAGTATTTCGCCAAATCTTCGGTTACACCCATGATATCCGCTTGATTCATCTCAACGGTGGGTTTCGGAGTCCCGCCGACCGTGTCTGCATCTGCCGCCCATCTGTCCGTGTCATCCGTACGACCAGCACGCATCAAGAAGATAAAGTTGAATTTCGTATTATTATCATACAAAGCCGTGTAGAAACCATCTGACAATCCTTGTACATATTGTGTATTAACATAGTCAATCAATCCTTTTACCCCGGTGAATCCACGCGTTACAAAGTATGCTTCTTGACCAGTAAGGTAGTTTTCAACAACCGTGTTGCTGTCGAGGTTAATCACGTTCTTCAACGGTTCGGGACTAGGACAATCATCCACGTGTATTGCCGCACCCGTTGATTGACCGAGATACGAATTGGTAAGGTTGATTTTCACCAAATCATACATATAGATTTGGTTACCCCAAGCATCCGTCAGTTTACATTTATCTACGTTTATTATAGAAGCTTGTTTCGTGTTATCCGTTGCACTAACGCCGCCGTCAACGAACAAGGCGATATTCGTCTTCAATACCGTTACGTTGTTCAAGCTTGCCGTACCGCCACGGATCAAGACACCATGATACGTACCACTTTGCGTATACAACGTTTTGCCGCCACCTTTATAGTTTTCAATCTTTTCGTCTTGTACGCCGCTATAGTTACCTGTGATATGCAAATCGTTGAAGGTTACTTGCCCGTTATGCATATACACACCATCATCCTCCAACTTATGGTTATAATACAAGAAGATACCAACTTGTACGTCACAAATAAGGCCATCAGGCGCATCTTGCCAACTCGTACGGCCTTCCGTTTCGTCGTTTCTAATCAAAGGAAGAGCGGTACCGTCAATCTTGAAGAAGTTACCGTTTACCTTCATGGTGTCGTTTGTCGACGTAATGATACGCGTATATGCGCCGTATTCATATTTGTTGATCGGCATTTGCGTACCCGCCACATAGTCCGCCGCACCAAGTTCCACCTTGATATCACGAAGTACGTTGATTTCGTGTACGTTTCTATCGCCGTAGTTTTGCTTCAACGCCGCGTTATCGTATACGTTGACGCCGTCGTTGACTTTCAATTTCATCGTCAACGTCTTATCCGTAATGGAATATTTGGGTTTCATCGAGATTTCTACGATAGAGCCACTTTCCACCGTCTCGCCGAACGCCAATACGTCACCGTTCAACGTATAATCGTTGGTTTCAACGCCATCGTCTTTCACCGTCAATTCTACTTGCGCGTCCGTCATCGAAAGCGTAGCGTCTTTCTCGTTTTGCATGACCATGCCAAGACGGAAATCGTTTCTACCAACCGCCACTTGCGTATCCGCTACCGTCTTTGCCGCGTCTTGGAAGTTCGTCGTTCTGTAATTCTCAGACGTCCATGCGCTGGAAGACGTGATGTAGGAATCGAATTTTGCTACTTGTTGTACAATCTTCGCTTTACGCGTGTAGGAATATTCCGTTTGCGTATCTTCATCCAACTTGGTGATGACCAAATCGAACGTGCCGTTCGTCGGAGATACCGTCGTGAACTCATTGTCCGTCGTCATCGTCACTGCCTCGCCTGCCGCCGAAGCGTCCATAGCTTCCACCGAGCTAAACGTATACGACAAACCGGTTACGAATACGTACGTGAAATCTTCGTCCGCGTTTTCTCTTTCTTTGAAATACGTACCCAAGTTGACAAAGTTGCCCGTTTCGTCTTCGCCTTCTATTTCAATCTTTTCCCATTGCGCCGTAACCGTAATACTTTCGTCGTATACGTATTTACCCGTATAAGCAAAATCTTCTACCGTTTCGCCACCGATAACCGCCGTATAGCCTACGAACGAATATCCGTTTCTCTTCGGCTTTTGTTGCAAGGTGTAGGTTTCGTCGTATGCGATTTGTTGAGGGTCCGTCGTGCCGTTGCCGTATTGTACGAGCATCGTGTACGTCTTCGGCGTGTATTTCGCGTACAAACGCGTAACGCCGTTTACTACCGTGTCCGTATACGCAACCGTGCAAGCTGCGTCCGTGTACCAGCCGCCGAAGTTATACCCCGTCTTTGCGGGCGTGTATTCGCTTACTTCCGCCGCCGTCAACGTTTCGCCCTTACGGAAATCTTCGTTCTTGATTTCGCTGCCCGTTACGCCGTCGTAATAATATACCTTCGTATGCGTAGCCTCGTAGTCTTCTTCCCAGTTTGCATATACGTTGATATTGGTCAAGTAGTTATACGTGCCCGTTGCCGCAAACGGCGTACCACCGTTTTCCGCGCGAGCGTTTAAGGTATAGCCTTGGAAGATGAAGTTCGTCAACGTAGGCGCTGCTTCCAACGTATACGTTTCGCCGTATTTTACGTTTACCGTGCCAGTTGCGCTGCCGCCTTCGTTAATAGTAATCGTAAACGTCTTGGGTTGCGTCTTGATGTACAACGTCGTGTCGCCCGTAACGCCCGTTTTGAAATCGTATGCTTGCGTACAAGCTTCGTCCGTGTACGTGCCAACGTATTCGTGTCCAGCGGGGAAGCCTTCCCACGTGTCCACCTTCATTACTTTTGCATTATGCGTTACGTCTTCTTCCGTAGCAACCGTTTCCGTGCCGTACTTGAACGTAACCGTGTATTTGTTTTGCGTCCATTGTGCCGTTACTACGAAATCGTTCGTGTACGTGAACTTGCCCGTTGCCGCAAAGTCTGCCGTGCCTTTCTTCCAACCCGCAAAGGTATAACCCTCTCTCGTCGGGGTGGGCAAGGTATACGTAGCGTCGTATGCAACCGATACGTCTTCCACGCCGTCCGCAAACGTACCGCCGTTGCCGTTTAACATAATGTAGTACGTTTGGGGCGTGTATTTTGCATACAGTACCAAATTCGCACTCAATAAGTCGGGCGTATATT
>SVIK01000025.1 GCA_015069525.1 Clostridiales bacterium | reverse complement strand
AGGGTTTAATACGGCTTACGGTCTTTACGAAGTTTTAAGAGGTGTTGTTGACGTAGATAAACGGAACGTCACGAACGCATTGACGTATGCAGACCAAGTGGGTATGGTTTATTATGTAAAAGACAGTTCCGCTCTCGGTAATTTGTCGGATAACGGTTCTGTTGCTTTGGATAACTATTACAGTTGGTACATGAATCGAAAGGCATACGGCGGTACGTTGACGGAAGACGAACCTGGCATGGAGAGCGAAACAAAACCTTTCGAGCGTTTTGCAAAGGCAAATACTGCTTGGAGAGCAAACGAAAAATACGGTGAAACGAAGAACATGCTCGTTAACAACTTGCCTTCGTATGCTTCGCCTGCTCAATTATATTATGGGGCTGGTAGTACGTTGGGGAACAACGCACCTGTCAATTATTCGGGCACAAGCTGGGATAAATTCGTTAAAGCGTATATTGAAAACGTGAAGCCCCGTTCCTATTCGTACGACTTTTATCCTTTCCGTGGTACGGGAGCAACCTTCTCGAACTATTATTATAGCTTAAATGCTGCAAGAGAACAAGCGGCTGCTGGAAACGTTCCTTATTGGGTATTTTGTCAGGTTGGCCGTTATGGTGCTGGTACGGAAGATATGTATTTGACGGAAGCGCAGGTTGCGATTCAAGTATCTACGGCACTTGCGTATGGTGCAAAAGGTATTCAATGGTTTAACTATTGGCAACCGTTAGAAACGGGTGATTTCCCTGCGGACAGACTTTGTGCGCTTGTTGACCATTACGGGGTTACGACGAAGTATTATCCCATGGTACAAAGAGTAAACAAACATATTGCTGCTGTAGACGACGTATTGATGCAATGCTGTAATAAAGGTGTTATCCAAATCGGTTCTTCGTATGATACGCTTTATGGAACGATTGGTTCTTACGGTGCGTTGACGAGTACGAGTGGCTCTTCTGGTAATGCGATTATCGGTTGCTTCGAATATAGAGATACTGGTAAGTACGTTTACTATATTGCGTCTAATGATTATTCTGATGAGGGCGATGCTTCGGTGAATTTGACGTTTGATAAAGCATACAACGTGCATACGGTAAAAGGAACGACTTCGGCGGATTATGCAAATAGAAACAGCATTACGATTAACGTTCCTGCTGGTCAAGGCGTATTGGTGGTTGTAGGCTAATAACCCAAAGGAGAAAATTGATGAAAAAGAATAAATCTAAAAAATTGCTCTTATGGTTGACGACAGGTGCGCTTGCTACGGGTTTTGCCGTAGCGGCGTTGCCCACGTCGTTTGAAGAAGAATATACCGCTTCCGCAGCAACGATGCCCGGCGAAGTGGCGGGTACTACTTTTTCGGATGACTTCCAAAAGTACACCTCTTACGGTACGGCAGTTGCAACGTCGGATGGCACTCGCGGTACGGGCGGTGTTCGCACGACAAACGGTGTAGGTTGGACGAACCAATGGTTTGACGGCGTTCCAGGTGAGACTATTACATATGACCAAGGTTGTTCAAACGCTTTTGCGGAAATTACTTCCGACCCTGCAAATTCTTCTAATAAGGTTTTATATTTAAAATCCACGAATTCGGACTTCTATTATATAACGCCGACGAAAGACGGTAGTCCTTTGGTTATGAAGAACTACGAAATTTCGTATAAATTCAAGCTCGCTTCTTCCACGAAAGCAGAGGAAAAGCGAACAGCTGCCCCTTGGTTTGGTACGTTGAATAGAAAAACGAAGACTGGCGACGAATCTTACGATCCTGCAGATGGACGTTATAACGGTACAAACAGCCTTTTGACGGCTTTACGTGCGGGCGTAAAACCTACCGACGCTAGTACGCAAAAAAACTACTTCTTCTCATTCTCGCTGAAATTTATGTATAATTCTACAACGGACGTAGTTTTCTTAGGGGAGAAACAGGCAAGCGGGTTGCGCGGAGAGTTAGATAACTGTGTATATCCTGACACGGTTTACGATGAGTGGCACGTTTATAAATGTGTTTTTAACGAAGATTCAGTTGATATTTACCTTGACGGAAAGCATATGGGTGGGACAGAGCTCGGTTCGGGTTCTGGATATAACTGCGTAAAAGATAAGGGTTATGTTTCTATCGCGCTTAACCACGCGGATATGTACGTCGACGACGTGAACATTAAAGAAATTCTTCCTGAACCTGGCGTAGATGGTGCATCCGAGGTTTCTATGCGTGCTGATAGCATAAAGGACGCTATCCTTACGCTTGTAAATACCAAATCGATTTCTGCGATTAAGAACGGGACGGAAGCTTTGGCGCAAAGTGCATACGCGCTTTCTGCTGACGGCAAAACGTTGACGATTAAAAAATCGTATCTTGAAACGCTTGACGTCGGTTCGTATACGCTTACTGTGACGGCTAGCGACGGAACGAAGAATTACGATTTTGATATTACAATTATTATCACGCCTATTCCTGGGGTAGACGGTGCAAGCAACGAAGTGACGACAAGACCTACCGATGATGCAGTAGTTGCACTTAAAAACGTATCGGATATTAAGTCTATCAAAAAAGATGCAGAAGTAATTTCGGACAACTTCTATTCGTTCGCATCCAACAGCTTAACAATCAAAGCAGATTACGTTGGTATTTTGGGCGTTGGTATGCACGAGTTTATCGTTGATACGAATAACGGTGAATTCACGTTGACGTTGATTGTTAAGAATAAGCCTTCCGTCAGCGGTAGTACGACGGCACAAATTGCCCAAGGCGAAACGGCAAGCTTCACGTTAAAGAATGTTGATTCGATTTCCTCTGTCACCGAGAACGGTACGGACATTGGGGAATCTGCATGGTCTTATGCAAATAATAAAATCACGTTTAGCGCTACTTATACGGCTTCACTTACGACGGGTAAACATACGTATACGATTAAGACGCCTGACGGCGATTTGACGGTAAACCTTCGTGTTAAGACGGCAAGCTCTGACGAGGATAGCGCTACGGTTGATAAGACGGAGGCAAGTGTTAAAGTGGGCGAGGACGTTGTGTTTACGCTTACGAAAGTGACTTCGGTAAACTCCATCGAAGTAGATACGGCTGACGGCACGAAAACGCTTACGGCAAACACCGATTATACCTATGAAAATTCCATCTTGACGATTAAATCCGCTTTGTTTAAGGTGTTGGGTGACGGGGATTATTCCTTTATCGTTAACGTAAACGACGATGCGGAATTAGACATGATTACGGTTGCTTATCATCCCGCAACGATTGTTGGGTCGAGTATGGGCAACTTTACAAAGAACTCAACAAACGGTGTTTCGTTCTCGCTTGAAAACGTAGAATCGATTACGAAGATTAAACGCGAAAAGCTTCTTAGAGAGGAATGTTATTCTTTTGAAGATAATACGTTGACGCTTGATGCAAGCTATTTGAATTCTTTGTCGTCGGGTGACCACGCATTTATAATCACGACGGATAACGGCGAAGTTTCCGTGTCCGTAAAGGTTGAGGGTACCGTCACGTTGACGTTGGTGATTCCCGAAGGCTCAAAAGCGTCGTTTGCAAATGGTGAAGACGGGGTTGAGACGTTCGTGGAGGGCACGGCTACCGATATCAAGTTCCGTGTTAAGGGCATCACGTCCAGCGACACTATCATGATTAAAGTTAGTGAAACGAAGAAACTTGTCAGCACGGCATATTCTTACAGCAACGGCGAATTGACGATAAAAGGCGAATATCTTGCAACGTTGAAAGCTGGCTCGAAAGAATTAACTCTCGTTGTCAGCAAGTCTGCAACGAGTGGCGGTGAAACGCCTAAGACGGAAGAAGACGATGGCGGTTGCGGTAGTTCCCTTGGCTTTGCAAGCACGATGTTGGCGGCAGCTGTTGTCGGTGGATTGGCAATTGCAAGAAAAAAGAGAAAGTAATTTAATTACACACAAAAAAAGAGTTGTCTTTTGACAGCTCTTTTTTTGTGCAGAAAAAGGACAAGATAACATAACGCAAAATCGTACTGCATACAATAAAACGTAAGGGGTGAAAGGATGCAGTTGTTCAAATTATTAGAAGGAATAGAAGAAAAAGATTGGGTGGAAAATAAAAACGTTGTCGACGTAAAAATATCTTCCTTATCACACGATAGCCGTCTTGTGAAGCAAGGCGCGTTATTTTTTTGTTTGGAGGGCAGTTCTTTGGACGGTCACGATTACGCGAAAAAAGCCGTGCAAAACGGCGCGGTTGCGGTTATTACCCAAAAACGACTGGATGTTTCTATTCCTCAGGTTATCGTAAGGAGTACGCGAGTAGCCTTGGCAAAAATCAGCGCTAAATTTTACGGCAACGCGCACGAGCATCTAAAAATAATCGGGATAACGGGTACGAACGGTAAAACGACGACGGCGCATATGCTTGCGAATATTTTGAAAGAAGCAGGCAAAGAAGTTGGGATAATCGGTACGCTTGGTGCCAATTATTTAGGAAAAGAGTATCCATGCTCTTTGACGACGCCCGACCCAATCGAATTGCATAAAATTTTTGCGGATATGTTTCTTTGCGGGGTAGAATACGTTATCATGGAGGTTTCCGCACATGCCTTACATTATGATAAATTGGCGGGTATTTCCTTTACGGCAACCCTGCTTACGAACGTCACCCAAGACCATTTGGATTTCTTTACAACCATGGAGGCGTATAAAAGCGCAAAAAAACGTCTTTTTTCGGGCAATGACGCGGGGATTGTAATCTTGAACGGCGACGATGCTTGTGGGCGAATTTGGGGCAAAGAACGTCTTGAAGACGAACGAATAAATACGGGTACGTATTTTTACGGCATAACGGAGCCCGCCGATGCGTTTGCGCTTATCACTTCGGAAAATCTTTTGGGTAGTTCGTTTATCATGAACGTAAACGATGAAATTGCTTGCGTGCGTTTACCGATGACGGGTAGACATAACGTTTATAACGCGCTTTCTGCGGGGACGTGTGCCTATTTGCTCGGGATAGATATGTCGTTTGTGGCAAAAGGCTTGACGGCGCTTACATCGGTGCGCGGGCGTTTGGAATTGGTGGCTGAACGCAACGGAGCAAAGATTTTCGTGGATTTTGCGCATACGCCCGACGGCTTGCAAAAATCACTTTGCGCATTAAAAGAACATTGTAAAGGTAGATTGATTTGTTTATTCGGTTGCGGTGGGAATAGAGATAAGGGAAAGCGCGCACTTATGGGTGAAATAGCGGGGATACACAGCGATTTTTCCGTTTTAACGTCGGATAATCCACGCTACGAGGACCCTCTTGATATTTTGTCTGCGATTGAAAAGGGCTTTCGTCGGTTTTCCTCAAAATACGTTGTCGTGCCCGAAAGAAAATGCGCCATTGAGTACGCGATAGGGTGTTTACATAAGGACGACGTGTTGCTTGTGGCAGGCAAGGGTGGGGAGCGCTATCAAGAGATTATGGGTATAAAATACGATTTTGACGACAAAGATATTATCGAAGAAACGTTGCTCCGCCAATCGGTTGACGTTTGATGAAAAAACACTCTAAAAGCGAGCGACTATTAGCACTATGAAAAAATATCTCTATATACTCCTTTTGACCTTCTTGCTGTCGTGGCTATTTTGCGTTATCTTAATTCCTGCTTTAAAAAAATGGCGGGCGGGGCAAAACATTTTGTCGTACGTCAAAGAGCATAAAAAGAAAAGTGGAACGCCCACCATGGGTGGGCTTGCCTTTGTTATGGCTACCGTCATCGTGAGCGCGTTTTTCGTGGTCAAAAAGGATATTCTCGGCGTTTTGACAATAATAATCGGCTTGTCGTACATGGTAGTGGGGATAATAGACGACCTACTTAAAAAACGGCATAAGGAGAATTTAGGTCTACGTGCTTGGCAAAAGTTCTCTTTTCAAACGATAGTGGCTTTATTTGTGGCGTTTTTTTGTTATCGAAATGGATTAACCAATCAATATTTGCCCTTTACAAAGAAAACGGTTGATTTAGGAATATGGACGATACCACTCGTCGTATTTGCTTTTTTGGCAACGGTAAACGCCGTAAATCTTACCGACGGTTTGGACGGTCTTGCAGGTGGCGTAAGCGTGCCGTATTTTTTCTTTATGGCAACGTTGATGCTATTAAGAGGACAAACGGACGGTCTAATTTGCGTCAGTTTTTCACTTATCGGTGCGCTCTTGGCGTATTTATTGTTTAACACGACGCCAGCCTCGGTGTTTATGGGGGATACGGGTTCGCTTGCGCTGGGTGGATTTGCTTCGTGCGTAGCTTGCTTTTCAGGGAACGCGCTGTATATCCCGATTATCGGGTTGCCTTTCGTGCTTTCCGTCGTATCCGTGGTGATACAGGTAATATACTATAAACTGACGAAAGGGAAACGAGTATTTCTCATGGCACCAATCCATCACCATTTTCAACAAAAGGGATACGCAGAGAGCAAAATTTCTTATGCCTACGCGCTGACGTCCACGCTTTTGGGGATTGTATGCACGTTGACAGTCGTATAATTTAGGAGGGAATATGTATCCAAAACATCAAAAATTTTTAATTTTGGGCTTGTCGAGCTCGGGCTATATGGCAACGGAGTTTCTGCTTACAAAAGGAGCGGAAACGTATATCTACGACGACGTGGAGAGCGTAAAAGTTGCAAAAAACTTTGAAGAATTAACAAAAAAAGGAGCGAAACGCGTTCGCAAAGAGGAGTTGTCGAGCGTTGCGGAGGGGTGTGACGTGCTCGTGTTAAGCCCAGGGATTCCCATAGACCATCCGTTGGCGGTTTCCTTTAAAAGAAAGGGCAAAGCCGTCGTTGGGGAAACGGAATTGGGTGCAAGGTATATGCGTTGTCCTATCGTTGCGGTGACGGGAACGAACGGAAAAACGACGACGGTGTCTTTGATAACGCAAACGTTGCAATCGGTAGGCTACGATGCGCACGCTTGCGGAAATATCGGTACGCCGATGCTCGCTTTTGCGCATTTGGAGGAGGACGCGCTTGCCATTGCGGAAATTTCCAGTTTTCAGCTTGAAACGCTCAATTCCATCCGTCCGCATATTTCCGTTGTGCTTAATATCACGGAAGACCATCTAAATCGGCATTATAATATGGAAAACTACGCGTTTTTGAAGGGGAAATTGCTAAAAAACGCTTCGGGTGCGGAATACGCCGTTTTGAATTACGATGATAAAACGGTGCGCGATTTTGCGGATAAAACGAAGGCAAAAGTCGTTTGGTTTTCCGTGAAAGAACGGGTGCAAGGCGCCTATTACGAGGACGGAGCTTTGTATTATGGAGAGGAAAAAATCCTTTCCGCAAACGAGCTGTTTGCCTCGGGCTTACATAACGTACAAAACGCATTGGCAACGATTGCAACGGCAAAAATTATGCGCGTACCAACGGAGAGTATAGCAAAATCCTTGCGCGATTTTAAAGGCGTTAAACACCGCTTGGAAAAGATTGCGACGATTGACGGCGTGACGTTTATTGACGATTCGAAAGCTACTAACGTAGACGCTAGCGTGCAAGCCGTGCAAACGGTGAAAGGGGAAACGCTTTTGTTGCTCGGCGGAAAAAATAAGGGATACGATTACGCTCGGTTGTTTGAAGTCATGAAACACGCCAACGTAGTGCAAGCCGTTTTATACGGTGAAAACCGCTATGAACTGTTGAAATCGGCACGAGAAAACGGGTTTGAAAATATAACCTTATGCGCCCGTTTTTCGTTGGCGGTTAACGTGGCTTTGTTGATGGCAAAAAGTGGTCAAACGGTGCTTTTAAGTCCTGCCAGCGCAAGCTTTGACGAGTTTTCGAGTTATGAGGAAAGAGGGGATACGTTCGTTGAAATTATCCGTGCGCACGCGGAAAAAACCGCGCAAAATCAAACGAAATCAAGAGAAGAATACATACCAACGTACGCCGAAATTGCAGATGGAAGAACGGATACGGGCGGAAGAGCGGAACACGATTTCGATAGGGAAATCGAATAAAAGCCAACGCCCAATCGGGGACGTCTCCATTTTGATTTTAACGACAATTTTGTCTTCGTTTGGGGTGCTGGCGGTGTATTCCGCAAGTCGATACGTGGCAAAAACGCAATATGGGGACGAGTGGTATTTTGTTAAAAAACAAGCGCTTGGGCTGGTACTTGGTATCGTTTTAATGCTCCTTTGCGGTAAGTTTGATTATACAAAGCTAAAAGGAAAAAGAATACGGCACGTGGCGCTAATCGTGCCTATCGTATTGCTTTGTCTGGTGTTCGTTCCAGGGCTTGGAAAAACCAATTACGGGGCAACGCGTTGGATTGGGATAGGTGGTTTTACTATTCAGCCGTCAGAACTCGCTAAATACGGATTTGTCATTTTTGCCTCGGCGTATATGTCGGATAATATGGCGAAGATGGGTACGTTTAAGGGGATACTTCCCGTACTATTGTCGGGCGGAATAATATGCCTACTCATTATTCTTGAACCGAACATGTCCGTGACGATGTGCGTGGCGCTTTTGCTTCTTTCTATGCTCTTTTTAGGTGGTATGAAAATCAAACATTTTTTGGTCATTTTCTTGCCTGTTGTTCTTGCCGTGCCCGTGCTAATTATTATAGAGCCTTATCGTTTATCACGTCTTTCCGCGTTTTTAGACCCGTGGGAAACGCCACGTGGCGAGGGATATCAGCTTATTCAATCGCTATACGCGCTTGGCAACGGCGGTTGGTTTGGTACGGGGCTGTTTAATTCTCGACAAAAATATCGTTTCTTACCCTTCGCGGAAAGTGATTTTATTCTGTCGATTATTGGAGAGGAATTGGGTGTAGTTGGGGTTTTTGCTCTGTTTTCCATAAGCGGAATGCTCGTATATCGCGGGATAAAGACGGCGATAAAAGCGGACGATTTCTTTTCCTTTTTGCTTGCTTCGGGGATAACGCTTATATACGGCATACAAACGGTTATCAACGCGTTGGTGGTAAGCGGTAGTATACCGCCGACGGGGTTGCCTTTACCGCTAATAAGTTCTGGGAATACGTCGCTTATAATTACGATGGCTTCTATGGGTATATTGTACTCCATTTCCCGTAAAGAGAACTCTTTCGCACGTGTGAGCAAACGAACAAAACGTAGACGTTTTTCATACAATAAAGCATAAGGAGCTTTATCGTATGGACAAATATATTATAGACGGTGGCGAAAAATTATATGGCGAAGTGGAAGCGCAATGTGCGAAGAACGCCGTTTTGCCGTTGCTCGCAGCTTCCGTTCTAACAGATGAACAAGTGAAGATTCGAGGCGTACCGCCCATTGCCGACGTTGAAAATATGCTTCGCATATTAAGCGAAGTGGGTTGCAACGTTCGACGGCAAAAAGACTGTGCAATTATCGACAGTTCCAACGCAGTTTCCCACGAAATCCCTCCAAGGCTTACGAAGGAACTGCGTTCTTCCGTTTTTATGCTCGGTTCTGTGCTTACGCGCTTTCGTCGGGCGAAAATTTCCTATCCAGGGGGTTGTGATATCGGGCTTCGGCCAATCGATTTGCATTTGTCGGGTTTGAAACGGCTCGGCGTAGAAATTACGGAAGAGGGCGGGTATATAGAGTGCAAGGCGGATAAACTCGTTGGGACGGAGATTTTATTGGATTTTCCAAGCGTAGGCGCAACGGAAAACATTATTCTCGCCGCTGTGAAGGCACAGGGAATAACGGTGATAAGAAATTCCGCCAAGGAACCTGAAATTATCGATTTGCAAAATTTTCTCAACGCCATGGGTGCAAGCGTGCACGGTGCGGGCGGAGGTACAATCGTTATCGAGGGCGTAAAGAAATTGCACGGCGTCGATTATCTGCCGATTGGCGATAGGATAGAAGCGGGCACTTACCTTATTGCAGTCGCTTCCTGTGGGGGAGAAATCGCCATGAAAGGGGTGCGCGCAGAAAATATTGCGGCTCTTTTACATAAATTGCGTGAAAACGGTTGCAAAATACATACGAAAAATGATAAAATAATATTGGAAAGCAATGGAAGGCTTAAAGCGGTACCGCTCGTGGAAACGATGCCTTTCCCTGGTTTTCCAACCGATTTGCAGGCGCAATACTCCGCGTTATGCACGACGGCACAAGGCACGACGCTTATGGTGGAGAATTTGTTTGAAACCAGATATAAATACGCAGGTGAGTTAAAGCGTATGGGCGCGGATATCACGATACGCGACAGGACGGCGGTTATCCGTGGCGTAGCCAAATTACACGGTGCGAAAACGGTGGCGGGTGATTTGCGTGGTGGGGCGGCTCTCGTCGTTGCGGGCTTGAAAGCGGAAGGGCAAAGCGAAGTTCTCGATTTGTCGCACGTAGATAGAGGATATGCGGATTTTGAATATAAGCTGAAAAAGCTTGGCGCAAAAATCCGTAGGGTACGTATTTAACGGCGTACGGAAAAGCAAACTACCAAAGAGGAAAAGTATATGAAGAAAAATGCGTTAGTTATTTTGCTGACGGTGCTCGTCTTTTTATCGGGCGCCGTTCTCGGCGTTTCTTCGGTGTACCGCATTGACGAAGTAATGGTCGATGCGAGCACGATTTCCCCTTTGGCGGAAGCGGAAGCAAAGGAATTGCAAAGACGCTTAACGGAAGCGTACGATAAGCAGTTTGCGCCGTTTACCGATGAAAAAGAAGCGCAAGAAATAGTGGAGGAATTCCCGTATTTCCGCGTGACGTCGGTGGAAAAAGCCTATCCCAACCGCTTAATCGTACGCGTAAAAGAGGACGACGAAGTGTATGCCATCTCTTGCGGAGAGGACACGGGCAAGTATTTCATTTTGAACCGCGAGGGAACGGTGCTTGCAATTCGTGAAGATTACGTCAACCGTTCGGATACGACGGGGAAGGGGAAAAACGTGCTCGTTAAAGGGGTTAACGTACACGGTGAAAAGGGCGAAAAAGTGACGGGCGACCCTACTTTTTCCTACCTCTTTGATTTTTGCGCAAAAGCGGACGAGATGTTGCAAGGGATTCGTAGGAATATTTTGACGATTGAAAAAATCCGTGAGGGTAGTTCGGCGGATACGGAAATGTTGCGTTTGACGACCTTTGAAGGGGTAAAAATTTACGTAAACATGCCTTCGGAAGACGCGCAGGCAAAAGCGCAAAAAGCAATTGAAGCATATTTGTCGCTTTCCGACGGACAGCGCACGCGCGGTATGATAGCCGTTGCAAATATTGCGGGCGAGATAGACGCCGTGTATTCGGATAAAGACGTCTTCGAAAACGTGGGCGTTTAAGAAGAAAATTTATCAATAAAAATGAAAACACGCTTTGTGCGTGTTTTTTCGTTTTTTTCTTTCATATCATTGACATTCGTTGGGAAATGTAGTATAATCATAGTAGGTTTATATAAAATAAATCGTATAATACGGAGCGGAAGAAGGTATGAGAAACGAAAGTGTCGCAATTTTAGACGTACGTTCTTATGAGGTGACGTTTTTTCTCGGCTCGAAAGGCGTAAACGACACGTTTGTGTTTTCTGGTAGTCACACGGAAAAATACGACGGGTTTTCCAAGGACGGCTTTTTAAGCGTGGAATCTTTTCGTCGTGCCGTCGTGTCGGCTGTCACGTCCGTTCGTCAAAACTTTGAAGGGGTTATCGGCGAGATTTACGTCGGCGTGCCTTCGGCTTTCTTGTCGGTGGCAACCAAGGGACATACGCTCTCCTTCCCCAAAAAACGCAAAATATCGGCGCAAGACGTAGACGCGCTGTATGAAAGCGGTTTAAACGGCTTGCTTGCAAACGGAGTTTGCGTAAGACGTTCGGATATGTATTTAACTTTGGGGGATAACCGCAAATATTTCGAAGCGAAGGATATATACGGCGTTCCCACGACGTTGTTGCAGGGTGCGCTTTGTTATTATTTCGTGGAAGACGAGTTTTACGATTTAGCAACGGGCTTGCTCAACGATTTGGATTTTGAAAACGTTCGTTTCTTGCCTACGACGCTTGCGCAATCGCTCTATTTATTGCCAGCGAAGAAAAGAGAGGGGTATGCCTTCTTGCTCGATATGGGATTTTTAACGACGTCTATTTCCGTGGTATACGGCAACGGCGTGGTGCGCGAGGAAACTTTTAACGGCGGGATAGCCTCTGTTCTCGTTTCCTTAATGGAGCGTTTTAACATCGATTACGAACTTGCCGAGGAAATTTTGCGTTCGGCAAACGTATCGGGCGGTGGCGTTCCCAAAGAATTAAAGTGGACGAGCGAGCGGGAGGAAAAAACCTTCTTCGTGCAAGCGATTAACGACACGATAAAATGCGCATTGGACGACCTTTGCGAGCAGATAGAAAACTTTTTTGAAAAACATTATCGGGATAAGTATGCGACGGTATTTGCGACCAACCCGATAGGGGTGACGGGCGAGGGCGTCAGCAAAATTGCAGGCGTTGTCGAACATATTTCCAAACGGCTGAATCGTTTGACGGAAGTAATCGTGCCCGATTTGCCCTATTATGACAAACCCGATTTTTCGTCGAAAATAGCGCTTTTGAATATGGCGACGTCCGACGTGAAGAAACGTGGGTTGATTCAAAGATTATTCAAGTTAGGAGGAACTAAATAATGGATATGTATAACGAAAACGAAAATAAAATTTTCGGGTACGGCTCGGAAACAGATTCGCCGTCTCCTTTTGATACAACGAACAATCTTTCTGGGGTTGCGAAAATTAAAGTAGTCGGCGTTGGTGGCGCGGGCAATAACGCCGTGGATAGATTGATTGAATCGGGCTTGCAAAGTGCGGAATATATCGTCGTCAACACGGACAACCAAGCGCTTGCCCGCTCGAAAGCGTCAAAGCGTATTCAAATTGGCGTAAAGCTTACGAAAGGCTTGGGCGCTGGGGCAGACCCCGCTATTGGTAAGGCGGCTGCCGAAGAGAATAAAGAAGCGATTCAAGAAGCGCTTAAAAATACCGATTTGCTGTTTATTACGGCAGGTATGGGTGGTGGCACGGGTACGGGTGCCGCTCCCGTAATTGCAAAGATAGCCAAAGAAATGAAAATTTTGACGGTTGCGGTCGTCACTCTTCCGTTTAATTTCGAGGCAAAGCGTAGGATGGATAACGCCGTCATGGGCATTGAAGAGCTCCGTAAATCGGTCGATTCCATTATTACGATTCCCAACGATAAAATCCGTCAAGTAGTACCCAAGGGCACGTCTTTTGCCGATTCGTTGAAGGTGGCGGACGAAGTGCTTCGTCAAGGTATTCGTGGCATTGCGGAGCTTATCGTGAAACCTTCGCTTATCAATTTGGACTTTGCCGACGTAAAGACGACACTCAAAGGGCGCGGGCTTGCGCATATGGGTATCGGTGTTGCGAAAGGGGAAAAGAGAATCTCCGACGCCGTACGTTGCGCCGTATGCAGTCCGCTTCTCAATACGACGATTGAGGGGGCGAGCTCCGTTATTTTGAATATTATCGGCGGGAAAGACTTGTCGCTTGACGAAGTCGTTATGGCTGCTGACCTTGTTCGTGGCGTAATCGACTATTCCGCAAACGTTATTTTTGGGGCTTGCATAGACGAGAATATGTCCGACGAAGTGGAAGTGGTTATCATTGCAACGGGCTTTAACGCCAACCAAAACGGTATTTCTGCGGAATCGCAAGAAAACGCATTCCAGCAAGCGTCCGTGCTTTCGCAAAAAATCGATTCGGCTACGAATAACGCGTTTGGACAACCTGCCGAGCATGCTTTTAACACACCTGTGCAACCGCAACCTACGTTTGCGCCCGCATACGGTCAACCTATGCAACCTATTCAACCGATTCAGCCTATCCAACCGATGCAACCCGAGCAACCGGTAGTTGTGCCGTTTGAGCCGGACGACCCTATCCCCGAAGTGGATAAGGTGGAAGAGAAAAAGGCGGACAGAAAACACCGTCCCCGTTTTGTGGATTTCTTTATGAAAAAGAATTCGGAAGACAAGTAAATAAAATAATTCCACGTAAAAACAGCGCGAGAAGCGCTGTTTTTTGTTATATATGCGCTTGGGTTGACATAAAATATTTTATGCGGTTAAAAGGCTTGGAAGGGATACAAAAAGTATATTTTATAGGGATTGGTGGAATCAGTATGAGCGCTCTCGCTAAATTTTTGGCGGTGAACGGCTATGCGGTTTCGGGTAGCGACGCGGTAAGAGGGGAAGAAACGGAAAAACTGTCCGCGTACGGGATAAGGACGTATATTGGTGTAGAGGGTAGCCGAAAAGAGCTGTTAGAGGCGGATGCCGTAGTATATACCGACGCAATCTCTCCGCAAAACGAAGAACGGATAACGGCGAGTAAAATGGGGAAACGATTGCTTCCTCGCGCGGATTTGTTAAAAATCGTTGGAGGGAATTTTGCAAACGTAATTGCGATTGCCGGAAGCCACGGTAAGACGACTTGTTCGTCCATGTGCGCGCATGCTTTGCAGGCGGTAAATGCTCCCTTTACGGCACATATTGGTGGGGTGGACAGCGATTTTGGCAATTTCTACACCTCTGGACGGGAGTATTTTTTAACGGAGGTTTGCGAATATAAACGCAATCTTTTAAAAATCTCTGCGGACGTTGCCGTCGTTTTGAATATTGATAAAGACCATATGGAGTGTTATCAAAACGAGGAAGATTTGATTTCTTGTTTTAGAAAGTACGCGGAAAGCGCCAAGACGGCGTTTGTTTGTGCAGACGATATCGGTTGTCAAAAGCTCGGTGGGAGATTTTCCACGTTTGGGATACGCAACGCTTGCGTGGATTATCGTGCGGTGGACTTGCGAAACGTGAACGGAGCTTATTCTTTTACGGTGGAGGAATACGGAAAACCGCTTTGCAGAATACGTTTGCAGGCGCGAGGGATATGCAACGTTTATAATGCTTTGGGCGCGTTTTCCGCAACTCGTTCGTTTGGTTTTGACGAGAAACAAATCAAGGAGGGTTTGGAAACGTTTAAGGCGGTAAAACGTCGGTTTGAGAAGATTGGACAGTACCAAGGTGCGGACGTTATTTGCGATTACGCGCATCACCCAAGGGAAATATCCGCAACGGTTGCGATGGCGGAAAGTTGCGCTAAGGGTAGGCTTTTCGTGGTGTTTCAACCGCATACGTATTCTCGCACGAAATTGCTTTTAAACGAGTTTGTAGAAGCACTTCGTCCAATAAAGGAATTGATGATTTATAAAACTTTTCCCGCAAGGGAAAAATACGATGGGGAAGGGAGCGCAGAACGGCTGGCAGAGGCGGTAAACGGTTTGTTTGCGGAAAACGTTTACGTTTTAAAAACTTGGCTAAAAAAGACGGTGCGCGCAGGAGATACCGTTTTGTTTTTGGGAGCGGGCGATATATATTACGTGGCGCATTATCTCGTGAAAGAACTAAGTTAAGACGTTAAAAATTGAAAATGGGGCGAAAGGTGAGAAAAATCAAAAAAACTCCTTCTTTCGCCTCTTTTTTTTCGCTCAAACTATTGATAAATGTAAATAAAAATGTTATAATAATAAGGTATAGACAGGAGGACGTTCCTTTGAGTAGAAGAGAAGAAAAAAGAAAAAAAACAAATGCTAATAGAAAAGAATCGGGATTGGTCACGAAAGAAAGCCTTTGCGCTGTCGGGGCTTTGTTTTCTGCGCTCGCTTTTTTAATTTTATGTACGAACGAAGCTTTATTTGGTGAAAGCATCGGTGGGTCGGTTTTCGATTTCCTTATCGGCGTGTTCGGTGTGTGTGCGTATCCCTTGTTTTTGGGTACGTTCTATCTTTGTGGGACAAGCTTAATCGGGAAGCGGTTTATTAAGAATAGAAAAGCGTTTGCCTTTTTCCTCCTTGGCGTTTGTTGCTTGTTGTTGATTATTCACGTAGGCGCAACGTATTCTTGGGGATTGGACGGATACGTTGCAAGATGTTTTAACGCTCCTATGGCGGAAGGTACTGTCACCGTGGCAGGCTGGATGGGGGCACTTATCGTATATGCGCTTAGCGCGGTGACGACGAAGATAGGCGCAATCATTATTTTGGCGGTTTGTATGCTGTTTTTGGCGTATCTTTCGTACATCACCTTTAAAAACGGCGAGGTAGCCGTAGAAAAGAAAGCGAAAAAGACGGAAAACGGCGGGTCGGCGTACGGTGCGCCCGTTGAAATTCCACTTACACAACAATCACAACAAAGCGAAACGATTATGCAAGATGCGCCCACGACGCAACCTTCGTATACGCAACCTACGTATGCGTCGGAAACGGCTA
>SVIK01000024.1 GCA_015069525.1 Clostridiales bacterium | reverse complement strand
TACAAGGGATAACTTATGAAAAAGAAAAAAGTGTATTTGACGTTGGAAAACGGCAAGGTGTTTGAAGGGTATCGCTTTGGTGCGGACGGGGAAACGGTTGGCGAACTCGTTTTCTCGACGAGTATGGTTGGCTACGTAGAAACGTTGACCGACCCTTGCAATTATGGGCAAATCGTTGTACAAACTTTCCCGTTGATAGGGAACTATGGCGTTATGCCACAAGACGCGGAAAGCGATAAGGTTTGGGTATCCGCTTACGTTGTTCGCGAGGTTTGTGAAACACCCTCCAATTTCCGTTGTGAAGGTACGTTAAACGACTTCTTAAAACAAAACGGAGTAATCGGTATTTATGGTGTTGACACGCGTGAATTGACCAAAATCTTACGTGAAGAAGGGGTTATGAACGCAAAAATTACCAACAAACCTTTAACGGAAGAAAATGCGATGGACGTTTCGTCCTATCAAACGAAAGAAGCCGTAAAGACGGTTGCACCCACGCAAAAAGCTTTTTTCAAGGCGGAAAATGCTACGGCAACGGTTACTTTGTGGAATTTTGGAGCTAAGCGTAGCACGATTTCTAATCTTCTTGCGCAAGGCTGGGACGTTATTTCTATGCCTGCAAGTGCGTCGGCGGAAGAAATTTTGGCTACGGGTGCGCAAGGCGTAATTCTTTCCGACGGACCTGGCAACCCCAATGATAACGAAGATATTATTGCAGAAATCAAGAAAATTGTCGGTAAAATCCCCGTATTTGGGTTAGGACTTGGACACCAGCTTTTTGCAATTGCGCTTGGTGCGGAAGTGAGAAAGCAAACGTACGGACATCGTGGTGGAAATCAACCCGTGAAGTGTACGAAATGCGATAGAGTATATATTTCCACGCAAAACCACGGTTATGAAGTGGTAAAAGAAAGCGTAAAAGAGGGCTTTGTAAAGTTTATCAACGTAAACGACGGCTCTTGCGAGGGCATCGATTACGATGCTTACGATGCGTTTACGGTGCAATTCGACCCCGAAGCTTGTTCTATTGGAAATCCCCAAAATCCTTTGTATAAAAAATTCTTTGCGCTTATGAAGAAGGAGAATGAAAATGCCTAAGAGAAGTGACATTAAGAAAGTTCTTGTAATTGGCTCTGGTCCTATCGTAATTGGACAAGCCGCTGAATTCGACTATGCAGGCGCGCAAGCTTGTCGCGTTATGAAAAGCGAGGGGATAAACGTTGTACTTTGCAACTCCAACCCCGCAACGATAATGACGGATAAAGCGCTCGCAGATGAAATTTATCTCGAACCGCTTACGGAAGAAAGCTTAAAGCGTATTATTTTAAAAGAAAAACCGGACAGCCTTTTGGCTTCGCTTGGCGGACAAACGGGGCTTACCATGGGTTGCAAACTTGCAAAATCCGGTTTCCTTGAAAAGCACGGTGTAAAATTGATTGGTACGACGCTTTCGGCAATCGACCGTTCGGAAGATAGAGAACTCTTTAAGGAAACGATGGAGAAAATCAATCAGCCTTGCGTGCCGTCCGATATTGCGTATACCGTTGAGGAATGCGTAGACATTGCAAACCGATTGGGCTATCCCGTTATAATTCGTCCTGCATACACCCTTGGCGGTGCGGGTGGTGGCGTTGCGTATAATGAAGAAGACCTCCGTTTGATTTCCCATAACGGCTTAATGCTTTCGCCGATTACGCAGGTACTCATTGAAAAATATATTGCGGGCTGGAAAGAAATTGAATTCGAAGTTATTCGTGACTGCAAAGGGAACTGCCTTACCGTTTGTTCAATGGAAAACGTAGACCCCGTTGGTATTCACACGGGCGACTCTATCGTAGTTGCGCCTGCCGTCACGCTTTCTAATAAAGAATATAGTATGCTTCGTACGGCTGCTCTTTCTATTATTACCGAGCTTGGCATTGAGGGCGGTTGCAACGTACAATTCGCATTAAATCCCGATTCCTTTGAATATTCGGTTATCGAGGTAAATCCTCGTGTAAGCCGTTCTTCGGCGCTTGCATCCAAGGCGACGGGTTTCCCGATTGCGAAAGTGACGTCGAAAATCGCGCTTGGTTATACGCTTGACGAAATCGTAAACGACGTGACAGGCAACACCTACGCATGTTTCGAACCGACGATTGACTATCTCGTTGTTAAAATGCCCAAGTGGCCGTTTGATAAATTCTTGTATGCAAAGCGTGAGCTTGGTACTAGAATGAAAGCGACGGGCGAGGTTATGTCTATCGGTACGTCCTTTGAAATGGCGATAATGAAAGCGGTGCGCGGTGCGGAAATTTCCACTAGCACGATGAATTATAAAAAGTTTGCAAATTGGACGAAGGAAGAATTACTTGCAAAACTTCCCGAAAAAACGGATGAACGTATCTTTGCCGTATACGCGGCGTTGAAGAAGGGCGTGTCCGTTGACGAAGTGTTTGAAATCACGAAAATTGATAGATGGTTCTTGAATAAATTTGTCAATTTGATTAAATACGAAGAAGCGCTCGCTACGCAAAAACTTACCCGCTCCCTCTATGAAGAGGGCAAACGTTTGGGCTATCTTGACAAAGATATCTCGGCGCTCAGCGGACAAAAAGTGCCTTATCGCAAGAAAGTTGCGTATAAAATGGTAGATACCTGTGCGGCTGAATTCGCGGCAAAAACGCCGTATTTCTATTCCACGTTTGACCCGCACGAACATGACGAGGCAAAACCTTTCGTCGCAAAGAGCAATAAAAAACGCATCATCGTTATCGGCTCTGGTCCTATCCGTATTGGGCAGGGTATCGAGTTCGACTATTCGTCCGTACATTGCGTTTGGACGTTGAAGCAACTTGGCTACGAGGTTGCGATTATCAATAATAACCCCGAAACGGTTTCTACGGACTTCGACACGGCGGATAGATTGTATTTCGAACCGCTTACCCCCGAAGACGTACAACACGTACTTGACGTAGAAAAACCTTACGGCGTTATCATCACGTTTGGTGGACAAACGGCAATCAATCTTTGTTCCTATTTCGATACGCACGGTATCCGTATCCTCGGTACGCCCGCAGACAGCGTGGATAGAGCAGAGGATAGAGAACGTTTTGAGGCACTTCTTGATAAATACGCTATTCCCCGTCCGAAAGCGCTTACCGTTATGACGAAGGAAGAAGCGCTTCAAGCGGCGGAAAAATTGGAATATCCCGTGCTTCTTCGTCCTTCCTACGTAATCGGTGGACAAAATATGACGATTGCCTTCACACCCGAAGACGTATGCCGTTATATGGACGTAATTTTGGCACAAGGCATTGAAAACCCTGTGCTTTGCGATAAGTATTTGATGGGTACGGAGCTTGAAGTAGACGCAATTTCCGACGGAAAAGACGTGCTTATCCCTGGTATCATGCAACATATCGAACGTACGGGTATTCACTCGGGCGACTCGATTGCCGTATATCCTCCGTTTAACCTTGAAGATTCTATGCTGGAAAAGATTATCGAGGTTTCTACGCAACTTGCGCTGGAATTAAAAACGAAAGGGCTTATCAATATCCAATATTTGATATACCGCGGACAATTGTACGTTATCGAGGTAAACCCTCGTGCGTCGCGTACCGTTCCTTATATTTCAAAGGTGACGGGCGTCCCGATGGTAGAGCTTGCAACCAAAATCATTATGGGTTCGAAGCTTAAAAAGCTTGGCTACGGCACGGGCTTGTATCCTTCTTCGCCGTACGTGGCAGTTAAAGTGCCCGTGTTTAGCTTTGAAAAGCTCAACGACGTAAACTCGCAACTCGGTCCGCAAATGAAATCGACGGGCGAAGTTTTGGGTATTGGGAAAACGCTTGAAGAAGCGATGTTCAAAGGTCTTGTTTCCGCAGGCTTTAAGATGTGCCACCCCTCCGAACGCCGTCCTGTTGGCGTGTATATGACGGTAAACGACCAAGATAAACTCGATTTGCTTACGATTGCAAAGAAATTTGGTGATTTGGGCTGTACCATGTACGCAACGAAGGGCACCGCGAAGGTTATCAACGACCTTGGTTTCCCTTGTACGGTGGTGGACAGGCTTTCTGCAACGGATACCGTTATCAAGCTTATGGATGAAGGCAAAATCGATTATATCGTCTATACTGGTAAAACGGATATGGAATCGATTAACGACTTCATTAACTTGCATCACCATGCAATTTTGCTTGGTATCACCGTTTTGACGGCGCTTGATACTGCAAATGCGCTTGCTGATATTATCGCAAGTAGATTTACGGAAGATAATACGGAGCTTGTCGATATTAACGCGCTCCGCTCGGAAAAATTGAAGTTGAACTTCACCAAAATGCAGTCTTGTGGAAACGACTATATCGTATTTGATAACCGCGACGGCAAAATTACGTGTCCGGAATCGATTGCAGTCAACTACGTTATCCCGCACTACGGTATTGGTGGGGACGGTATTGTTTTGATTGAAAATTCTAACGTTGCCGATGCAAAGATGCGTATTTTCAACTGCGACGGTAAAGAGGCACGTATGGGTGGTAATGCCGTGCGTTTCCTTGGTAAATATCTCTATGAAAAGGGAATCGTTTGCAAGAACGATATGAAAATTGAAACGGCAAACGGCGTTGTTTGCGACGTAAAAGTATATCCGTTTAGCGGAAAAGTAAACTCTGCAAGCGTAAACCTTGGCAAAGCGGAACTTGACGGAAAGAAAATTCCTTCCGTGTTCGAAGAAGAACAAATTGTTGGAAAAACGATTAATGTTGGTGGTTTGGATTACAAGGTGACGCTCGTTAATGTGGGTAATCCTCATTGTGTAATTTTCAGCGATAAAGTAGACGCTGTAAATATGGCGGTAATCGGCCCTGAATTTGAAAATTGCGAATATTTCCCCGAAGGTATCAATACCGAATTTGTCCGCGTAGTCAATAAAGTGACGCTTAAAATGCGCGTATGGGAGAGAGGTAGCGGTGAAACTTGGGCTTGCGGTACGGGTGCTTGTGCGGCCGTCGTCGCGGCAGTCCTTGCAGGGTATTGCGAAAAGGATACCAATATCACGGTTAAACTCCGCGGTGGGGATTTGACGGTTAATTACCACTCCGACGGTAGTGTAGAGCTTATGGGCAACGTGAAAACGGTTTACGAAGGAACTTTGGAAATTTAATTAAGGAGAAAGTAATGGACGCTTTTTACGAAGAAAGTGCAATCAATAGAAATGCGGAAAAAGGCGAACGTACGTACAAGATTTTGCACTACGTTGCTTGGGTTATTCTTGTTTTTGCTATTATTTTTGCCATTTTTACAATTTGGAATATTCCCATGAAACCCAAAGCGGGCGCTGAAAATTATGAAACAGCTATGGCAAATTATTCCTCAGCGTTCTCGTTTTGGTTGATGCTTGTTGGAATAACCTTAGTATTCATTGTTGCTTGGGTTGTTTTAATTCGTATAAAGAGAAGGATAAATATTAGCTACGATTATATCTTTGTTTCGGGCGATTTGCGTATCGCAAAAATTTTCAATATAAATAAAAGAAAATTAGCGGAGCGTATCAACTGCGAAGATATTTTGCAAATTGGTGACGTGGATAACAGCTCGTTCGAACGTTTAGTATCCGCTCCCGACGTAAAACCCGTATACTTTACGCCCAATCAAGAACCAGATGAAGAAAAATTCTTTATGTATATTCTCGTAAATAGCGGTGGAAAAAAGCTTTTTATCTTGGAATGCCGTGAGAATTTATTGATGAATATTATGAAATTCACCCGTCGTAGCGCGCTGGAAAGCGATTACGTTATGCAGGAAAGAAAAAAGAAACAAATATGATTTATTTAGACAATGCGGCAACGACCAAGCCTTCTGAAACGGCCTTTCGAAAGGCGGAAGAATTTGCCCTCCGTCAATTTTATAATCCGTCCGCCTTATATCAAGCGGGACACGTATTGCAGAGCGAGCTTAAAAAGGCACGCTCCGCTTTGCTTTGCAAGGTAGCCGATGAAAATTCCTTCGAGTGGGTATTTACCTCTTGTGGAACGGAAGCGGATAACCAAGCCGTTTTTTCCTTTGCGAAGCGTGGAAACGCGGTGACAACGGCGGGGGAGCACTCGGCTATTTCGGCTGCCTTTTCCGAACTTAAAAATCGTGGAACGGTGGAAACGCGTATCGCGCCTTTACAAAAAGACGGACGCGTGGACGTGGAGAAATTATTATCGCTTGTCGATGATAAAACGAGCTTCGTTTCCGTTATGCACGTAAATAACGAGCTTGGTTCTATTAACGATATCAACGCTATCGCAAAACGCGTAAAGGCAAAAAATCCGCGCGTAATATTCCATAGCGACGGGGTACAAGCGTACGGAAAATTACCTTTCCGCTTGGCAAAGGAAATCGATTTATATTCGGTGAGTGCGCATAAAATCGGTGGGTTGAAAGGAGTAGGCGGTTTAATTAAGCGTAAATCGCTTGTGTTGCCTCCCTATTTGATTGGCGGTGGACAAGAATCTGGCAGGCGTAGCGGTACGGAAAACGTGTTTGGTATTAAGCAATTCGAATATTCCGCCGAAGAGAAATTTGAAAGAATTAAAGAGGATTACGCTCGGTTAAAGGAGTATAATTCTTTGCTTTGGTCGGGATTGGATAAAGATATTTTTGTTCGATTATCTACGGATGATGGTTTGCCTTATATTCTAAGCGTTTCTGCATTGGGACTTCGCGGAGAAATTCTTTTGCATATGTTGGAGGATAAGGGCGTTATCGTGGGGACGGGTTCTGCTTGTTCGTCTAATGCGAAAACCCGATATAGCAAAGTTGTTCTTGCCTGCGGATACGACGAAAAAACTGCGGACGGCGTGCTCCGTATCAGCTTTTCAAACGCAACGACGAAGGAAGAGGTTGAAGACACAATAAGGATAATGAACGAGACTGCAAACGAATTAAAACGTCGTATGCACTCATGAGGGATAAAATGAAACAAGTACTTATAATCCGTTATGCGGAAATTTGGTTAAAAGGAAAAAATAGAGGCTTTTTCGAGCGTGCGTTTGAAACCAATCTTACGCGTGCAATCAAAGATTTTTCCTGCTCGCTTGTAAAGCAAAGTGGGCGCTATTTGGTGTGCGATTTTGCAGAATACGAAACGGAAGCTATTATTGATAAGCTTAAAAAAGTATTCGGGGCGCATACCATAAGCCTTGCTTATGAAACGGATTCGGACATGGATTCTATTTTTGAAGCGGCAAAATTGATTTGTAAAAACGAAGGCACGTTTAAGGTGGAATCGCACCGCGGGGATAAAAAATATCCGCTTACCTCGGTTGAAATTAGCAAGAAACTTGGGGGGATGATTTTATCGCAATTTTACGCTTTGAAAGTTGACGTGCATAATCCCGATTTTACGGTAAGGGTAGATATACGTGAACATGGAAAAGCACTCGTTTTCGGCAATTATATCGAAGGTGCAAACGGTATGCCTGTTGGTACGGCAGGGAAGGGCTTGTTGCTTCTTTCAGGCGGTATTGATAGCCCCGTAGCAGGGTATATGATGGCGAAACGCGGTATGAAAATCGACTGCTTGCATTTCCATAGCTATCCGTATACCAATATGCAAGCGAAAGAAAAAGTGGTGGATTTGGCGAAGATTTTATCGGAATATACTTGCGGAACGCATTTGTACACCGTCAGCGTCACGCATATCCAAGAAGCAATTCATGAAAAATGCAAACCGCAATTAATGATTACGCTTTTGCGCCGTTTTATGTACCGAATCGCGGAAAGACACGCCCTCCGCATGGGTGCACAATGCTTGATTACAGGGGAAAGCTTGGGACAGGTCGCAAGCCAAACGATTGAGGGTATGACCTCGTCGAACTCGGTTGTGGAACAGCTCCCCGTGCTTCGTCCGCTCGTTGGGTTTGATAAAAACGAAATTATTGATAAATCGGTAAAAATGGGGGCATATGAAACGTCTATTTTACCATTTGAAGATTGTTGTACGGTATTCTTACCTGATTTCCCTGCTATCCGTCCAAAATTGGACGAAATAATGCGAGAGGAAGCAAAATTAGACGTAGAGGGATTGATTACGGAAGCTTTCGCGTCGATTGAAAAAATCAAAATATAAAAAGTAGAGGATTTGCAAAATTTTTTCGCAAATCCTCGGTTTTTAACTTGACTTTTATTGAAAATTTCACTATAATGTCATAGTAATGTTGCTATGCTGCTATGGCTCAGTTGGTAGAGCGCGTCCTTGGTAAGGACGAGGTCGGCGGTTCAAATCCGCCTAGTAGCTCCAAAAGAACACCCAAGTGGTGTTCTTTTTTGTATAGGATGCCCGCCGACCTCCTACATAAATAAAAAGGGACGAGGTCGGGCTGACGCTCGCAGGCTCGCTATTCCGTCGCTTTGCTCCTTACAAATCCGCCTAGTAGCTCCAAAAGAACACCCAAGCGGTGTTCTTTTTTGTATATGATGCCCGCCGACCTCCTACATAAATAAAAAAGGGACGAGGTCGGGCTGACGCTCGCAAGCTCGCTATTCCGTCGCTTTGCTCCTTACAAATCCGCCTGGTAGCTCCAAAAGAACACCCAAGCGGTGTTCTTTTTTGTATAGGATGCCCGCCGACCTCCTACATAAATAAAAAGGGACGAGGTCGGGCTGACGCTCGCAGGCTCGCTATTCCGTCGCTTTGCTCCTTACAAATCCGTCTAGTAGCTCCAAAAGAACACCCAAGCGGTGTTTTTTATTTATACTACTAATCATTTTTCACGTATTGACAAATTGGAATAAAAATGTTATACTAAAATGTATAGATAAAAGGAGCGTATGTATGTTAAATCCTATTTTTCAATTAAGTACGTTATTAGACTTGCTCTTGTCGGTTGTTTTAGGTGGTTTTATTGGTTTTGAACGAAAACTACGTTATAAAGAAGCGGGTATTCGTACGCATACGATTGTGTCGTTTGGTGCGGCGCTTATGATGATTGTATCAAAATACGCTTTTGGTGATGAAGCGGATACGGCGCGTGTTGCGGCGCAAATCGTCGCGGGGGTAGGTTTTTTGGGCGCTGGTATTATTGTATATAAGCGCAACGAGGTACATGGTTTGACAACGGCTGCGGGTGTTTGGGCAACGGCAGGTGTGGGTATGGCGTGCGGAGGAGAACTTTATATCGTTGCGGTTGGTGCGACTGCGTTATTGATATTGGTTCAATGCATTTATAATTCGAAAATTCGCATTTTCCATTCGAAAAAATATTATTCGGTGAAGATAGTATTTTTACAAAGCGTCGATGAGAATTTGCAAATCAAAAAATTGTTTGAAATCGAACGTTTTAATCATTTGGTTATCGAGCGCACGGAAAGTCGTGTCGTTTATAAAGCGACTTTAAACACGGATAAGGAATTTTCATCTACTACCTTGAACGAGATAATAGAACGGCATCCGTTTATTCTTTCAATTGAACGCTGTGACAACGATTAAAGAAAAAAGCGCTTTGATAACAATCAAAGCGCTTTGGCAGGGGAAATAAGACTTGAACTCATCTCTTTGGTTTTGGAGACCAAGGCACAACCTCTATACCATTCCCCTAACAACGAAAACATTATATAACAAAAAAAGATATTTGTCAAATATTTTTAAGCAATTCCGCAAGGAATTTTCATAAAAGTTAACAATAAGTGAGTATGAATATGAAAAAAAAGGTGACGCTCTATACGGACGGTGCGTGTTCAGGGAATCCTGGCTTAGGCGGATACGCAGGAATTTTAATGTATGGAGAGGCGAAAAAGGAATATAGCGGTAGCGAAGAGGAAACTACGAACAACCGCATGGAAGTTTTGGCGGTAATAGAAGGGTTAAAGCAATTAAAATACCCGTGCATTGTGGAGGTGTATAGCGATTCTGCATATACGGTTAACGCCTTTTTAGAAGGATGGGTATACGCTTGGAAAAACTCCAATTGGAAAAAAGCGGATGGGAAACCCGTTCAAAACGTGGATTTGTGGGAGGAGTTGTACGCATTGACGAAAGTACACGAGGTCACTTTCCATAAGGTAGCGGGACACGCGGATAATGCCTTAAATAATCGTTGCGATGAATTGGCAAGAAAAGCGATAACGGAGCTTAGAAAACAAATTCCTTCAATCAATCTTGATTAAAAAGAGTAAAATCTTTTATATTTTTCCCAAAAATTGCTATAATATATAATATAGAAATGTAAATCGTGAGGCAAAGATGGAAAAAGAGGAAAAACAAATAAAAAAACAACCGTGGTTTATCGTTATGTTTTTTTTGCTTACGGTTGCTACGATAATATTTGCTGTCCTTTGTTTGTTTAATACGAAGGTGCGTTTTTTTTATAAGAACGCAACGCTTTTTTCTATTATTAGTGCCGTGTTATTATCTGCGTTTTGCGGTTTATCCGTTTGGTTTGTCGTTGCAAGAAAAGAAGTGCTTGTAAAGAGTACAATAAGCGGATACGTTTTCCTGCTTTTTTGCCTAATTCTTCTATTTATTTTGCAAAAAACAGGTTTTTTTGAGATAGTAAAAGACCAAGAAGCCTTTGAAAAATATTTGCAAAAATCAGGCGCGTGGATGCCGATTGTATATATTATTTTTCAGTATTTACAGGTTGTTTTATTGCCAATACCAAGTGTTGTTAGCACGCTTGCCGGCGTGGCGTTGTTCGGGCCGTGGTGGACGCTTTTATTTAGTTTTATCGGGATATGGCTTGGCTCGATTTCCGCATTTTTTATTGGAAGAAAGCTTGGCTACAAAGCCGTTGCTTGGATGGTGGGCGAAGAAACGCTGAACAAATGGCAAAAAAAACTTAAAGGAAAAGACGCGCTTGTTTTGACGTTGATGTTCTTTCTCCCCGTTTTTCCCGACGACGTATTTTGTTTCATTTCAGGGTTGTCGTCTATGAAAAAACGATATTTTTTTATAATGATTACCATTTCAAGGATTATCTCTATCAGCGCAACGTGTTTTTCTTTTACGTTGATTCCTTTTAATACGTGGTGGGGGTTGCTTATTTGGGGTGTGATAATCTTGGCTTTTATATTTGTATTCGTTTACGTGTATAAAAATTTGGACAAAATACAAAGCTGGATTACAAAAAAATTTAAGAAAAAATCAAAAAAAGAATAATCGCTCATATATTGCGTTTCCGTTTGTATAGGAAACGCAATTATTTATTAAGAAATTTTTAAATTTTTCTTGATTTTTAGGGTAAAATATTGTATAATAATTATAAGTGGAAAATTGGCTAAAAATGTCAGTATTTATATGGCCATTACACGGAGGATTAAATATGGAAAAAATAAAATTACTCCAAGAAAGAAAGGCGAAAATCGCGGAATACGGTAAAGAAATCCGTGAACGAATTCAATCAATCTTCGACGAAGAAAGCTTTGTGGAAACGGCTGCGTTTAGTTTTTCTAAAAATGCTTTTTACGGAGAAGACGAAGTGGGTGAAGGCGTCGTCACGGGTTTTGCTACGATAGAGGGGTATCCTTTTTACGTGGTTGCGCAAAACTTTAAGGCGTTCGACGGCGGTATTTCTAAGGCGAATTGCGACAAGATGGCAAGCTGTTTAGATTCCGCAGAAAAAAACAATACGCCCGTTGTGTATCTTTTAAATACGCGCGGGGTACAAGTAGGTGAGGGAGTGACCGTTTTAGAAGGTCTTGCTAAGTTGCTGTTAAGGAGTACGCAACTCAAAGGCGTTGTTCCTCAATACGTAGTGGTCGACGGCGAAGTATACGGCTCGGTTGCGATGCTCTCTGCGATTGCGGATTTTACGTTCTTCCTTGACAAGAAGAGTGTGCTTTCCGTCAATAGTCCGTTTGTTTTATCAGCGAAAGCGGGTAAAAACCTTCCCAAAGAGGAAGTAGGCGGTGCAAAAGCCTTGTCGAAGACGGGTATTCCTGCGTTTGAAGTGAACGGCGTGGAGAAGGTGCGTGAAACGATTGTGCAAATCAGCGAATTGATTTCTATCCCTTGCGTTGACGCGGAATTAAACGATAGTGTACCTGCATTAAACAAAGACGCGTCGGCAAAAAACATTCTTTCTATTTTCGAAGCGCCTTTGGAAATTTGGTCGGGTTATGAAGCAGACGTAAAGACGGTACTTGGCAGAATTGGTGGAATTGCGGTCGCTTCTGTTATTTTCGACGGTGGAGATACGGGGGTAGAACTTACGGCGGATAAACTTGCTAAAATCCGTAATTTTGCGGAATTTGCTTGTTGTTATGGCTTACCTTTCGTCACGTTTACCGACGTTAAAGGTTTTTGTGCGTGTATGGGCGTAAACAATAGTCGTGTCATGAAAGAAACGGCGGAATATTTAGATATTCTCGATACGATTGATACGGGTAAGATAGCAGTTGTTTATAAGAAAGCTATTGGGCTTGGATATTCGTTGTTTGCAGCAAAATCTGTTGGTTTTGATTATACTTGTGCTTTTGCAAATGCACAAATTGCGCTCTTTGATAGCGTTCAAGGCGCATCGATAGAATTTAAGGATACGAAAGCGGATGCAATCGCATTGCAAGAAAGATATGCGGATGAAAAGGCAGACCCTATTAATGCGGCAAAGGAAGGGTATATCGATGCGATAATCGAACCGCAGTTTGTAAAACAATATCTTATTTCAGCGTTGCAAATGCTTGCAAAATAAGGAGAATTGGAAATGTTGAGTAATTTATTAGCAGTTTCCGCGGAAAATATGGCAAAAGGCTATCCCAAAAATATTTCCATAGGGGAAGCGGCGCTTTTTGCGTTGTTGGGTTTTCTTATGGTATTCGTAGGGATTACGCTTTTGATTTTTATCGTTTGGTTAGTTGGCAAAATTATCAATAAAGCCACTAAGAAAAAAGCTCCTGTGAAAAAGAAGGAGGAAAAGCCAGACCTTTCAACGGTTGCCGAAGCGGATGAATTATCCGAAGAAACGGTTGCAGTAATTACGGTTGCAATTATGGCTTATTATCAAGAACAACCTAAAAAATGTGAGTTTACAGTAAAAAGAATCAAGAAAGTATAAGGAGAAAGAAAATGCGTAAATTTATTGTCACAATAAACGGAAAATCTTATGAAGCAGAAGTAGAAGAAGTGGGTGTAGGCGCGTCCGTGACACCTGTAATTACGGCGGTGCAAGAAGCACCGAAGGCGAGTGCCCCCGTAGCGAAAAAAGCAACGCCTGCAAACGGTGAAAAGGTACTTTCTCCTTTCCCTGGTTTGATTAAGAACTTGCTCGTTGCGGAAGGCGCAACGGTTAAGAAAGACCAACCTATTCTCGTTCTTGAAGCAATGAAGATGGATAACGACATCACCGCACCTTGCGACGGGGTAGTTTCTTTTCAAGTTGCAAAAGGCGCTAACGTGGAATCGGATGCCGTACTTGCGGTTATCGGTTGATAATAGAATTAGGGAGTTTCTATTATGCTAAATAATATACTTGCCAATATTGGCGAAATGTTCCTTGATTTATGGACCTCGCTTGGGTTGCATAAAGGGGGCTGGGAAAATTACGTCATGATACTCATTTCCTTCGTTTTGATGTATTTGGCTATCGTGAAGAAATTTGAACCTCTTTTGCTGTTGCCCATCGCTTTTGGTATGTTCGTTATCAATTTGCCTGGGGCACACGATATCGTTTGGGGTATTCAAGGCGAAGGCGTAGCCTACGACGACGTTCAAAATAAAGGGTTATTATGGTACTTGTTCTACGGTGTAGATAAAGTTATTTATCCCCCGTTAATTTTCTTAGGAATTGGCGCAATGACCGACTTTGGTCCGCTTATCTCCAACCCAAAGAGTATGTTGCTTGGCGCAGCTGCACAGCTTGGCGTATTTTTAACGTTGATTGGCGCGGTAGTGCTCGGCTTTGATATTGCAGCGTCCTGCTCTATTGCAATTATTGGCGGGGCTGACGGTCCTACGGCAATCTATTTAACGCAAATGATGTCGGCTTATACAAACGAAGATTTGCTTTCTGCAATCGCGGTTGCGGCGTATTCGTATATGGCGTTGATTCCCATTATTCAAAAACCGTTAATGCGTTTATTCGTGCCTAAAAAGGAACGTGTAATTAAGATGAAACCGCTTCGTACGGTTAGTAAGGTTGAAAAGATAATTTTCCCGATTATAGTCACGCTTGTGGTGGGACTGCTCTTGCCTGACGCCGTACCTCTTTTGGGTATGTTAATGCTTGGAAACTTGTTAAAAGAAAGCGGGGTTTGCGATAGACTTTCTTCGCAAGCGCAAAACGGACTTATGAATACCGTCACCATTTTCTTAGGGATTTCGGTAGGCTGTAAAGCGTACGGCGCAACCTTCTTGCAATTACAAACGCTCATGATTATTGGGCTTGGTTTGGTTGCGTTTAGTTGCGGTACGATTGGCGGGCTTTTGATGGGAAGACTTATGTGTAAGCTTTCTAAGGGTAAGATTAACCCGTTGATTGGTAGTGCGGGTGTATCGGCTGTACCGATGGCTGCCCGCATATCCGAAGACGTTGGGCGGGAAGCTGACCCGAGCAATCACTTGTTGATGCACGCGATGGGGCCGAACGTAGCTGGCGTTATTGGTTCTGCTATTGCGGCAGGTTTCTTAATTGCAATCGTTTGATAATAGCGATTGGAGGTAAATAAAAATGGAATTCAATTTTGAAAAGAAAAAAATAATGTTAACGGAAACGATTTTGCGTGACGCACACCAATCGCAAGCGGCGACGCGTATGCGTATCGACGAAATGTTGCCCGTTTTAGAACAACTCGACGATATCGGCTATTATTCCATAGAGGCGTGGGGCGGTGCTACGTTCGATTCGTGTTTACGATTTTTGAACGAAGACCCGTGGGAACGTTTGCGCACGTTAAAATCGCATTTAAAAACGCCCATCCAAATGCTTCTCCGCGGACAAAACTTGCTTGGTTATCGTCATTACGCGGATGACGTTGTTGAGAAATTCGTTGCAAAATCGGTAGAAAACGGCGTTGGCGTTGTGCGTGTATTTGATGCGCTGAACGACCCGAGAAACCTCGAAGTTTCCATGAAAGCCATTAAAAAGTACGGTGGTGTTTGCGAAGCTACCATTTGTTATACGAGTGCTATCGTAGACGGAAAAGAGGTTTTCACAAACGATTACTTTATTAAACTTGCCAAAGAATTGGAAGAAATGGGCGCTGATAATATTTGCTTGAAGGATATGGCAAACCTCTTATTGCCCTTGAAAGCATACGAGCTTGTCAAAGCTTTAAAATCCGCATTGAAACCGACCACGAAATTGCACTTGCATACGCATAATACGACGGGTACGGGCGATATGGTGTACTTGATGGCGATTATGGCAGGGGTTGATATAGTTGACACGGCGCTTTCTCCGCTTGGAAACGGTACGTCGCAACCTGCAACTGAACCGCTTGTTGCTACGCTTAAAGATACGCCTTACGATACGGGTATCGATATCAATAAATTATTGCCGATTATTAAACACTTCAAAACGGTTGAAAAACGCTTGAAAGACGATAAAATTCTTAACGAAAAATCGAAGGGAATTGACGTAAATACGCTCTTGTATCAGGTTCCTGGTGGGATGCTTTCTAACCTCATCAATCAGCTTGAAAAAGCAGGCAAAATTGATAAATTAACCGAGTGTTTGGCAGAAGTGCCTAACGTAAGAAGAGATTGCGGTTATCCGCCTCTCGTCACGCCGTCCTCGCAAATTGTTGGGACGCAAGCCGTTATGAATATCGTCATGAACGAAAGATATAAAATGGTCACCAAAGAAACGAAGGACTTATTTGCAGGTAAATACGGTAGCTTGCCTATGCCTATCGATGAGGAAGTGGCAAAAAAAGTGCTCGCAGGGGCGGAAAGAATTACCTGTCGTCCTGCCGACCTTTTAGCTCCCGAATACGAAGCTATCAAACAAAAATTGGTGGACCTTGGCTACTATGAAAAGGAAGAAGACGTTCTTTCGTATGCCGTTTTTGAACAAGTGGCTGAAAACTTCTTCAAATGGCGCGAAGCGCAAAAGAAGGGCGTTGATAAGGATTTGGCAAAATCGGGTGTTTATCCCGTTTAAAAATTTTAACGAGTAAAAATCTCGTGAAACAATTTATGTGAAACAAAGCAACCGAACTGATAAAAAGTTCGGTTGCTTATTTGCAAAATAAAATTAACAAAAATTCGCTTAATTGTGAAACAATATTTGTGAAACATTTATAAAGTATTTTTTCAACGGGGAAATATTCAAGGCGAAAAATAGGGGAAATCCATTGAAAAAAGTAATTGTCGTGGGTGGAGGCGCGTCGGGCTTAATGGCGGCATATTCGGCTGCTTGTAAAGGCAACGATGTAATTCTAATAGAAAAAAACGAAAAATTAGGCAAAAAGATATACATTACGGGAAAAGGACGTTGTAATTTTACCAACGATTCTTCGCCTGACGATTTTTTGCAAAACGTTGTGCGTGGGGAAAAATTTCTGCGAGGGGTAGTATACTCGTTTCCGCCTCAAAAAACGATTGATTTCTTCGAAAATAACGGTTTATCCGTTAAAATTGAGCGTGGAAACCGTGTTTTTCCCTCTTCCGACCACGCGAGTGACGTGACGAAAACCCTTGAAAAAGCTTGCAAAAATGCAGGTGTTTGCATTAAATTAAATGAAAAAGTTGAAAAAATTATCGTCGAAACATGTACTATGCCTGACATAATACCTATGCCACGCGTAGTAAAGTTGTGCTCGGATAAAGGGGAATACGCTTGCGATTATATAATTATTGCGACGGGCGGTATCAGTTATCCTTCGACCGGTTCGACGGGGGACGGATATACGTTTGCGCGTAGCGTTGGGCACACGATAACGGAATTAAAAAGTGCGCTTTGTGGTATCAATTTACAAGGTGATGATTTTCTTTCTTTACAAGGTTTATCCTTAAAAAACGTGGCTATTTCCGTGAAAAATAGCGGAAAAATAGTGTTTTCTGACTTTGGAGAAGC
>SVIK01000023.1 GCA_015069525.1 Clostridiales bacterium | reverse complement strand
CGCCGCTTGAATACCTGCAATACCGCCACCGATAACGAGCGCACGTTTTACAACGGGGCTTTCCCCTGCCATCAAAGGCGCGTTAAGTTTTACTTTCGCGATTGCCGTACGGACGAGGATAACCGCCTTTTCCGTTGCTTCTTCCATGTCCTTATGAATCCAAGAACAATGCTCACGGATATTGGCAACCTCTACCATATACGGGTTGAGTCCTGCCGCTTCCGCTGCTTTACGGAAGGTTGCCTCGTGCATTCTGGGCGAACAAGAACCGATTACAATGCCCGTAAGGTTGTGTTCTTTAATCGCTTGTCTAATAAGCTGTTGCCCGTTCTCGGAACACATGTATTGATAGTTTGCCGAATATACGACGCCCGGCTCACTTTTCATGACTTCCGCAACTTTCTCAACGTCTACCGTTGCCGAAATGTTGCTACCGCACCAACAAATAAAAACACCTATTCTTTGCATTTTATCTACTCTCTTTTTTTAGATTTTTTATCGTTATTTGTTATACTTTCTATATGCGCTGACCAAAAGCTGTTGAGGGATAAGTTCATCTACGATAGGCGGGATATCCTCTGCTTTGATTCCGTTATTGCCCTGCATACGTACCACGGTATCGCGTACCGCTTCTACTACCCCTGCAGGCGCCACGCCACGGGGGCAACGCTCTACGCAAGCCATACAGGAAAGGCAATTCCAAATCGCGTCGCAAGCGAGCAATTCGTCAATCTTGCCCTTTTCCAGCATCGAAACGAATTGGTGCGGTTTGATATCCATTTCCTTAAAGGCAGGACATCTACCCGAACACTTACCGCATTTCATACACTTTCTTACGTCCGTACCGGAAAGTTGCTTCATGTTTTCAACACGTTCTTCTCTCGTCATTGTTCCACCCCCAATGCTTCCGCCAAAAGCTCGGTAAAGTATTTCACGGGCAAAATGTTATCGCCGTTTACCTGCAAATTGTACAAGCAAAGCGGACAAGCCGTGATTACCTCTTCCGCGCCCTTTTCTTTTGCGCTCGTAAGCACTTTCTTGCTCTTTTGTTTAGGGAGCTCGCTATTCTTCAAACCGACGTACGCCCCACAACATTCGTTGCGGAAAGGATAAATAACGGGCGTACCGCCAATTGCGCGGATGAAATCTTCGATAATCGTGGGATTTTCGGGATTATCAAACGCCATAACACCGCTGGGGCGGAGCAATAAACAGCCGTAGTATGCGCCGATTTTTCTATTAAGCGGTTTTACGACAGCCTTTTTAATAGCATCGAAGCCAACAACGTTTTTCAACATTTCAAGATAATGCAATACTTCCGTTTCGCCTTTGTACGGCTCGTCAAACTTCATATAGTTATTTGCGCGCAGTTGTATATCTGCATTGGATTTCATATCCTCGTTTGCGCGTTTGATAACGTTATGACAAGCGGAGCAAAGCGTAAGCAATTTCCCGCCGTTGCGTTTTGCGTATTCCAACGCGCGTACCGCAGAAAGCTTAGTTGCAATTTCGTCCGTGCCCATTTTATACACGGCACCGCAACATTGCCAATTTTCGATTTCTTCCATCTCCACGCCCAAAACTTCCGCGCAACGACGTGCCGTCACGTCGAGGTTTTTCGCTTTCGTTTTAAGCGTACAGCCGGGATAATAACTAATTTTCATACTGTTTGCCACCTTTTGCAAGTGAATTATTTTTGCGGATACGCCATTTCTTCGGGACGGAATACTTCGTCAAATTTTTCCGCCGTTAAGAAACCAAGCGCTACGCACGCTTCCTTTAAGGAAATATTTTCTTTATAAGCCTTTTTCGCCGTCTTTGCCGCGTTCTCATACCCGATGTACGGATTGAGCGCCGTGACAAGCATCAACGAGTTGTAAAGGTTATGATGCATTTTTTCTTTGTTTGCTTTAATACCCGTCACGCAGTTCTTTTCAAACGATACGATACCGTCTGCAAGCAAACGTACCGATTGCAAGAAGTTGTAAATGATTACGGGCATAAATACGTTCAACTCGAAATTGCCTTGCGATGCGCCAACTCCTACCGCTACGTCGTTTGCCATAACTTGTACGGCAACCATCGTCATCGATTCGCATTGCGTAGGGTTCACTTTACCAGGCATAATCGAAGAACCAGGTTCGTTTTCAGGAATAAAGATTTCACCAAGCCCGTCGCGAGGACCACTTGCAAGCCATCTTACGTCGTTTGCAATCTTCATGAGGTTGCACGCAAGCGCTTTGAGTGCGCCGTGCGCAAAGACAAGCTCGTCCTTAGACGTCAACGCGTGGTATTTGTTTTCTGCCGTAATAAACTTCTTACCCGTAAGCTCGCTTACCTGAACGGCGACTTCTTCCGCAAAACCTTTGGGTGCGTTCAAGCCCGTCCCGACAGCCGTACCGCCAAGAGCGAGTTCTTTCAAACCGTCAAGCGCAAGCGTTAATTGCGCCTTCGTCTTTTCAATCATATTTCTCCAACCGCTAATCTCTTGCGAAAAGGCGATGGGAACAGCATCTTGCAAGTGCGTTCTACCACTCTTTACAATCCCCTCGTTTTCCGCTTCCAAGCGTTTGAGCGTTGCGATAAGCGTATCCATCGCAGGGAAAAGGTTGTCTTCAATTGCCACTACCGCCGCGATATGCATTGCCGTAGGGAAGGTATCGTTGGAGCTTTGGCTCTTATTGATATCGTCGTTAGGGTGCAAAAGCTTTTTACCTGCAATCTCGTTGCCACGATTTGCAATAACTTCGTTTGCGTTCATGTTCGATTGCGTACCGCTACCCGTTTGCCATACCACAAGCGGGAAATGTCCGTTCAAACTACCAGAAATTACTTCGTCGCAAGCGGAGCAAATAGCGTTCTTCTTTTCCTCAGGGAGTTTGCCAAGTTTCCAGTTTGCAAGCGCCGCCGCTTTTTTCAAAATGCCGAACGCCTTCGTGATTTCACGGGGCATCACCTCGTCGCCAATGCGGAAGTTTTGAAAACTTCTTTGCGTTTGCGCTGCCCAATATCTGTCCGCGGGTACTTGCATTTCCCCCATGGTATCTTTTTCAATACGATATTCCATTTTTCTTTCTCCAATTAAATTTCAATTTGTGCGATAACGTCTTTAAGCACCTTCGCGCTGTTTTGGAATTTCGCCACTTCTTCATCCGAAAGCTTAGGCGTGAGCGTCGTGATAACGCCCGTAGCGCCGATTGCGCAAAGCGTAGAAAGCGCTACGTCGGAAACGCCGTATTCTCCATCCAAAACGGTGGATACGGGCAAAATCGTGTACGCACTCGAATAAATGCTATTTACGATTTGCGTGACGCTTGCCGCGATGCCGTAGAAGGTTGCGCCTTTGCCTGCGATAATCTTACCGCCCGATTTTTTCACGTATTCTTCCACTTCTTCGTGCGTATACGGCGTAATTTTCAAAACGTCTTTACCCGTCAAGGTTTGTTCGTATTCCGCAAGAGGAATTCCGGAAATATCCGCCGTCGACCATGCCACGAAAGAGCTATCACCGTGTTCACCCAAAACGTATGCGTGTACTTGCTTTTGGTTTACCGAATACAATTGGGAAAGACGCGTTCTCAAACGAATACTGTCAAGCGTACAGCCCGTACCGATAACTCTGTTCTTGGGAACACCCGTGATTTTGCAGAATACATACGTGAGTACGTCTACGGGGTTTGCAACGAACAAATACAATGCGTCGGGCGCATATTTAACGATTTGAGGAGCAATCGATTTCAAAATGTTGACGTTCGTTTGCGTAAGGTCAATACGGGATTGACCAGGCTTTCTACCCACGCCCGACGTGATGATAACGATATCCGAACCAGCCGCGTCTTCATACGTACCGCTGTAAATTTTTACAGGGTGTAAATAGGGCGTAGCTTGTACAATGTCAAGCGCTTCCCCTTTCGCCTTTTCCACGTTGACGTCGATGAGCACGATTTCCGCAACCGAGCCCGTCGCAACGAGCGTATAGGCAACCGTAGCGCCTACCGAACCTGCACCGATGATAGTAACTTTGTTGTTCATGTTTATATCTCCGTAAATTTAATATTTTTTCTTTTTTATCGCTTTTTTATCGTTTTTTTACCGCTTTCCTATACACACGCGGGCGCGTATAACGGCAGATTATTTCACGATACAAATAAATTATACCATATTTTTTATTAAATCACAAATAAATCAAGCCTTTTTTCACAATTTCCAATCGCTAAATCGATAAATTTTTATCTTTTTCGTAAAAAAATTAAAAAAATAACTCTGCTATAAGCAGAGCCAATCTTTTATATGAAATTCAATCCGCCAAGACGGCGTCAACAAGGACGAGCGCACCTTCTACCACCACGAAAATCCCCCCGACGACGAACACCCACGTCACCTCGTTTCCACCGTTAAACAAAAACAGGATACCGATAAGAATACAAAGGGTTGGTAAAGCGTAAGAAATTACCCTTTCGTAGAGAGTTTCGCAATAGTTTCGGGATTTTAAACGTTCGTATAAAAGTAGTATACCCGCTATCAATAAGATTGCCGAAATCAAATACAATACGGCGCGCACGGCGAATAATCCAAACAAAATTATCACCACTCCACACACCGCTTTCACTATCGCCAGCGGAAGCGATTTATTGATAAAATCCAGAAAAGCCAACGCAATGAAGCCAACCCCCACCGCCACCACGGCTGTCTTTACGACGTTTTCTTGAAAGGCTATCAAAAGAATCCCAAGCGTAATCGTAAGTATCGCCACGATAAGTTTTTCCGTTTTTTTCATAACCGCTCCTTATTTTCGCCGTCCTCCTATACGTGACGGTGAATAATCGCGATACGGACGTACCCGTTTTCATAACGGTTCGCCGCCCGTGCGCAAGGGTTGGGCTCTTCTTTTCGACACTCGCCACAAAACTCGTAGCTACCACATCTATCCCAACCTGCTTGAATACTATCGCGCCATTTGATATCGTCAAATTTTCTCTGTTGTAATTTAAGGTTCATAACCGCACTCCTTAATAGTATGCACGAAAGCAAAAAAGTATGCAATTTTCGTGATTTTCTTCTTTCGTTATCTTTATTATAATAAATTTCGACATTTTTTTCAAGGATTTTGCGATAATTTTTGCAATTATTTTCTCTTTTGAAAGGAGACGATTTATTCTTTGGTGGCGCTTTTTCCAACTTCCACAAACACGAATTATTCGACGGTGTTTTCCGCTTTTTTCAACCGTCTCACTTTGCTACGAGAAATATATTACAATATATGCAAAACACCTGAAAAAGTTGCCCACTTTTTCAGGTGTTGATTTCTTCTATTCTTCGTTTAAATTTCCGTCACGCGAATACCGCCAAGCACTTCCATATACTTATCGTTTGTAAACGAAACGGTACCCGCCGTCATAACCGTCGCAGTACCCGCCGCAACCCCTGCGCGCAAAATTTCCGACAAGGGTGCGTCCTCCGCAAGACGAATTGCCGCAGCCGCAACCATACCGTCGCCAGCCCCTACCGTAGAATTCATCGCTACGTTCAAGCTCTTACAATAAAAATTCTTTTTGCCGTCCGTGATAACCGCACCTTGTTTCCCAAGCGAAAGGAGCACGCGTTTCGCCCCTCTATCCACCAGCTCGTAGCAAGCTTCCAGCATATCGTCCTTGCCTGTAATATTTCTTCCTATCGTGTTTTCCAATTCCTCTAAATTGGGCTTAATTAAATCGGCGCCGACGTCCAAAGCATGGAACAATCTATCCCCTTTTGCGTCTACGATTTTTAACGAATTAGCGGAAACCGCACGCACCATATCCCCGTAAAAAGAATCCTTTATTCCCCTTGGCAACCCACCTGAGATTACCGTCACTTTGCTACTTGCGGACAGTTTGCGAATCATGTCCAAAACTTCTTCCGTCTTATCCTTTTCCACCGCCTCGCCTACGTCGTTTACCTCCGTCAGCATAGAACGGCTGTCGATAAATTTATAATTCTCGCGCACACGCCCTTTATTCCACGCGAACGTATACGGCACGCCTTCTTTATTGAGTGCGTTTTCAAAAACGTACGCATTGTCGTCGTACATGAGCCCCGTCACGTGCGAGGGGTAGCCCAATCTCGACACACCAATCGCCACGTTTAACCCTTTACCGCCGAGCGAAAAAGCTTTATTCTTAACCACGTTGGTTTTCCCCACGTTTAAAGAATCTAACTCCATCGTCACGTCGATAGACGGACTCATACAAACGGATAAAATCATATATCCCACTCCCTATCCACAAGGTAAACCGACGCATAAACGGTTTCCTAAATATATTCTATAACTATTATACACTATAAAATGAGAAAATTCAATACGGAATTTGAAATTTCTTTTCACTTTTTTAAGCTTTTTCAAAAGAAAAGCGGATTCAGCAACCGCCAAACCCGCTTCTATGCTTCTTTTTTCTTACATAGAAATCATTTGCAACGTTTCGTACAATTCGTAATTAAATACTTTTTTCATCGAAACTGCTTCTATGATGTCCATGTCGATAATCTTGTTGTCCTTAATACCAACTGCACGGTTGCCGATACCGTCGTTAAGAAGGCGAACCGCTTTATTACCAAACTGCGCGGCAAGCATTCTATCCGCCATCATAGGCGAACCGCCACGTTGTACGTGCCCGATACAGGTAGGACGTACGGAATAGGTCGTAAGCGATTGCAATTGCTTTGCAAATTCCTCTGCGCTCATTACCCCTTCTGCAATAACAATGATGTTGGAGTGTTTACCGCTTGCACGGGAACGATTGATACTGGAAACGATGTTTTCCATGTCGACCGCAACCTCAGGCACAACGATAATTTCCGCACCCGAAGCGATACCGCTATACAATGCGATATCCCCACAATGTCTACCCATTACCTCTACGACGGACACGCGTTCATGCGAAGTCATCGTGTCACGCAATTTATTAATCGTATCCAAACAGGTATTTACCGCCGTATCGAAACCAAGCGTATAATCGGTATATTCAAGGTCGTTATCAATCGTACCAGGAATACCAATCGTAGGCACGCCGTACTTTTCAGAAAGCACCCTTGCCCCGCGGAAAGAACCGTCGCCACCGATGACGACAAGCCCTTCAATACCGTGCTTTTCCAACGTGGAAACCGCTTTCTTTTGCCCCTCTTCCGTCAACATCTCCATACATCTTGCCGTACGGAGCTTCGTACCGCCAAATTGCACGATGTTGGAAACACTACGCATTTCCATAGGGATAAGCTTGTCTTCAATAAGCCCCGCATAACCGCGTTCAATCCCAAACACTTCCATACCAAAATAGATACCGGAACGCACAACTGCACGGATAGCAGCGTTCATACCAGGTGCGTCGCCACCACTCGTAAGCAAACCGATTCTCTTCATTTATCATTACCTCTCGTTTCTCTTTTCCGTTATTTTTCGCAATTTACTTTTATAAAATACATCGAAAAACAACACAATTCTTCACAAATAATATTATAGCGATTTTTCGACAAAATACAACTGTTTTAAGCGCTATTTTTAGATTTTTAAAAAATTCTTTTATAATTTTATAAAAGCTTAATACAGCTTTCGTCCAAAAAGGCGCAAAGCTCTGCCATTAACGCACGGTTGGGCGTGACTTTTTGCGAACACATCATCTTTTTCCCGTCCTTAACGAAATAAACGGGCGTTTGTCCTTCGTAATAGGTGAGCGTATCCATAAGCTCTTCTAAATCCGCCTCTTCAAGATAGGATACGTTTAACCACAGCTTTTTCTCCGCATCCGATTTTTCCGTCGGTTTCGGAGGCGTAGGCATCGCGTCTTTGCTTTTTACAAGCGGTTTTTCATCGAGCGAAAACTCCTCCATTTTATCCACGATAATCGAGGGCGCTTTATCCGCGTCGATACTCATTTTGCCCGATACGGACACGACCTTATCGTTCGTAAGGAAATTACGGATTTTATCGTACACTTTCGGGAAGCAAACGCACTCTACCGAGCCGTACATATCTTCCACGGTGACAAACGCCATAAATTGCCCCGATTTCGTCTTTAATTTCTTGCTCGCGGAAATCATACCGCCCATAGAAACCGACATACCGTCGGCAATTTCCGTATACGTTTTTATGCCCGTTTCTTCGTCTTCCGTGTATTCGTTAAGAAGCGAGCAATTAAAGTTTTTATCCTTAAAATAGGGCAAGAATTTTTCAAAGGGATGCCCGCTAACGTATACGCCGAGCACCGATTTTTCCTTCGAAAGCTTTTCCATAGTGTCGTATTCGGGAATATTGGGGAATTGCACCTCGATTTCCTGTTCTTCAATAACGCTACCAAACAGCGAGAGTTGCGCCCCCGCCTTTTGTTTGTCCAGCGCGTTTACGCGTGCATACGCCTCTTCGTACACCGCCGTCACCTGCGCGCGGTTATACCCAAAGGAATCGAACGCTCCCGCGTAAATCAAGCTCTCGATAATACGCTTATTAATGAACTTTGCACAGCGGGAAAGGAAGTTAGCGAAATCCTTAAACAAGCCGTTTTCTTCCCGTTCCTTAATAACGAGAGCGATTGCGTCTTGCCCAACGCCACGGAGCGCGCCGAGCCCGATACGGATACCGTCCCCTTCCACCCAGAAAATATCTTTGGATTTATTGATGTCGGGAGGCAATACCTGAATATTTTTCTCCTTCATATAGACGATATATTTGGAAATTTCGTCTATCTTATCAATTCTATCGTTTAAGATACCCGCCAAAAATTCGCGCGGGTAAAAGGCTTTCAAATACGCCGTGCGGTACGCAACGACAGCATACGCCGCCGCGTGCGATTTATTGAAGGCGTACGAAGCAAAGCTTTCCATATCCGCAAATATCTTTGCCGCTACCTCTGCGGGAATACCAAGATGGGCACAACCCGTAATCCCCTCGGCAGGCGCTCCGTAAATAAACTTATCCTTTTGTTCCATCAGCTCTTTCTTCTTCTTTTTCGCCATCGCACGGCGGACGAGGTCCGCTTGCCCAAGCGAATAGCCCGCAAGCTGTTGGAAAATTTGCATAACTTGTTCCTGATAAATGATAACCCCGTACGAATTTTTCAAAATCGGTTCGAGATAAGGAGTATCGTACGTGACTTTTTCAGGGTGATGCTTGTTCTCAATATACTTAGGGATAAAGTCCATAGGGCCGGGACGATAAAGGGAAATACCTGCAATCAAATCTTCCAAACAGTTGGGTTGCAAGTCTTTCATGAACCGCTTCATGCCACCTTGTTCAAGCTGGAACACGGCGTCCGTATCACCCGAAGAAATGAGCTGATACGCTTCGGGTACGTCCACCCCTATTTTATTGAAATCTATCTCAATTCCTTTGCCAATTTTCAGGTATTCGAGCGTGTTTTGAATATCGGTAAGCGTGGTAAGTGCCAAAAAGTCCATTTTCAGCATACCGACCGCTTCCACTTCCTTCATATCGAACTGCGTGACGATATCATCCCCGTTTCTTGCCAAAGGTACGTTATCGGAAAGCACCTTGTTGCAGATAACGACGCCCGCGGCGTGTTCGGAGGTGTTTTTAGGCATACCCTCCAACTTCAAGCCCATGTCGATAACCTTTTTTATTTCGGGATTGCTTTCGTAAACCTCAATGAATTCGGGATTTCTCTTTTGTTTTTGTTCGGCAAGTTTTTTTTCAATTTCCTTGCGCTTTTCCTCGTCTAAGCTATCGTCTTGCAATTGTTTTTCAAGCTTAGGGATTTTCCTTCCCAGCAATTCGCCTATCGTCGATTTGCCGTCCATAAGCTTTGCCACTTTATCCGTTTCCGAATAAGGAACGCCCATAACCCGCCCTACGTCCTTGATAACGGCGCGCGAAGCAAGCGTACCAAACGTGACGATTTGCGCCACGTTTTCAGGGTGGTATTTTTCACGGACGTATTCAATCGTTTCCCCTCTACGCTTCGTGCAAAAATCCACGTCGAAGTCGGGCATGGATACACGGTCAGGGTTCAGGAAACGCTCGAATATCAAATCGTATTTCAACGGGTCAACGTCCGTAATGCCTATTGAGTACGCAACGATACTGCCTACGCCAGAGCCTCGTCCAGGCCCAACGGGAATACCGTGCACACGCGACCAGTTGATATAGTCCCAAACGATAAGGAAATAATCGGCAAAGCCCATTTTGATAATGATGCCCAGCTCGTATTCCACACGTTTTTTTATCTCGTCCGTAATGTTTTCGTATCTTTTAGGAAGCCCGTCCCAAGTAAGCTTCGTAAGATATTCGGGCGAAGTAGAACCGTCGTCAGGCTTATACAAAGGGATAAGCGACGTATCGCGGATAGGCTCCCCTTTGGGGGTAAGGTCGAAAACGGGTTCTTCAATTTTATCCGCTATTACGCGGGTATTTGTAATCGCCTCGGGTACGTAGTGGAAAAGCTCCATCATTTCGTCGCCCGATTTCATGTAAAATTCGTGTTCCTCAAAACGCATTTTGGGGTTTTCAAGCGTGGATTTCGTTTGAATACACAAAAGGACTTCGTGCATTTCCCAATCCTCTTTCTCGATATAATGCACGTCGTTGGTTGCCACCAAGCCGATATTCAACTCTCTCGCAATCCTAATTAAATCGGGCAAAATTTGTTTTTGTTCCGCAATGCCGTGGTCTTGAAGCTCGATATAAAAATCTTCGCCAAAAATATCTTGCATCTCTTTTGCCCATTTTTTCGCGCCCTCGTAATCGCCACGCAATAGAAGTTGCGGTAAACGCCCCGCCAAGCACGCCGAAAGACAAATTACACCCTCGTGGTGTTTCTTGATTAAATCGTAGCTAATGCGCGGTTTTCCGCCCGCGTAGCCGTCGATATACGAAAGAGAGTCAAGCTTTACAATGTTTCTATACCCCGTCTTGTTCTTCGCGAGCAAAACGATATGCTCGTTGCGCCCTTGTGCTGGACGAACGAGGTGGTCGTCAACGGCGTACAATTCGCAACCGATGATGTATTTAATTCCTTTTTTTACGCACTCCTCAGCGAAATACAAAGAGGCGTACATGTTGCCGTGGTCAGTTATGGCGCACGCATTTATGTTATTTTTAACGAGATGGTCAATAAGCTCGTCCACCTTCGCCGCACCGTCCAAAAGGCTGTATTCCGTATGCAAATGTAAATGTACGAAATCGGTCATTTCCGTCCTCCTTTATATCTCTTCCGCAATCTCTATCAACCGACGCATGCGGTGATTAAGACAGCTCTTACTTACCCCAAGCATATCCGCGAGCTCTTGCAACGTCTTTTCGGGATATTGCAAACGCAGTTTTGCCAAGGCAACCAGTTCTTCGTTTAAATCTTTATACTTTGTTTTTTCCTCTATTTTTCGAATAGCGACGACCTGTTTCACCGACGCAATCGCCGATTTATCCGCGTTGCCCGCCATGCAGTTTCTCGTCCTATTATCGTTGTTTGCCTCCTCCCTTTTTTCAGAAACGGCGACCAATTTTTTAAGGGAATTGTGCGCGCCTATCGTCGCTAAAAAATCAGAGATGGCTTCTTTGCTCTTCATATACACGACGTAGGTATCTTTTCTTTCTATCCATTTAGCGAACAAATCGAATTCATCTAAAATCAAGCAAAAATCTTGCGCCGTCTTTTTCTCGTTGAACACGATTTCCAAATGGTAGCCCGTACCGCCGTCGGTAGGGAGCGTACAACTGCCACCCCCTAAATACGCGCCCTTGATATAAGCAATTTTTCTATCCTCGCCTTTGACGAGCAGTTTGCATATCCCCTCACGAAAATCTTCCCCACCACGCTTTAATAAGCGCAACTGCGAAAGCACCGTTTCCCCCATATTGGCAGGACAAAGCAATACAAGCTTGTCCCGACCGCTCATCCTATCCATAGTGGCGTGCGTGACGGAAAGCTCTGCGTTGAAACACTCCGCAAAAAGATGCATGAAAAATTCGGCAACGTACTCCGTTTCACTCACCAGAAAAAAAGTAGGGACGTTTTCTTGCATACCCAAAGCACCGCTCGTACGCACGAACGCGGAGAAAGCGGATTTCTTCTCGCCCTCCGTACGTTCCTCGCCCGCAAAACGGCTGATTATTTCTTTTTTTAAATCGGTAGTGAAACTCATTTGTCCTCTATTTACATGTGTTTTTTATATTCCGCAAAGCGGAAGGACGGGAAACGCCCGTCGATATTGTCTATTCTCTCCAACGGGAAGTGGAGACGGGAAAGCTGTTCTTCCACGATTTTCGTATCCCCCACCCTATCTTTGGAGTGCGCGTCCGAATTGATAATAAACCGCGCGGACGTCTTATCTACGATTTGCATAAGTTGCTCGTCCGATAGATGCTCTTTTTTAGAATTCAGCTCGATATACGTGCCGTAATCGGAGGCGCATTTCGCCACTTCCAACACGTTCGCCGGACAAACGTAAGAAAGATGGGTAAGCGTGTCTATCGGGTTATGTTTTATCGCTTCGATATACGCCTTCGTATTTCTTTGTATCAGCTTTTGCGAAGCGCCGTGCAATATTTTTCTCGACAGCAAGTTCGCCCAAAAATAACCGTAGCGATGCGAAAAAGGCTTACAGGAAATAAACACGTGAAACCCGCAATTGAACAGGTCGAAATGCTCGTAATCCGCCTCCGTCATATCTGTTATGCCAGAATACCCACGGATATTCGCTTCCAACCCCAAAAGCACTTTTACTCCGTACGTTCTTTCCGCCTCCTCACATTCCTTTCGGCAAGCGGAAAGCTCCTTTCGTTTCACGCCGAACGCTTTATGCGCAAAGCCGTGGTCGGTAATAGCAATCTCCTGCAAACCGAGCTTTTGCGCTTGCTCCACGTTCTCCGCAACGGTGTTCTTTCCGTGGGAATAGGGCGTATGCGTATGATAATCTCCCGTTAAAAGCATCTTTCCCCCTCGTTTACGTCAAATAACGTATTTCTTCTTCCAATCGTATTTTATATTTTGCAAAAACCGCGCGTTTTATCGTTTCAATAAGCGTACGGATATCCTGCGACGTAGCTCCGTTATCGTTGAGTATAAAATTAGCGTGCGTTTCCGATACTTTCGCACCACCCACGCGCAAGCCTTTCAACCCCGCCCCGTCAATCAAGCTCCCTGCTGATTGCAAAGTGGGATTTTTGAATACGCAACCCATGCTTTTTCCCTTAGGCAAATGCGCACGACGCTTTCGATAACGTTGCCGTTCTTCTTTTATCCTTTCCACGCTTGATTTCACCAAAGCAAGCTTTGCCCCTAAAATCAGCGTTTTTCCGTCCATAAATACGCTTTGTTTATAAGCGTATCCACAATCTTTTTGGACAAGTTCGTGCGTCTTTCCCTCGCGGTAGACAAACACCGTATCAACGAGTTCCGCCACGTATTTTCCGCTAACGCCTGCGTTCATATACAGCGCTCCACCCAGCGTACAGGGAATTCCTTCTAAAAACTCCGCTCCGCCCAGCTCTTTTTCCTCGCAATAACGCAACAGCTTTACCGACGAAACGCCGACGGGAAGTATGCCCGATTGCTCTTCCCAAAGCATTTTGCTTGTATTGACGATTACTTTTTCGATTTCTCCCTCGCACGGCAATACGTTCGTCATATTGCCCACTACGCAATAGGGAAGCGCGTCTTTTTCCAAACTTTGTACAAGCGTGAGCAGTTCCTCTATCGTCCTTGGATAAATCCCCACGCACGCCCGACCGCCACAACCGATAGATGCGTGTCTTGCAAACTCAAACGGGATTTCTACGTTATACCGCGCATATTTTTCTTTGAAAAATAATCCGTTCAATACCTCACCTCATTATAGCATATTTTTTCGTTTTTTGAAAGTGTTTTTTCTATCTTTTTGCTCTTATCAAAAAAATTTATCCCCTTTATTTTATGCACGTTTTTTTTCTTGGGTGCAAGCCGTTGACAAGGCTTGAAAAAATATGCTATACTTTGCGTATGATACGCGCCATTTTATTCGACCGCGACGGTACGCTTGGGGAGCTTTCCGATAAACGTTATCCTCAAACCTTTACGCCGTTCGTCGATATTGAAAAAATTTTTAATACGTTAAAAAAACGTGGTTATCTCGTCGGGATTATCACCAACCAAGCCAGCATTGCGCGTGGCACGGGACGCGATTACGATTTTGAAAAGGAATTCCTTTCCTACGGCGTAAACGCGTGGGCTATCTGTCCGCACGATACGGCGGATAATTGCGAGTGTCGAAAGCCCAAAAGCGGATTGCTTCTTGCGGTCGCTAAAAAATTGGGCGTTGCCCCTTGCGAGTGCCTTGTCGTGGGAGATAGATTGAGCGATATACAATGCGCTTTACACGCAACCGCACGGGCCGTTCTCGTAGAAACGGGATACGGAAAGGCGGAAAAAGAAACCGTTTTATCCCTTTATCCCGCTATCCCCGTACTCTCCCGCTTTGACGATATCCTCGATTATCTTAATCAAAACGCATAAATTATAAAACGTTGCGCATAGTGCTACTATGACGATACGCGCACGGTTATCTTATATTTGCAAATATTTACTAATTGTTGCCTCGTTGGGTGGCGTTCTTTTTATGCTGTTTACAGCGGAAAGGGACGGTTTTTCTCATTGGTCGAGGCAACTTTTATATTTTACCGCCCAATCGAATATTTGGATTGGCGCAATAACGGTAGTTTTGTTGTTCACCGCCAATGAAAAACTGTATATTCTCAAATATATTTTCACCGTTTGTATCGTTATGACGGGGGTTGTCTTTACCTTTTTGCTTTCCCCGTTTGCTTCCGATTACGGCTTTCACACGTGGAAATTTTCCAGCGTACTTACCCACGCCCTTTCCCCGCTTCTTGCTATTGCCGATTTCTTTTTGGACGAATATCACTTTGTCCCAAAACGTAAGCACGTATGGCTTTGCATGATACCGCCCGTACTCTATTTTTCTATCTCCTTTGTATTGGAGTATTTTTACGTAGACTTTGGAAAAGGACTCCCTTTTCCCTACTATTTTATGAACTTTCGTTCCCCTTTGGGGCTGTTTGGTTTTTCAGGCACGTTGCCGTACGTGATGGGAACTTTTTATTGGTTTATCCTATTCCCTGCCCTACTATTATTAATTGCCGTGATAATCCAGCGTTTCAAAGAAAAACGCGCAAAAAAATCCCGAACGGATAATCCGTCGGGATTTTTATTTTGTTTTATTTTCCGTTTTATGCCTTATAAATAACTTCGCCGTCGCGGATGGTAAGAAGTACGTCGTAATTCCTGTTTAATACCGTGAAATCGGCACGCTTACCCACCTTTATGCTACCCGTTTCCTTATCGATACCAAGCAATCTTGCAGGGTTCATCGTAGCGTATTCAACGGCTTGTTCAAAAGGCACACCCACTTTCTTAACGACGTTTTCAATCGCCTTGTTCATGCGTAATACGCTCCCTGCCAACGTGCCGTCTGCAAGACGCGCTTCGCCGTTTTTAACGAACACTTTTTGTCCGCCAAGCTCGCTCTCGCCGTCGGGAATACCCTTTGCACGCATAGCGTCGGTGATGAGCGAAATTTTATCAGCGTATTTATTTTTAATCAACAACTTCATCGCAGGTACGGACACGTGAATCGTATCGGCAATCAATTCGCAGTTCAAATCGTTAATGAGCATTGCGCTACCCACAACGCCGATTTCTCTATGATGCAACGCCGATTGCGCGTTGTACGTATGCGTGACGTTTTTCGCACCGCAAGCCACCGCTTTTTCCACGTCTGCAAACTTTGCGCCCGTGTGGCCGATAGAAGCCACTACGCCTTTTTCGCAAAGGTGTTTAATAAGCTCGTCCGCGCCCTCGATTTCAGGGGCAAGGGAAACGATTTTAATGGCGTTGCCACTTGCTTCATTGTATTCGTCAAACGTAGCAACGTCAGGCTTTGCAACGTATTCAAGAGGTTGCGCACCCTTATGCTTTTCATTGATAAACGGACCTTCCAAATGGATACCTACCGCGCGCGCACCTTCTTTTTGGTTCGCCTCACGGTATTCCTTAACGGAACGCATTGCTTTAAGGATATTTTCTTTGCTTTGCGTCATCGTCGTCACAAGGAAGGAAGTCGTGCCTTCTTTCGCGAGCGTTTGCGCAATAATCTTAATATCCTCTACCGTGCCGTCCATGCCGTCTGCACCGCCCGCACCGTGAACGTGTTGGTCGATAAAACCAGGCAATACGATTGCATCTTCGGGCAATTCGATTACTTCTCCTTTGCCTTTCTTACCAATACTACGGATAATTTCGTCAAAGGCTACCGTGCATTTTTTTAATCCTTTACCCTCCACGTAAACCGTGGCGTTTTTGAATACTTTCATGGTTATTTTCCTCATTAAAGATTTGCAGGCAACGAAGCAGCCGCAATACTTTGTCCTACGCGACGGTTCTTTTCATCGGGCAATCCGATATCGATATGTGCGTATTCGGGATATTCTTCCGCAAGCACCTTCTTGCAAGTAGCAAGGATGATATCCCCGCCTTTACCGCCCATAACACGGCCGAGAAGAAGCATGTGCTTGATTTCGTAGAATCTTGCATAGAAAGGAATCGTGTGCGCCAAATACGTACCGATATCCTCGAAGATTTGTGCTGCAAGCGCATCGTCTTTATCCATAAGCGCTTGGATTTCCTTCAATTTTTGCGCAGGCGTCAAGCCGTCTGCAAACTTATGTCCGCCCGCTTCTGCAAGCTTGATAACAGCGTCTTGCGAGAAGTATTTGCAACCAACGCCAACGTCACCACTCCATTCGTCTACCATTGCGCCTTCGTTAAAGTCTACGGGAGCAAAAGCAAGTTCGGAAAGCCAGCCGTTTACACCGCCTTGCGTATTGATATAACCAACCGCTTCGCTCGTACCCATAGCGATACCGAGGATACCGTTGTCTTCCAAATCAATCGCCCCAGCAAGCGCCGTCACGTCGCCGTCGTTTGCAACTTCCAAAGGAATTTCTTTGCCGAGCTCTTTGCTCATTTCCTTTGCAACGTTGATGTACATATTCTTGATATATTCGCCGTGCTTTGCCTTGTCAACTTTCACGAACAAGGAAGCAACCATGATTTTATTATCAACGTACACGCCAG
>SVIK01000022.1 GCA_015069525.1 Clostridiales bacterium | reverse complement strand
GTGGATACGTTTTACGGACTTGCCAAATATCCCGACGGTAGCTACGTAAACAAAATGCACTTCGATTATTGGCAAGGTGGATACCATTTCATTTTCCTTGGCACGGATACCGTTCCGGCGGGATTTACGCATGCGGTATTAAGTGAAGAAACGTTGCAATGGTTTGACGCTAAATTAGATGAAAATAAGGGTACGGGGAAACCTACTTTCGTATTTCTCCATCAACCGATGTATAATACCGTTGCCGGCAGTAGACCTGGTGAGGATTATAGCGGTGTAGAGGCGAATACGGAAGCGCGTTTACGCGAGATTTTGGCTGATCACCCCGAAGTGATGATGTTCAACGGACATACGCATTGGACGATGAATTCCGAGGCGAATATTCGAGAGGGCACGCAAGATTTGCCTGGGACGATTTTTAACACCTCGTCAGCGGGGTATCTTTGGACTACCTATGACAATGCAAGCGGGGATTATTTATACGGAAGCGAAGGGTATTATCTGCGCATGTATGGCGGAACGCTGTACGTCATGGGGTATGATTTCGTTGCGGATAAATGGATATCGGCTGCACAGTATTGTATAAAATTATCCAATTGTAATATTTGTACGGACGCTGATTTCGACCATAATTGCGACGTTTGTGGCGCGTACGTTGGTGTCCATGAAGCATTGGAAAAATCGCATAATTGCGCGTATTGTGGACAAACGGCAAGCGAGTGCGCGGACGAAAACGACGACCACCTTTGTGACGTATGCAATAAGAAGTTGACGGACTGCGCAGATAGGGATAAGGACGGGGTTTGCGACGTCTGTAATGCGGAGCTTGAACAACCAAGCGAGCCAAGCGAGCCCGTAGAGCCTGAACAGCCAAGCGAGCCAAGCGAGCCCGTAGAGCCTGAACAGCCGAACGAGCCAAGCGAGCCCGTAGAGCCTGAACAGCCAAGCGGGCCAAGCAAGCCCGTAGAGCCTGAACAACCAAGCGAGCCAGTCGAGCCTGAACCTGAACCACCTAATCCGATAGAGGAGAAGGGGGGATGCAGAGGTGTTGTTGGCGGAATAGGGGTTATTCCTCTTGCGTTGGCAGTTTGCATTTTTACGAAATTTAGGAAGAAAGAATAAATAAAAAACCGCTGGAAACAGCGGTTTTTTAACGTTTTATAATGAAATTATTTTTCGTCGTTTTGCGGTTTGTTTTCTGCCAAGGTAAACGAATAATCGATGTTCGGGTTGCTATCGAGGAGGGCGCGGATAAGCTTTTCGTTCCACTTTTCGGAGCTGTTTAAGACGATGAACTGTTCGCCGAAGTATATGGTGATTTTTTTCGTATCCGTATCAAGAAGCATAGAGGTAATATCTTTGATGATAAACTTGCTTTTGATAAACCCGAATTGCGTAATCAAATATTGCTTATTAACCACGTATTGCGATTTAACGAGCAAACTAACGACTACGGCAATACAAAACACGCTGATAACGATAAGCAACGGGTATTTGAGGTAATCGGAAAAGCCCGATAAGCCGAAGCGAAGTATTTGCCAAATAGAAACGGCAATGCTTGCTACGCTTAACAAGAGGATAGCGATACATAAAAAGTAAATCACTTTGGAGAATTTAATTTTGAAATAATTGGCTTGTGCCTGTTCGTTCTTGTTTTTCATACGCATATTATAACATTACGGCAAAAAAAATGCAAGTGGAAAAGAAAAAAAAGAGTAGGATTTTGCAAGGTACCGTAAAAAAAATAGTATTTTTTTGTCAAGAAAGCGCGTGGGACGGTTGCTAAATGATAAAAATCGTTGTATAATAGTTGTATTATGGAAAAAGAGTTGGACAAAAATCAATTGAGCAAAGAAGAACTTGCCGAAGCGCAAGCGATTGCTTTGGAAAAGAAACAGTTTGAAAAAATGACGAAAAAGCCGATTGCACGGTTGATTATCGGGCTGGGCATTCCCACGACTCTTAGTATGATGGTCACCTCCCTTTACAACCTTGCGGATACGGCGTTCGTTTCTATGTTGGGCAACGATTCCGTCACGGCGGCGGTTAGCAATTTGCTCGCTTTGATGTCGATTATTCAAGCGATTGGTTTTACGTACGGTATGGGTAGCGGAAGCCTCGTTTCTCGCTTGCTTGGAAAAAGGGACCGTGCGGGCGCAGATAAGGTGGCGTCTTCTTCTTTCTTTATAGCGCTCGTCAGCGGGGTGTTCATCTTGACGGTTGGGCTGATTTTCCTAACGCCTATGTTGCGGTTGTTCGGCTCGATTGACGCGGAGGTGTTGACGCATTCCAAAGAATATGCGTATTACATCCTTATCGCGGCACCGTTTATGTGTATGTCTTTCGTTATGAATAACGTACTGCGCGCGGAAGGGAAAGCAGTTCTTTCTATGATTGGTCTTATCGTCGGTGCCGTCGTGAACGTCGCACTCGACCCGATTTTGATTTTTACCGCAGGTATGGGTATTGGCGGGGCAGGCTTGGCTACTTGTTTGAGCCAGATTTTGAGCTTTGGCGTACTCCTTACGATGTTTTTAAGCGGGAAAACGGTTGTACGGTTGCGCATCCGTTCGATTTCGAGAAAATTCGAGGTGTATAAAAACGTTATAATGACGGGTTTTCCGTCCTTTTGCAGACAAGTGCTTGCCAGCCTTTGTACCGTCTTTTTAAGCCGTGCGGCGTATACCTACGGGGAAGCGACGTATATTGAGGGTGGTAAAGCGGCACAAGCGGCGTTCGGCGTGGTGCAAAAGGTGTTTATGCTTGCCTTCTCCATTTCGCTTGGTGTTGGGCAAGGCTATCAACCGGTGCTTGGCTACAATTACAGCGCAAGAAAGTATGAAAGAGTAAAGAAATCGTATTTGTTTACGCTTGCTTTTTCTACGGGGCTTATGGTGATGTTTGCGGGTGTTTGCGCGATTATCGCACCTACCCTTATGCAATGGTTTAGCCTTTCGGAAAGCGCGACGGAAATAGGGGTGACGTCTTTGCGGTTGCAATGTATTTGTATGCCGTTGTTGCCACTCAATTTCATGGCGGGGCTCACCTATCAAGTGGTGGGGAATAAGTGGATAGCTTCTTTGCTATCCATTACAAGACAAGGCTTGTTCTATATCCCAGGAGTATTTGTTCTTCCGCTGTTTTGGGGCTTGTTTGGTGTGGAGTGCTGTCAATCGGTTTCCGATATGTTATCCTTCTTCTTTGCAATTCCCTTTACGATTATATTCTTCCGCTCGTTAAAGCGGTTGGGGGAAGAAAAGAACGGCGAAGAGGGTGACGGCGAAGAGAGCGAAAATCAAAGGGAAGCCTTTTACGGCGAATAAAAAATAGACGGATACACAAAGGAGGAAAAGACTGTGGCAGAAGAAAATAAGGAACAAACGAAAATAACGGAGATAGGTTCTGTATTGGAATTGGTACGGGGAATAAGCGAGCGTGAGAAGTTCTTGGAATTTTGCAACACACGCGATTTTGAAGATGCCATGTACGAGAGTATTAAAAATATTCATCTTACGGAAGCGTTGCGTAAGGATATTGAGGAATATATTGAAAACCATTATGAAGAAGATAAAAATTTATGCTTCGCATTATTTTTCATGACATATACGATTTGTAGAAAGATGAAAAATTTGAACTTGGTAGAGTATACGGAAAAACACGTTGATAAGTTTGGCGGCTATAAATTTTTTGAGTTTATAGAATTGCTTGCATATTATAATACGTACTTTGATAATAGAAGCAGAAAAAAGATTATCCGTAAAGTAAAGGAGCTTTCCGAAAGTAAAGGTGTAAATAATGTTGGTAATGCGGTGCAAACATGGGATTATACAAAGCATGGTGGAGTTATCAATTTTTACGTAGAGTCCATATGTAGCTATTATGAGGAGTGTTTGCAAGAAAGAGATGATAATAGGGAAATACTAGAGGAAGCAAAGAAAAAGATAGAAGGGGTTATTGGTAAAGGAGAAAATTATGATAAATATTCAAAATACCATTTAACCCTTGGTAGGGTATATGCGTTGTTAGGTGATTATGATTTAGCAGAAACAAAAATTCACGAGGCAATAACCTATATTGATAAAGGGGAACAGCAAGAAAGAACGATTAAAGAATATGAACAATATTTGTTAAAAATGGGCATGATAAAATTATACGACGCCAACGATAAAAAAATTAAAGAAGTGGAAAAAATAAAAATGGACAACATTAAGACGTTGTCGCTTATCACCGGTTTTTTGGGCTTCCTGTTGGGCGGTATTAACATCTTTACAGAAGTAAAAGAAACCAAGGCTATGGCGTTTTTGATGTTGACGTACGTCGGTATTATCGGGGTTTTGCTCGGGGTAATGTTGGTGGGGGTGAAGCTTCTTTACAAAGAAAAAAACAAGAAGTTTACCGCGTACACCATAGGGATTTTGATTGCGGGGCTTGCCGTTGTTGGGCTGAGTTTTTGGCTGTTATTCCGTTAAATAAAGGGAAGTTATGAAAATAGAAAAGGCTATAAGAAAATCGCATTATTACAACGAAGACAGGATTGTGACGGGCGAGAAATTTTGCATGGTAATCGACGGGGCAACGGGGCTTCAAAAGCTTGGTTTAAAGCCAACGGAAGCGAGCTGGTTTGCATCGTTTATTAAAAAGAACCTTCCTGCAAATAGTACGAGGATAAAAGAAAGGCTTGACGGTATTTCGAAAAAGGCGTACGACGAATTTATCGCGTTTTGCCAATCGGTAAGCGCTTCGTTGAATAGGGAAGATATCTATTATCCAAGCGCGGGGCTTGCGTGGGTGGAAGATTGTGGCGACAAGATAAAAATCTACACCATTGGCGATTGCGAGGTGTTTGTGAAAACGAAAAGTGGGGAAACGTATAGACACGTTTTGCCAGAACTGTTTGCCCTTGATTCGCAAGCTCTTGCAGAAATAGTAAGGGTAAAAAAGCAAAATAGCATAAGCATGAAAGAGGCGGTAAAGCTTTGCCAAGGCGTGCTTTTGCGGAATAGAAGGCTCATGAACAAAGAAAACGGATATTCCGTTTTTACACTCTCAAAAAATCCTGATTTTCGGTATTTGTACGCCGAGTATGACAAGGCAGACGTTGCGGAATTGTATTTGTACACGGACGGCGTTTCGCAAGCCTTTGACGAGATGAAGATATACGCCTCCTGCGAGGAAATGTTTGCAAAAGACGTGAATATCCACGAGGAAATTAAAAAGATAGAAAAAAGGGCGTATGCGGATAGGGATTGTGAAAAATATCCCCGCTTTAAGACGATTGACGATATTTCCTTTGTGAAAATCCGTTTTTAAAAATACGAAAAATAAAAAGAAGAGCTCCCATGACGGAGCTCTTCTTTTTACCATTTTTATGACTTTTGTAGTAAACTAAAATATTATATATTTTAGAGCTATAAAAATTGTTAAATAATGTGTCAAATATTTGACAAGAATGTGTAAAATTATTATAATAGCCTTATGGCTATTACGCAAAAGAAATGGCAGATGTTTATTTGGAGGAAACGCGTATGTTAGTATGGTATGCATTACTTGCGTTAACGTTAGGATTGGCGGTGATTATCAGTTCGGTGATATTGCCTCGTATGTATTTGAAAAGCAGATATAAATTGATAAAATCCGAGGACCGCGGTATAAAAAAAATCATGGAGAAAAACGGGCAAACGTTGGTTTTAGAGCCTGCCGTGAAATGGAGAAAATATATCAAGCAATATATTCTTTCCGAACGTGGAGGAAAAAAACAACTCATGTGCAAAATCAACGACGAAATCGAATATCTTTCTTACGATATAGCGTTGTTTAATAACCGAGATAAGGTATTTGACGTTATTACCATAAAAGAACGCATCGATAAAGAGGGATTTACAAAAACGGTGGATTTGCCAGAAGAAACCTCGTACGTTGCGTTGCACGTCAACGCTGTGGACGGTGTGGAGTTCCCTTCCTTAATGACGGGGAAGGTGAAAGCGGGGAGCGCGGTGAAATTTATTTTGCTTTGTAGCCTTTGCATTTTTATGGAAACGTTCTGCGTTAAGGTATGTTGTGCGCAAATCTTTGGGGGAATATTTAGAGAAGTGTTTATACTCAACCTCGAAAGCACGCTTGTCACCATAGCGATTTCCCTATTTTTAATACTTATAAACGTTGGCGCGACGATATTGACGTTGCTGATACGCGGTCAGAAAAAAAGCGGGTGGGATAGATTATGATACGTAATTTTCACGTAATAACAAAAGGTATATACGATAAAGAACAAACGAACGAGCGCTTACATATCGACCGTTTCCTTGTCGTACGGAAAAACAGACGACGTTTCTTGTTGTTGGATTTGCTTAATAAGGCTTCTGAAACGATGATTGCTTTGAAGTTGCAAATCGAGCAGTTTGACGGAAGAGGCAATTCGTTAGGGGAAACGGAACACGAATTTAAGCGTTTGGAAGTAAAGACGGGAAAGAGTATCCTTAAAAAGCGTATAGAATTATTCCCGACGTGTATGGATTTTAAAATTAACGTCTTGTATGCAAGATACGGCAATTACTTCTATTGCTACGGCGAAGAAGGGAACTACGTCACCTTTGAAAAATCGGGCTTTGGAAAGAAATTGGGCAAGGCGGAAATTCAAAGAAGAACGGGCAAAACGGGACAAGTACAGGGCAAACGCCGTTTTACAATCCCCGTTTTCGTATCTATTTTCTCGGCGGTGGTTATGCTTATTTCCGCAGGGGTTGCGATGGTGCACCTGTTCGCGTTTAAAGAAAACCGTACCGATTTCTTCCTGCGTAATATTGAATACGAGATAATCGGGGACCCGAATTCCCAAACGGCGCCCGTATACGTGACGGGCTACGTCGGGGCAGGCGGGGAGGATATCGTTATCCCTGCCAAGGTGGAAAATCACCCCGTTGCAGGTATCGCAGAGGGCGCGTTTCAAGGCAATTCCATTATTAAAAAAGTGACGATTGAAGATGGCGTTGCCGTATCGAAAGACGCGTTCCGTGATTGCTTCCGCTTGGAAACGGTGGAACTGCTTGGGAACAACGTCGTATCCGATTATGCATTTGCCGATTGCATGAAGCTTAGTAATATTTACATAAACGACGTTAAGCAGGTGGGGCTGTATGCTTTCCGCGGTGCTATGGAAATTGACAACCTTACAATCAAATCCTCGAAAGGGGATATGCCGAATATACATTATACGGCGTTTCACGATTGCGAACGGTTTAATAGTATTCACGTAGACGCGTTTATTAATTATACGGCTGGGTATCAATTGATTCCCTCGGCAAGAGTTATCGATTCCTTGCATTTGAAGAATTTCTATTATACGGGGTATATGAGCGACACGAGTAGTTTGAACGTGGCGACTATCTTTGGAGACTACGTAGATATTCGTGCGCTTGAAATCGATTATATGGACGAAATCCCCGCTGGTTTTGCGGGTGGATTGGAATCCTCTTTGGAAAGCGTGAAGGTTAAAAATATAACCGAAGCAATCGTAGGGAAAAACGCATTTATCGATTGTTCCCGATTGAAAGCGATTGATTTGGGTAAACAGATAAAAGAAATTGGCAACAACGCGTTTGCGCGTACGGCACTTGAAAGCTTTTCTTCTTCGGCGCTTAGCTCTATGGGCACGGGTGTGTTTGAAGCTTGCACGCAGTTGCAATCGGTGGATTTGAGCGCGTGCACGACGTTGACGGAAATCCCGATGGGCGTTTTTGCAGGTTGTTCTACTTTGCAATCGGTGAAACTTCCAAACGCGTTAAAGTCGGTTGGGGTATCCGCATTCGAGGCTTGTGAAAGCTTGAAGGGGATTACGTTGCCTTCCGCATTGGAAACGATTGATTCGGGCGCGTTTAGCAAGTGTTATAATTTGCGCTATATCTCGTTGCCGAAATCGGTGAAAACGTTGGGTGAATCGGTTTTTGCAAACTGCTACCGCCTGTACGAAATAGAGAATTTGAGTAGCGACGTGAGCGTGAGCTACGGCGAGGACGAAAACCGTAATACGTTGAAAATTTATACTTCGCAAGAGGAGGCGCGTCTTTATAAAGAAACTGCCAACGGATGTACGATTGCGGAGGTGGGGACGTTATATTACCTGATTGATTTTGACGGGACGCAAAAAGAGGTCGTCGTGCCGTCGGGTAGACCGATTATCATTTTGCCTCATACTTTCTATAAGGAACAAACGATTGAAAAAATAACGATTCCCGATAACGTGGGGCATTTAGGCACAAACGTCTTTGCGGAAAGTGCGGTGAAAGAAGTCATTTTCTCGGCGGGCTATTCGGGCTTGTATTGGACGGCGGATACCTTTAAGGGTATGAATAACTTGGAGAAGTTGGATTTTGGTCAAAGAAACTTTGCGGAGATTTACAATTCCACTTTCGAAAACTTCTTCGCGTTAAAGACGGTGAAAATTTCCCCTAACGTGGAAAGAATAGGGGACAGAGCGTTTGCAAACTGCTCGCAATTGGAATCGGTTGTGGGTTGCAACGAACTGGCAAGCGTGGGGACGGAAGCATTTGTTTCTTGTTCAAGCTTGAAAACGGTTGAAACGGGCATGAGCCTGCAAACGATAGGGAATAGCGCGTTTTGTGGTTGCTATTCGCTTACCGCAGTTCATTTCCCGTACGGCTTATGGAGCATTGGTGAGAGTGCGTTTGAAGGTTGCTCTGTATTGACGGAAGCTAATTTCCCGTCCACCCTTTCGTATATTGGAAGACGCGCATTTGCGAATTGTTCCGCGATGGAATCGGTATCCTTGCCGTATTCGTTAACGGGGATAGGCGAAGAGGCGTTTATAGACTGTAATCAATTGCACGAGGTATACGATTACTCGCCGTTGACAATCCAAAAAGACAGCGTGGAAAACGGATACGTTGGGTATAACGCTTTGGAAATTTTCACGTGGGAATTTGAGGGCTTGGAAAAGAAAACGATTGGCAATTTCGTGTTTAAGTATTCCAGCAACGGCAATTGGTATCTCGTGGGGTATACGGGGGCGGACGATAAAATAACGCTTGGTACGATATCGGATGGGAATTGGAGCGTAGGTAGCTATGAAGTGGCAAGATATGCCTTTGATAATTGCGGGGCGAGTACGCTTGTCATCGGTAGTGGCGTCACGGCTATCCGTACCTATGCGTTTAGCAATATGCATAATTTGAATTGGTTGATGTTTTCAAATTGCGACTTGGATAAAATCCCTGCTTATGCGTTCGGCGGTTGCGGAAATTTGTATAACGTCGTTATTCCTACCGATTTGTCGAGAATAGAGCAAAATGCACTCTCCTCCGATTGGGTAAACGTGTATTATGAGGGAACGTCGTGGCAATGGTCGACAAACAGCTCGAAATATGATTTGGGTTGGGTATCGTCCGTTTACTATTACGACGCTTGCGCACATCACGATAACGAGTGGAAATATACGAACGGAAGCGTGGATACGAGCAATAAAGAATACGCGCAACAAGTTGTAATAACCCAAGCGACGTGTTCGAAAGACGGTAGCGCAATTCGAATTTGTCCCGATTGCGGAGATTCTATCCCTGAAACGTTGGAGCATCGTGGACATTGGTTTGAGGAGTGGAACGGCTCTAAATGTAGTCGATGCGGGTATTTCAGCGGTTGCTACATGAATCGAGATACGTATTCGCAAACGTCGGGGGTTATTGGTATTGATAACATCGGCGATAAGAAGTTTGATATCTTTAACTCGGGATATAACGTTATATCGATACGCAGTAATGCAAAAACGACTGCGGTATTGAAGATTAAAGCCAAAACGGCGATGAAAATTTCGTTTTCTGCGGAAAGCTACGGCACTGCTTGTAGCTTGAACGTGACGATAAACGGCACTTCGCAGGTGGTTAAGAATTCGAATAGGTGGTTTGAATATAACCTTAATCCAAACGCAGAAATCATCATTACGTACACGGACAGCGGTTCGTCAGGGGTAAGTATGGCGTCGATTTACAACATGAGTATTTCGTCGTTGACAGACCCGTCGCTGTAATGAGTGGGAGTGAATTATGCTGAAAAATCAACAAATTATAGAAAAACTTAGCATGGAAGAAAAGTTGTCCTTATTGACGGAAATAGGGGCGCTCGAAGGCAAAAGCTTTGGGGAACTCGACCGTTTTGGACGTTCTTCCATGGCGCAGGTAAATACACAGACGGATGGAATAAAATATCCCGCCTTTGAAAACCTCGCAAACAGTTGGAATCCGCAATTGCTTTCTAACGTAGCAGAAGCTTTGGCGTTGCGTGCAAAGGAAAACGGGATTGCGCTTTTGCATACTCCGTCGGCAAACGTCATGCCTACGCCCTATTCGTTCGGGTTGTCGGAAGACCCTTGCGTTTGCGGGACGTTGGTGGGCGCGACGATTGGTGGCGCGGGCAGTAGAGGTGTGAAAGCGGTCGTGGGAGAACCCTCGCTTTCACCGTTGGACGTGCAGTATTCGGATAAGGAATTAAACGAGCGCGCGATTGGCGAGTATTTTAAAAAGTCTTTCAAAAATACGTATCTCGGGGCGGCGGCAACGTACGTGTCGAAAAAGAAGTTGAGAGGGGAATATAAAGACGTCAACGAACAATGGCAAGAAGAAGTGGGACAAAAACACGTCACGTTGGTAGATTGCCATACTCCGCAAGAGCAAATGGAGCTGATGCAAAGAGAAGAAAAATTTGCTTGTGGAGAAGCGTATTACACGTTGCTTTCGTCTGCGGAAAAATATCAGGAATTGCGCAAAGCGTTTGAAAACGGAAACGTTTCGCTTACGGAATTGGAATCGGCTTGTAAGGGTGGGAGCGCGCTTTCCCCCGACGATATCGATTCGGCGGTGGATAAGGCGTTGGAATTCCTTATCGAGTGCCAAAGCTTGCCCACTTCGCGAAAAGGTCCTATTAACGAGGAAAAGCTTGCTTTGCAGGCGGCGGAAGAAAGCATCGTACTTTTGAAAAACGAAGACGGCGTTTTGCCCATTCGACAAAACAGACGAATCGTAATTATCGGGGACGACGAAGGGCTTTGCGGAAACAGCGAAGTGGAAAGAATTACCGATTGCGCCAACGATTGGAAACAAAAGGGAAATTTGATTTTTAACGGTAAAGCAAGAGGCTACGTTTACGGGGAAGACCGTAGCGATAAGTATATTGCGGAAGCGGTGGCACTTGCGCAAAAGGCGGACGTAGCGGTGGTGCTTTTAGGGCACGACGAAAAGGGCTGGGAAAAAGCAAAACGCAACCGCACGACGAAGTTGCCTGCTAATCAGTTAGCACTTTTGGATGCGCTTTCCAAAACGCAGGCGAACGTCGTTGCCGTGGTATGTGGAAACGGATATCCCGATATGCGTTTCGATAAAAAATGCAAGGCGGTGCTGTTTGCTTCGGCGCAGTCGACTTTCTCGGCAAAAGCGTTGCTTAACGTTTTAACGGGCAGGGCAAATCCTTCGGGTAAGCTTGCTTGTACCTGCTATGACAACACGGACGAATATTTCCGCACGTTGCGCGCGTATAAGGATGCGGGACGCAACAAGGTGGGAACCTTCTACGGCTATCGTCATTACGATATATCTGGGATAAAAGTTAAATATCCGTTTGGACACGGGCTCAGTTATAGTCGTTTTACATGTACGTCCTTGCAAATCTTGGGCGACGTAATGAATATCGCCGTGAAAAACGTCGGGTATCGCGCAGGGGCGGAAGTGATTCAAATTTACGTAGGAAAAGACGATTCTTCCATCGTTCGTCCTAAAAAGGAATTAAAAACCTTCTTCAAAGTATATCTTAACCCTGGACAAACGCAAATGCTGACGATTCGTTTAAGCGATTTGGATTTGACGGTATGGGATAAGAGCAAAAAGAGGATGGTGAGCGAGCTTGGCTCCTACGAATATTATATAGGCACTTCACTTTCCAACGTTTTGCAAAAGGGTAAGTTCGTTGCAGGCAAGGAAGTGGTTGAAGCGGACCAAGAACGATATGCCGATTATTTGCAGTCTTTCTCGAACGTGAAAAGGGGCGGGTTCTATTTGGAAGAACCTATTCCTGAAAAGAAACGTAGCGCAGGACTGAAAAAGGCGGGCTTGATTTGGTTCTTCTCAATGGTGTGTTTGGATATCTTTTTTGCGTACTTCTCGTTCGTGCGGTGGATACCAGGGCATTGGATTATAAACTTAGTGGTATTCGGGTTGACGTTGACGCCGTTGATTATGGCAATATCGGGACACGCGAAAATAAAGAAAAAAATAAGGAAAGAACAGGATATTAGTATGAAAAAGAAACTTAAAAAACGCGAAGCATTGAATATCAACGATTTGGCGGATGAAATTCCTTACGAGTTGCTTTTCGAACAAGAATTCTCCGCGCCTGCACTTGAAAAGGAAGAAAAGGCGTTGGTGGAGAAGGAAGAAGAGGATACCGCATTTTTGCGTCACGTTCCGTTCGATAAAGAATTCACTTGCGCGAAAATCAAAGACGATTTTACGACGTTTGCCTACGAAAGGGGTATTACGTTGGACGAAGAATCCGTCCGCAAGCTTTTCTCGGCGTTTGCAGCTTCTCGTTTGGTGATTCTCCAATGCGATGACGAAGAAAGACAGGCGACGTTGCTTTCCGTGTTGGGGGAATATTTCGCTACTCCCATTTCTTTGGACGCAGTAAGCGGTGAAGGGGAAGATTACGACGTGCGTTATAAAAAGACCAGCGATGGGGAATTCGCTCTTACGAATATCGCAAAGGGCATTATCGGCAAGGTTGCGGAAGAAAACAAAATCTTTACTATTGCGATTACGAACGTACAGGCAAGTAGTGTAAAATCTGCGTTAGCTCCCTTCGTTCGCTTTATCGACCAACCGCATAAGAAAGCCAAGATACTTATTCGCAAAAATGAAAATTCCTACGAGGAGGGGCACGATATTCCTGAAACGACGTGGATAGTGCTCGCTATGGCGGGCGGGGAAAAATTCGTCGATTTGCCTAAATACGTTTTGGATATGGCGTCGATTGTACCCGTGCGTTTGCAGGACGGCAAGAAGAAAAAGACTACGATTGGCGTAAAGAAAAAGACGGAAGAAGTTCAAATACCCGTTGCGCAAGAACAAGCGACGGATGAAGATAAAACGGTGGAACAAGCGCCTCAAATCGAACTTGAAGAAACGGTTGTGGAAGAGGAAAAGACGCTTGTTAAACAGCTTTTGTATTCACAATGGAATAAGTTGGTGGAATACGCTTGTCGCGATTATCAATTGGACGAAGCGCTTTGGAAGAGAGTGGACCGTTTGAAGGAATACGTAAACGGATACTGTGCATACACCGTTGAAAACAAACAATGGCAACGCATGGAGAAATTCGTGGCTACGTACATGGCGATGGGCGGAAATGCGGAAAACGCATTGGATAACGTGCTTGCACAATTGCTCATTAACGGCGTTATTTCCGCACTTGTGGAAAGCAACAAGAAATTGGACGAGAAATTCTCGCATACTTTGGAAAATATTTTCGGGACGGGAAGCGTTTCCGTCTGCTTGAAAGCTCTTCGCGATTCGGGCAAAAATATTTAACGGCGAGAAATGGAGGTAGACGTACATGAACGGAATTCTTACAGCTTCGGTTTGTGCCGTTAGCGGAGGATTACAAAGAGTAATAGATATAGCGTCGTCAAAGTATGCGATATTCGTGTATATCGCTATATTGGCTGTGTTATTGATTTGCATCATTCTCGCATGCATGCGTGGGGACAAAAAGCCTCCCCGTATTATTGCTACGGGAAACCTTTCCCTCAACGGTACGGCGCAACCCGTAGCTACGGGCAAAGGGATAGCCAAGGAAGAGGACGAGGAAGAAGACAGGTCGAGATTTTATATGCTTTGCGAAATAGACGCAAACAGAAACCGCTATCAAAAAACGGAATACGACGAGGGTATTACGTTGCAAGGGATATGCGAAGCGTTTAGAAATTACGCGTGCAGTAAATTAAAATTGTATTACAGCATAGAGGATATCCGTCGTTTTATCGCGGGCATGTCCGTATCGAAAATTTTGATATTGCAAGGTATGTCGGGTACAGGTAAAACGTCGCTTGCGTATGCGTTTGGGGAATTTTTGGATAACAAATCTACGGTAGTACCCGTACAACCGATGTGGAAGGAAAGAACGGACCTCGTAGGATATTATAACGAATTCACGAAGCGTTTCAACGAAACGACGTTGTTGCAAAAGATGTACGAAGCGAATTACAGCAAGGATATCTATGTGACGATATTGGACGAATTGAACATAGCGCGCGTGGAATATTACTTTGCGGAATTCTTGTCACTACTTGAATTGCCGAACCCTGAAAGAAGATATTTGGACGTAGTGACGGACGAATGGGAGAACGACCCCGTACAATTGAAGGGCGGGCGAATAAAGTTGCCGAACAACATGTGGTTTATTGGAACGGCGAACAACGACGACTCTACGTTTGCGATATCGGATAAGGTATACGACAGAGCGATGGTAATGAACTTGGACGAAAAATCGGAGCCGTTCGTAGCCCCGAAGACGGCAAGCGTGCATATCACGGCGGAGCGTTTTATGAGGCTTGCGGAAGAAGCGCAAGAGGAATATACGATAACGAATAGAAACATGCGCCGATTGGAGAAATTGGACGAATACATGATAAGGACGTTCCATATCACGTTTGGTAATCGTATCATGAAGCAAATCAAGGCGTATATACCGGTATACGTAGCGTGCGGAGGGGAAGAACTTTCTGCGCTCGACGATATATTAACGAAGAAGGTACTTAGAAAATTGGAAACGCAAAACCCCGTATACATAAGAAGCATGGTAGACGGATTTTGCGAATATTTAGACGAACTTTTTGGGCGTGATACGATGAAGCTTTGCAAAGCGTACGTGCAACGCTTGAAAATGAACGCATAATAGCGTTAAAAGAGAAAGGAAAACGAGTAAATGAACTATTTTGACACGTTATATCGCGCATTGGCGGATTATCGAAAAAATACTTCCAATCAAACGGAATGTAAAGTGCAACGCGCGGCAATTCTTGCGGCGGATAGCGATAAAGACAGAATAGAAATTACACGTAAAAACTGCGTGGTAGAAACGGATTGGATTGAGATGATAGAGTCGAAACTTGAATTCATCGAAAAAGCAATCAAAGAAGAAAGGCAGTTTATTCGTACCAACGGCGAAGTAGAGCCGATTGAAAAGGTAAAACGTGTATCCAAAGACTCTGTCGAACATTTGGCCCGTCACAGCAATTATTTCACAAGAGAACCGGAAGAGGGCGAGGATATGATTCCCGACCAGCTTTACGTTGTGGAAAGATTGAGCGATTATGCCGTATACGAAAACAGATTTTTGTATATGCTTTTGTGTTATTTGCGCGACTTTATCGGTATGCGCTACGAAAAGATTTTGGAACTCACCAATACGTACGTAGGCAATATGTCGATGGAAAAGGACGTTGTGGAGATTAACCGCAAGGTCAAGGTGCACGTGCGTTTGGAAGAAGAACGCAAAAACGACGAATATTTGCGCGAACATAATATGGCGCAAAGAGAGCTCGACCGTATGCGTATTTTGCACCAAGCGGTGATTGCGTTTTTGAAAACGCCACTCATGGTAGAGGTTGCCAAAACACCGATGATAAAACCGCCTATCACCCGTACGAACGTTTTGAAAATGAACCGTAATTTCCGCGAGGCGTTGGGGCTTTACGAATACGTTTCCGCTTATAACCACGACGGATATACGATTCATACGGAAAAGAACGCACTTACGCCGTTTGTAGGCACGGCTGGGGAAGAAATTGCCGACGTGTTGGACGTTTCGCTCTTTCTTACCTACGAATACGGGTTGGGGATTCGCGATTATTTTAGAGAACGCTACGACGCGGAAGAAGACCGCCGTAGGACGGAGGAAAGTCAAAAGCTTGCCGAACGTATCCGCAACATTGAAAGGCATCTTTCCAATGAAGGGCTTACGCCGTCCGAATATATACGTTTGTTAGAAGAACGTATTCACGATTTGGAACGCGAAGAAGAGGAGCTGGCACAAGCGAAAAAGGAATTGGAACACGTTGACATGGCGTTGCAAGAAACGCATGCGGAATTGGAACGTGCCAAAGAAACCGCGCGTGTGTTGGGCGACGAAATTACCCGTTTGGGCGCGCAGTTCGCTTTGGATATGGAAGAAGCGCAAGCTACGCACAAGGCAAACATGGCGGAGCTTGCGGAAAAGCACAAGGCGGAAATTGCCCATTTGAACGACGCACACGAAAATGAAATTTACGAATTAAAGGAAGAAGAACAACGGATTCGTGAAGGGCATCGTCAAGAATTGGCAAAGGAGAGAGAGGAATACGAACAAAAGGTAGAAGCGCTCAGCGAAGAGTTTGCCAATGAAGCAAGCGCGCTTCGCGGAGAAATTGCAGGCGGGGAAAAAGCGCTCGCTTCCTTACAAGAAAAATATACGGCATTGGAAGAACGGCGCATGCTTGCCGACGCAAGGTTGAACGCGCTCCGCAAAGAACACGGTTTGATAACGGATGCGGAAGATTTTACCTCCAAGGAAGCCATAGACGAATTGGAACGCGAGTACGAAACTTTCCAAAAATTCTTCAAGAAAGAGTGGCGTAAAACGCGCTGGAAGATGATAAAGGAATTGTTTGGAAACCTTTTTGGGAAGAAAGCGCGGGAAAAAGACAGGATAGAAAAAGAAGAAAGAGAACAGGCAAAATTGCTTGCCGAACAATCGGGCGAAAGCGTGGACGAAAAAGGTTTTAAAGCATGGGTTGCTAAACAATGGGATAAAACTAAAACAACGTCTAAAAAGCTGTTTGATAAAGCGAAAGGCTGGTTTGCTAAAAAGGAAACGAAAGAAACGGACACGAAAGTAGAGGAAACGGCAAAAACCGAAGAGGCGGAAAACGCTCTGGGGGAAGTAGCGGTAAGCGAAGCGATAGAGGACGGAACGAAAAACTTGGAAAGCGTATCGCAAGAAAGAATAAATAACGACGAGGATGAGGCATGAGTAAACAGAAAAAATCAAATATAAAATACGTCGTTATGATTGTGGCGGTAATTCTCGTTGCACTCTTGTTGTCGGTAGCGTTGTATTTTTACAACCAATCTGCGGATAAGGCTGTGGTTAGCAAAGAGGTACGTTATATTCTCATTGCATTTTTGGTTGCTCTGCCCGTAATGCTTATACTTTTGTTGTTAGGGCTGATATTCGGTAAAAGCGATTATAAAATCGATTTATCAGGCTTAAAAGCAAACGCCTCTTTAAGCGGTACGGCGCAACCCGTAGCTACGGGCAAAGGGATAGCCAAGGAAGAGGACGAGGAAGAAGACAGGTCGAGATTTTATATGCTTTGCGAAATAGACGCAAACAGAAACCGCTATCAAAAGACG
>SVIK01000021.1 GCA_015069525.1 Clostridiales bacterium | reverse complement strand
TGATTTGAAAGCGATTATGGGGGATAAGTCGGATAATATCCCCGGCGTTGCAGGGATTGGCGAAAAGGGCGCTATGACGTTGCTCGAACGCTATAAAGATATTGACGGCGTCTATAATCATTTAGATGAAATTAAAGGGGCTTTGCATGAAAAACTTGCAAACGGCAAAGAAAACGCTTATTTTTCAAAGAAATTGGCGACGATTGATACCAACGCGCCGTTGGAGTTGTCTATTAGCGATTGCGTATTAAAAATGCCCTTTAAACGTGCTTTGCGGGATAAGTTTGCAGAGCTTGAATTCAAATCATTGCTTTCAGCAGATATCTTCGAAGAAGAGGGCGTTGAAGAGGAAAAGTCGCAAGAAACAATGGGCGAAATTGTGGAAGTCTTTCCGTCGACCGTTTCTGATTTATTGGAAATGCTTTTGGATTTTGAAATAGCTACTCTTGCTTGTGATTTTAGCGAAAACGAGTTCCGTTTTGTTCCGTTTATGAAAAATCAATCGTTGAAAGATGGCGGAAAGGAGTTCGTTTTACCGATAAAAAAGGATTTGCTTGACGCGGGCTTTTATGAATGGGAATTAGAACCCGTTTATACGCGTTTATTCACGGAAAAAACGCACGTTATCGCATACAACGTAAAAGACGTCATGCATTTACTTTCTAACGCAAACGTGCCGTTTGTATCTTCTTACGACGACGTTTCTATACTAAAATGTATTGCGGACGGGTTGGGGAATTCCGACGGGCTTGTTTTAAGCTTAACGCAAAACGGTTTAAATGAGAAATACAAAGCGTTTGGATTGGTTTGCTTGCGTTCCATTTATATGGAAAAATTATCGGGCGAAGAAAAGAAGTTGTATAACGAAATTGAATTGCCTTTGGTGAAAGTATTATTCGATATGGAAAAAGTGGGCGTTTCCATTGACGAAACGACGCTGTACCAATTGGCTTCAAAATATTCTGCGGAGCTCTTAACGCTTACCAATACAATTCATGAATTGGCGGGTGAGGTCTTTAACGTTAATTCCACGCAACAGCTTGGAAAAATTTTGTTCGAAAAACTGAAAATTGCAGGGGATAGTAAGAAGAAAGACGGTAAATATAAAACGACCGCCGAGGAGCTTGAAAAATACGCATCGGATTGGGAAATCGTACGCCTGATTTTGCGCTATCGAAAGATTCAAAAATTGAACTCTACCTACGTGGAGGGCTTTAAACCGCTGATAACGGGAGGAAGAGTGCACACGACGTATAATCAAGCGAATACGGCAACGGGCAGGCTTTCGAGTATGAACCCGAATCTTCAAAATATTCCCATTCGAACGGAGGAAGGGCGAGAACTTCGTAAACTCTTTAAAGCAAGCGACGGAAACGTCTTAATTGACGCCGATTATTCGCAAATAGAGCTTCGTTTGTTGGCGCATTTTTCGCGCTGTAAGGAGCTTGTTTCCGCGTATTGCGAAAATCGTGATATACATGCGATTACGGCGTCGCAAGTATTCAACGTTCCGTTGGAGGAAGTATCTTCCAAACAACGGCACGAAGCGAAAGCGGTTAATTTTGGGATAATTTATGGAATAAGTGCGTTTGGGCTTTCCAACGATTTGCATATTTCTACCAAAAGAGCGCAAGAATATATTAATAAATACTTCGAAACCTACTCCGACGTCAAAGAATATATGCAAAAAAACGTGGATTCCGCAAAAGAAAACGGCTACGTTAAAACGTTGTTTGGACGTCGTCGGGTGATTAATGAGATTCGCGCGTCCAATTATATGGTGCGCTCCTTTGGGGAACGTGCGGCTATGAATATGCCCTTACAGGGTTCTAGCGCGGATATTATAAAACTCGCCATGATTAACGTCCATAAACAACTAAAAGAGCAAGGTTTTAAGGCAAAATTGGTTTTGCAGGTACACGACGAATTGGTAATTGATTCGCCCAAAGAGGAGGCGGAGGCGGTTGCTAAGCTTTTAAAACGAGAAATGGAAAACGCCGTTTCGCTTGCCGTTCCGCTTACGGTGGAATTGGGTGTGGGTGAAAGTTGGTTTGAAACAAAATAACAATTTGTTTCACGGGTTTTGTTTCATGTGTTTTTATGTGAAACAAAATCTGTGAAACGGAAAAAAGGATTATGAAAAAATTTATAGCCGTCACGGGTGGAATAGGGTGTGGAAAAACTACGGTAATTGAGCAGGTAAAAGAATTGGGGTATCCCGTATTTTCCTGCGATAAAATATATCATCAAATCCTTGAATGTCCTGATTATATCCGTGATATTAAAGAAAATTTTAATAACGTCGTCGTCAACGGGAGGATAGACCGTTCTGCTTTGCGAGAATTGGTTTTTGAATCCCAAGAAGCGAGGGAAAAGGTTAATGCGCTTGCGCATCCAAGAATTATGGCAAAATTGTTCTCGTTAATGCGTGATTGCGAGGGTGATTTGGCGTTCGCTGAGGTACCTTTATTGTTTGAAGGAAACTATCAAAAGGATTTTGACGGCGTCATCGTTGTACTGCGGAATATTTCTGCAAGAATTAAAGCGATTTGTGAGCGGGACGGGGGAGATGAAGAAACTGCCCTTCAAAAAATCCGCGCGCAATTCGATTACGAATCAAAAGAAAATTTACGCAAATTGCAAACGGAAGAAATTAGAATTATAAGAAACGACGGGGCGAAAGAGGAATTAAAATATCAAGTTGAAAAAGCAATCGAATTTTTCCTTTAATTCTATTCTTCGTGAAACAATATTCGTGAAACAAAAATAAAATATAGAGAAGTAAGAGGATTCCCTTGCCATTTATTGGTGGGGGAGTTTTTTTATCGCAAAAAAATAATTATGCCACGCATAACAATAATGTTATACATAGCATAATACCTATGTCTCGCGAAGCAATTTTATTTTTGGAAACATCGTTTTGATATAATTATAAAAGGATTTTATTAACGATTACGTGCTCTTGGCTTGCTATTTATAATACTTGGCTTGCTATTTATAATATATATATAATTTGCTAAATAACTTGAAAAAAATTGTTTAAAAAATTGCGTTTTTTTTTCGTAAAAGTCTTGAATTTTTTTTCAAAATGTAGTACAATAATGTTAATCGTGTAATGTTTTATTGAATGTATAGAATTCACGTGTAATATTGGATAAAATTGTGTAGTCATAAATCAGGAATTTTCTATCAATTTTATGGTATTAGATTCTTGAAATCGGCTTGCGTTTATTAGAATAAAACAAAACCAAAAAGGGGGTTCTTTATGCAAAGAAAGAAGGAATGTGTTGCAATGCTTTTGGCAGGTGGACAGGGTAGCAGACTCTATGCGCTTACCACGAATATTGCAAAACCTGCCGTTGCGTTTGGCGCGAAATATCGTATTATCGATTTCCCGCTTTCCAACTGCATTAACTCGGGTATTGATACGGTCGGCGTACTTACCCAATATCAACCGCTTGTGCTTAACGAGTATATTGGGAACGGTCAACCTTGGGATTTAGACCGCACCTTTGGTGGCGTACATATTTTGTCGCCTTATCAAGCAAAAACAAGCTCTTCTTGGTATGCTGGTACGGCAAATGCTATTTATCAAAACCTGCACTTCATGAAGATGTATAATCCCGAATACGTTTTAATCCTTTCGGGGGACCATATCTATAAAATGGACTATGCGGCGATGCTTGAAGAACATAAGGCGACCAATGCCGATTGTACAATCGCTGCAATCGACGTTCCTTTAAGCGAAGCTTCACGTTTTGGTATTCTCAATACCAATCCTGATGGCTCTATCTATCAATTCGAAGAAAAACCTAAGATTCCTAAGAGCACGTTGGCGTCTATGGGTATTTACATTTTCAAGGCTGAAAAGCTCTTTAAATACCTTGAAGCGGATGATGCGAACCCCAATTCTTCTAAGGACTTTGGTAAAGACGTTTTGCCCGCAATGCTTAATGCAGGGGAGAAGATGCAATCGTATCGTTTCCAAGGTTATTGGAAGGACGTTGGGACGATTGCTTCCCTTTGGGAAGCTAATATGGACCTCCTCGGTACCGACCCTGAATTTGACGTAGGGGACAAATCTTGGAAAATCCATTCGAGAAACCCTTTGGCTCCCCCCGAACATATCGGTGCAAACGGTGTTGTAAAGAACTCCATGATAGCGCTTGGCTGTGAAATTGACGGCGTCGTTGAAAACTCTATTCTCGGTAGCAACGTTGTCGTAGAAAAAGGCGCAGTTGTTAAAGACGCAGTTGTTCTTGCAAACAGCTTAATCAAAGAAGGGGCAACCGTTTCCTATTCGATTATCGATGAAGAAGTGACTGTAGGTAAAAATGCGAAAATCGGCGTAGAAAAGAATCCTAATGCTGAAATCGTAGTTTTGGGTCGTGGTTTGACCGTTGCTGACGGCATTGTCGTAAGTGAAGGACAAAAACACGAAAAAGATATTTTGGCGTAAGGAGGAATAAAGAATATGGCAATTTCAGCAATTGGCGTTATTTTTTCTAACATGCACGAAGAAAACGTTCCCGAACTCGTTCGTAGAAGAACGATGGCTTCTATTCCCTATGGCGGAAGATACCGTATCATCGACTTTGCGCTTTCCAATATGGTAAACTCTGGCATTACGAAAGTAGGGCTTATGACGAGCAACAACTACCGTTCGCTTATCGACCATATCGGTAGCGGTAAAGATTGGGATTTGGCGAGAAAAGAAGGCGGTATTATCCTTTTGCCTCCTTTCTCTGAAAAACACGATAGATTGTATACGACGAGATTGGAAGCCTTGAATAGCTTGCAAGGATTCTTGAATCATAGCAACGAAAATTACGTTGTTCTTATGGATTGCGACGGCGTTGCAAAATTCGACGTTGCGGATATCGTTGCGTATCACGAAAGCAAAAATGCAGACATCACGTTAGTCACGCACGAACGTGAAATCGCAAGAAAATCCGATTTCATGACCGTTGCAACGGACGAGGAAGGACGCGTAAACGAAATCAAACTTTCTCCTCACGTTGCAAAAGGGGAAAAAGTGAATACGTTTATCAACGTAATGGTTGTAAACCGTCAATTCCTTCTCAACCTCGTAGAAGATTCCGTGACGCACGGCTTTACGAGCTTCGAAGGGGACGTTCTTGTAAAACAATTAAACAGCTTGAAAATTTATGCGTATGAGTTTAAGAACTATTACGCTGGTATTGATTCCATGTCGGCTTATTATAAGCACAATATGGAGCTTTTGAATAAAGAAGTTCGCGACGAATTGTTTGGCGACAGAGATATTTATACGAAAGTTCGTGATAGTGCGCCTTCGAAATACGGCGAAGATGCAATTGTAAAGAATTCCTTGATTTCCGATGGTTGTGAAATTGAAGGGGTTGTAGAAAATTCCATTCTTTTCCGTGGTGTAAAGGTAGAAAAAGGCTCGGTTATCCGCAATTCTATTGTAATGCAAGATAACATTATCGGACAAAATACGACGCTTGATTGCGTTATCACCGATAAAAACGTTGTCGTTAGCGACAAAAAGACGTTGGGTGGATGTAGTTCTTTGCCTTATTATATTCCGAAAGGAACCAGACTTTAATTTAATAAATTTGGTAAACGCCGTATCTGAAAAGTTTCGGATACGACGTTTGCTGTGATATAACACAAATATAAGGAGTGTATTATGCCTGAGAAGAAAATTACCGCAACGATAAAAGCATCCGATAAAGCAGGTAAAAAAACGATTGAAATTTTGGAAAAAAAGGAAGTTAAAATGCCTGTGAAGAAAACGAAAGAAGTTGAGCCGAAGCTTGCCGAGAAGAGAAAAATCTTATTCGTAGCATCCGAAGCAAGACCGTTTATTGCGACGGGTGGGCTTGCCGACGTTATCGGTTCGCTTCCCCAAGCGCTTGCGCAAGACGCAAAATACGATATTCGTGTGGTATTGCCTTTATATTCCGACATCAAACCCGAGCAACGCAGAAAACTTTCCTATTTAGGAAATCTTTACGTTCCGCTTGGTTGGAGAAATCAATATTGCGGTGTATTCACTTGTGAAGAAAACGGTGTGACCTTCTATTTCATCGATAACGAATATTATTTCAAACGTCCTGGCTGTTATGGGTATTACGACGATGGCGAACGCTTTGCGTTCTTCTCTCGTAGCGTTTTGGAAATTATGCCGTTTATCGGTTTCTATCCCGACGTTTTGCATTGTCACGATTGGCAAGCTGCGCTTACGGCGATTTATTTGAAGACGATTTATTGTAAGAGAGAGGAATATCAATATATTCGCTCCTTGTTTACAATTCATAACATCGAATATCAAGGCAAATACTCCTTAGATATCCTTGGCGACTTGTTCGGTATCCCCGAAGAATATCGTTATCTCGTAGAATATCAAGGCTGTATCAACCTTATGAAAGGGGCAATAGAGTGTAGCGAAAGATTTTCGACCGTAAGCCCCACGTATGCCAACGAAATTAAATCTGCGCAATATGCGCACGGCTTGCAAGACATTATTTGCAAAAATGCGTTCAAATTGACGGGTATTTTAAACGGAATTGACGTAAATTCCTACAACCCTGAAACGGACGGCGCACTTTTTGCAAACTATACGCCCGACAACCTTGCAAACAAACTTATTTGTAAAACGGAATTGCAAAAAATGCTTGGTTTGCCCGTAAAAGACGTGCCTATTATCGCAATGATTTCCCGCTTGGTTTCCCATAAGGGTTTGGACCTTGTAAGAACGGCAATCGAAGACGTTTTGCATGAAGACGTACAATTTGTCTTGCTGGGTACCGGCGACGTGGCTTATGAGGAATATTTCAAAGATTTAGGACATCGCTATGAAGGCAAAGTTTCGGCGAATATTGCGTTCAATAACGATTTGTCTAGAAAAATTTACTCTGGCTCGGATATCTTCTTGATGCCTTCCATTAGCGAGCCTTGTGGGCTTTCTCAAATGATTGCATCCCGCTACGCTACCGTGCCTCTCGTTAGAGAAACGGGCGGTTTGTACGACAGCATTAAGCCGTACGGAGCAGGTGGAAACGGATTTACGTTCGCTTCTTGTAATGCGTACGACATGTTATACGTTGTACACGAAGCAATTAGCACGTATAAAAATGCGGAAGCTTGGAAAGAGTTAATGAAGAAAGCCGCAACAACCGATTTCTCGTGGCAACGTTCTGCGGAAGAATACAAACAATTGTATCAAGCTACCTACGATATGCTTTAATTATTTGAAATAAACAAAGAATTTCTTTGCTTTATAATACAAACGGAAAATTTATTTAGGAGAAATAATATGAAAAAAGAGCAATTTACTCAGCAACAAGCGAAAGAGCTTATTCAAGGGAAACTTTCCCGCTATTTCGGTGTTGCGCCGACGGAGGCTCGTAAAGAACAGCTTTATAAAGCTGTGGTTATGAGCGTTCGCGATATTATGTTGGAAAAAAGACATAAATTCCATACGACCACGAAAGCGGCAAAAGGCAAGCGCGTATATTATATGTGCATGGAATTCCTTATGGGACGTTCCTTGAAGAACAGCCTTTTCAATCTTGGCGTTGGCGACGTTTTTGCGGAAGCATTGAAAGATTACGACGTGACGTTGGAGGAACTTTACGAATTAGAACCCGACGCAGGGCTTGGCAACGGCGGTCTTGGCCGTCTTGCCGCATGCTTTATGGATGCGCTTGCTACCGGGGACTATCCTGCAATGGGCTACTCCATCCGTTATGACTACGGTTTGTTTAAGCAAAAAATCGTTGACGGCTGGCAGACGGAGCTTCCCGACGTATGGCTTCCTGGCGGTGAAGTTTGGCTTACGCAAAGAAGCGACAAGACGTTTACCGTTAAATTCGATGGTTATATCGAAGAAAAATGGACGGAAAACGGTTTAGAAACCATTTATCGCAACCCCAAAGAAGTACAAGCGGTTGCTTATGATATGATGGTATCTGGTTATGACAGCAAAGCAGTTTCCGTGCTTCGTCTTTGGAAAGCGCGTAGCATACAAAACTTCGATATGAAGCTGTTCTCGCAAGGCGATTATACGAACGTTATGAAAGACGATAACGAAGCGGAACTCATTTCGAAAGTGCTTTATCCTGCCGATAACCACGTTGAAGGCAAATCGTTGCGTTTAAAACAACAATATTTCCTTGTTTCCGCATCCTTGCAAAATATTATTGCTGACCATAAGAGAAGATACGGTTCGTTGAAATTGTTGCCGAAAATGGCGGCAATACACTTAAACGATACGCACCCTGCATTGTGCGTTCCCGAATTGATGAGAATTCTCATTGACGAAAACGCTATGACGTGGGACGAAGCATGGGATATCACCACGAAAGTTTGCGCATACACCAACCATACGGTTTTGGCGGAAGCTTTGGAAACGTGGCCGGAAGACCTCATTGCAAGAAGATTGCCTCGTATTTATATGATTTTGAAAGAAATCAACCGTCGTTTCTGTGAAGATTTGTGGAAGAAATTCCCTGGCGATTGGGATAAGATTTCCCGCATGTCGGTTATTTCCTACAATACCGTAAAAATGGCAAACCTTTCCGTGCTTGGTTCTCACCACGTAAACGGCGTTTCGGGCTTGCACAGCGATATCATTAAAGAAAGTATCTTTAAGGATTTCTATGATTATACTCCCGATAAGTTCACGAACGTGACGAACGGTATCGCACATAGACGTTGGTTGAATCAATCCAACCCCGAACTTTGCTCGCTCTTGAACGATTGTATCGGCGATGGCTATGCGAAAAATGCCGCGAAGCTTGCAGAATTCAAGAAATTTGAAAACGATGAAAGCGTTTTGAAGCGTTTGGACGAAATTAAAGCGATTAAAAAGAAGCAATTTGCTGATTTTGCCTATAAAAAGCAAGGCGTTATTATCGACCCTAATTCGATTTTCGACGTTCAAGCTAAACGTTTGCACGAATACAAACGTCAATTGTTGAACGTATTGCACATTATCAACGATTATCTTATTCTTAAAGAAAATCCTGATACGCCCATGCAACCGAAGACGTATATTTTTGCAGCAAAAGCGGCTGCTGGATATTATATGGCGAAGAAAATTATTAAATTGATTTGCTATATTTCCGAGGAAATCCGTAAAAATCCTAAGATTGCAGAAAAACTCAACGTTGTTTATATGGAAGATTACAACGTGACGATGTCTGAAAAATTGATGCCTGCATCTGAAATTTCCGAACAAATCTCGCTCGCTGGTAAAGAAGCAAGCGGTACGGGCAACATGAAGTTCATGATTAACGGTGCGTTGACGATTGGTACGTTGGATGGCGCAAACGTAGAAATGGCTGAAAAAGTTGGCAACGAAAATATCTATATTTTCGGCTTGAAAGCAGACGAAGTTTCCGAAATTTGGAGAAACGGCTATTCCGCAAGCGTTTATTATAATAACGACCCCAAACTTCGTCGCATTGTAGAAGCGCTCATCGTTGGTTTCAACGGCGAATCGTTCGGCGATATTGCAAATTACTTGCTTACAGGTTCGCCCATTGCCGACCCGTATATGTGTATGGCTGATTACGAATCCTACCTTGCAACGCAAAACGAACTTTCCGTATTGTATTCTACGGATAAGCGTTTGTGGAATCAAAAGGCTTTGCGTAATATTGCGGCAGCAGGCTATTTTGCAGCGGATAGAAGTATCAAAGAATACGCTGAAAATATCTGGGACTTGAAACCTTTGCACTAAATTTTAACTTGTTGTATAAAACTTTGGCAAAAAGCCGTAAAATAGATTACGGCTTTTTGCTTAAAGAAGGAATATTTTATAATGTCTATCCATGTTTATTTCAATCCTTTGGACCCCGCTTGTAAAAACGTTATTGGTGCGGTGAAGGAAGGGGAAGAATTACAGTTAAACGTCTTTTTATTAAAGAATAACCATGCGTATGGCTGGGGCAATCGAATCCCCACCGACGCATTACACACGCCGAGCGAAGAGGAATGTACGACGCCTACGCTCGACGCGTTTTTGATTTTCTGCAAAGACGGGGAATTGACGGAATCCTTTCCTATGGTCAAAACGAGTTTTGGTTGGTCCATTTCTTTCCTTGCGCCCGCACCTGGATTATATTTTTATCATTTTTCCGTAAAGGGGAATGGCTTTATTTCTTGTGGGGAACAAGAAACGGGCTATATTTCCGAACGTCCGCATAGCTTTTTGCTTACCGCGCATTCGAAGGATTATAAAACGCCCGATTGGTTTAAAGGCGGTACAATGTACCAAATTTTCCCCGACCGTTTCCATAAATCGGGAACTATGCCAGACATAAACGGTAGAATTCAAAGAAATTGGGGCGAAGAACCGTATTTCCGTCCCAATGAATACGGAAAAGTCTTAAATAACGACTTTTTTGGCGGAAATTTGAAAGGAATTGAAGAGAAATTGCCGTATTTGGCGGAATTAGGCGTCAGCGTTATCTATCTTAACCCGATATTTGAAGCGGCGTCTAACCACCGTTATGATACGTCCGATTATATGCATATCGACCCGTTTCTTGGTACGGAAAAAGACCTGCAATCGCTTGTAAATTCAGCAAAAAACAAAGGAATTCGCATAATTTTAGACGGTGTATTCAATCATACGGGCGACGATAGCGTCTATTTTAATAAGTATGGACATTATACGTCCGTTGGCGCATATCAATCGAAAAGCTCGCCTTATTATTCTTGGTATTCTTTTCAACATTATCCGTACGATTATACAAGCTGGTGGGGAATTGATATTTTACCTGAAATCAATGAAAATTCGGAAGATTATCAACATTTCATCTTTGATGAAGGCGGAGTCTTGAAAAAATGGCTTAGTTTTGGCATTGGCGGTTATCGCTTGGACGTTGCCGACGAATTACCAGACTTTTTCTTGCAAAAACTGCGTAAATCGGTAAAAGAAAGCAATCCTAACGCCATTATTATTGGCGAAGTTTGGGAAGATGCATCCAATAAAGTAGCGTATTCCAAGCGGAGAGAATACTTGCAAGGACACGAACTTGATAGCGTAATGAATTATCCGTTGAAAGACGCGATAATCGGCTATATTCAATCGGGAAATGCAGGAAATTTGTTGCATACGGTACGCGTTTTAATTAACCATTATCCCAAACAAACGCTGGACTGCTTAATGAATATACTTGGTACGCACGATACTGCAAGAATTTTAACGGTTTTAGGCGGAATTTATTGCAATAATAAAGAAGAAATGGCTTTACCGAGCGCTCATTTAAGCGAGAAATCGAAGAAAAATGCCATTAGAAAGCTCAAAATGGCGGTAATTTTGCAATATACGTTGCCTGGCGTGCCTTGTGTTTATTATGGCGATGAAAACGCTTTAGAAGGGCATATAGACCCGTTTTGTAGGCGTTGTTTCGATTGGAATAATATCAATCAAGATTTGTTTGGTTTTTATAGCCGTTTGGGTGAAATTCGTAAAAAATACCGTGATATTTTTAAAGACGGTAATTTTAAGGAATTAAGAGTTGAGGGAGGCTTGATGATTTTTGAGCGCAAAAATCAAGCAGGCGAAATTTACGTGTTTGTAAATAATTCTTCGAAAAGATATATGTTAGAAATGCCTGAGCCTTCGGTTGAACTTTTAACCAATAATAAATACGAAAAAGAAATTGAAATTAAACCGTTTACCTACGGAATTTTGATAAAAGAAAAAGATTTATAAGATATCAGTAATAAACGTTCTTTTTTAAAAAGAAACCAAAAAAACGTCCAAAACCCTTATAATTGTCAGTTTTAAGGGTTAAGTATTCGTAAAAGCTGTATTTTACGAAATGTTTGGTGTATTCCCTATTGCAATATAATTTGTGTCGAAAGCGATAAAACTGTGAGCTTAATATAAGAAAAAACCTTGATAATTCAAGGTTTTTTCTTGTATACGATGTATTCCCTATTCTATCGAAAAGGATTTTTTTGCCAATCGAGCAATTTTTTATAGAAAGGAAATTTTTTTTCGCAACTTTTCGGAAAAACACAATATTTATTTGACAATTCCCTATATTTTTAGGTAAAATAATAATATGAAAAACGAAAACTACTATACGACACGTAATATTAAGGATATAGACCGAATTTCGGAGCTGTTAGAAGAACTCCCCTCTTTTTGTGAGGATTATTTTGTAGGGATTGAAGCAAGAACAAGCTGTCAAACTCGGTTAAAATACGCTTTTGATTTGCGTATTTTCTTCGATTTCCTTTGCAAAAAGCGTTATAAGAACTTTTTGCCGAACGAATTGACACTTGAACACTTGGAATCGGTTAAACACAACGATATCGAGCTGTTTTTAAGTTATTTATCCCACTATCAATTCAACGGAAAGCGTCTTTCCTGCGACGAGCGAGCAAAAGCACGCAAACTTTCTGCTGTGCGTGCCCTTTTTAAGTATTTTTTTAATAAAGGCTTAATTGAAGTTGACAATTCGGCAAAGGTTTCCACACCAAAATTACATGAAAAAGAAATAATCCGTTTAGATTCGCAAGAAGTTTCCGAACTTATCGGGGTTGCGGAATCTGGAAGCGGGCTGTCCCGCCATGCAGTAGGCTATCACAACAAGACGAAAATCCGTGATACTGCTATTTTAACGTTATTTTTAGGGACGGGTATCCGTATAAGCGAATTGGTTGGCTTAGATAACGACAGTTTTGATTTTTCGGAAAACTCCTTTCTAATCACAAGAAAAGGCGGAAATCAGGCGATTTTGTACTTTTCCGACGAAGTTAAATACGCTTTGCAGGAATATATTGCGGAAAAATCCAACGACGCGAAAGTGCCTGAGGATGAAAAAGCGTTTTTCCTTTCCATGCAATACAAACGCATCAACGTGCGTACCGTAGAAATTCTTGTAAAAAAATATAGCAAATTGGTTTCCCCTCTTAAAAAAATTACGCCACATAAATTGCGGAGTACGTACGGCACGAGATTGTACAATGAAACCAATGATATTTACGTTGTTGCGGACGTGCTTGGACATCGCGACGTCAACACCACGAAGAAACATTACGCGGCAATTACGCAAGAGAATAGAAGAAAAGTTGCCAACGTTGTTAAATTGCGCAAAGACGACGATATCCCTACCCTTTCCCCTGATAATGAGGAAAACGATTAAATAATGTACGAGAATATTAAAAACGAACTGGAAAAAATTTATATAATTCAGCCGATAACCCGCGAAAATGCTGAAAAATACCGTATTTTACAGGAAGAAGCGGTGTCTTTGATAGAAAGTGCGGGCGCGGTTTACGCTGGCACGATTTATCAAAACGTACACGAAATCAATCCTGCTACCTTCGTAGGTGCGGGAAAATTGGCGGAACTTAACGAACGTTTGGAGGGATTGGAAAATATAACCATTCTCTTTAATGGTGAACTCTCCCCCTCTCAAACGCTGAATATTTCTTCCGCTTTGGATGATAGAAAGGTAATTGATAGAACGACGCTAATTTTGGATATTTTCGCAAAAAATGCAAAAAGTAGCGAAGGTAAATTACAGGTAGAACTCGCTCAGCTTAAATATTTATATCCCAGATTAAAAGGTAAAGGTTCAGCTTTATCACGATTGGGCGGTGGTGTCGGTACGCGTGGACCTGGCGAAACGCAATTGGAAACGGATAGGCGATATATTCGCGGACGGTTGCATTATTTGGAAACGCGATTAAAAGAAATGGAAAAACGTAGAGCGCATTTATCGACTCGTCGCAAAAAAGACGAAGTGAAAACGATTGCGCTCGTTGGATATACTAACACGGGAAAATCCACCCTACTCAATGCACTCACCGGAGCAAATGCGTACGTAAAAAACGAGTTATTTGCGACGCTTGACCCTACTGCACGGACGCTCGATATTGAAGGAGTGCCCTTTTTATTGATTGATACGGTTGGATTTTTACAAGATTTACCGCATAATTTAATTGAAGCGTTCAAATCTACGCTTGAAAGCGCGGTACATTGCGATTTGGCGTTAATTGTTTGCGATGCAAAGGGCGAATACGATATGCAATTGCAAACAACCTTGCAAACCTTAGAAGAAATGCACTTTGCCTCTCCGTATCTCGTGGTTATGAATAAAAGCGAGGACATCTCTGATTTTTCAGCGTTCCCCTATCAAAGTATTCCTATTTCCGCCAAGAAAGGATTGGGTTTCGAGCGGTTGCAACGAGAAATTTTTCACTATTTTGCAAACGAATATCTTATCTGCGAGCTATTTATTCCCTACGAAAAAACCAATGCCTATACGAAAATTAAACAGCACGTTATCGAACGGAATATCAAGTTTTCCGATGACGGACAAACTGTTTTTGCAACTGTTCCCGTACGATATTCTAATGAATTGAGCCGTTTTTACAAAAAAATTAAGAAACAATAAAGAAAAACCGTTAGCAAAAGCTAACGGTCTTTTTTCTATTAATGCATTTTTTACGAAAGTTGTTGCAAAACATACTTCGGGTCGGTTGCAAGCGTTTCAGGAATTTCAACAGTCACGGTACCAACGTCGAGCACTATGATTCCGCTTAATTCAACGGTTTGAACAACTGCGCCTGCTTCGGAAATCGTAACTTTTACGTCTGCATTTACGGATACCTTGGAGAGCATGCCTTGTGCATCAATTACGAGATATGCATCTAACGTACATTTATCAATGCTAACCACAGACTCATCACCAGGGTCAACTAAAGCGTTAAGCGTCGCTTCCGTCACGCTAACTTTCAATTTCAAGCCAGTCGTTGCGGAATAATCGTAAGCAACGGTAATTCCATACGGTTGCAAGACGGCAAGAAGTTCTTCTGCGGGAGAAACGGGTGTTTCCTCGCCTTCAACGGGCGCTTCTTCCATCGTCGCCGACATAAGAACAACTTCTTCAGCGTTGCCACCAAATATCATTTCTAAAAGTTCCATTGTAGCAAACTTCATCGCGCCACTTTCGTTTACAGTTTCTTGATCGTCAACACCTTGTGCGGTGTAGTCAACGTACGTCGACAAATTATCGATGTATGCGTTTGCAGAAGCGTTTACGTTCGTGACGTAAACGTCAGGCGTTTCTCCTTGAGAATCGGGTGGCAAATATTCGGTTTCTTTGCTATCGACAACAAGCGACGCCTTACCAGCACCTTTAACGTTCATGCCTGCTACGCTCGTTTCAGCTTCCGCTTCCGAGGCAGCCGAAACACTAAGTTTAACGTCCGCGTCAAGGTCGATTTTTTGGTATTCGTTTGCGGTTTCATACGACGAAATGGATAAATCAGCATATAAAGATGCGCCTACGCCCCAGGTAGCGCTAGTCATATCGCCGAGAATCTTATCGGGGCTGATTGAAGATAAGGCTGCATCAAACGTTGCAGCATTCTCCGTAGTAAGCGTTGTGTAGTTTCCTTCTACAACAGCCGTAGGAGTTGTGGTTGCAGGTTGGTTATCATTCGGCGTATTTTCTTTGTCGTCGCCACAGCCAACCAAACCGACAAGCGAGGTTGCCATAATAGCAGAGAGTCCTAATGCAAGAAATTTTTTCATACTTTTCTCCTTCGCAAACGGCATATTTTTTATGTTGTTTTGCCAATTTGCTTTAAGTTTTGTATTGTCATTATATCATATGAATTTAATAATGTCAACGGTTTACACAAAATTTTCGCATTTGCATCAAATTTTCACATAAAGCCCCTATTTACAATCGAAAATATCAATACATTATATCATAAAAAAAAATAATAGATTATTCCTTATAATCATCAGGATTTGTGTAAATTTTATCTATTTTAATAGATGCAACGTCGGGCATGTCGATACATTTGCCACAATTATCGCAAACTTTATTAGGGTCAAGGTCGCACGTTTCACATTCCATACAACCAATACATTCTCTATCGTATAAAACGCACTCCGTTCTAAATTTACCTTCTTTCATACCGTCCCACTTCCTTTTTTTCTATAATTATAGCATATTTTTTTAGAAAATCAAGTATTTTATATAAACATTTGTTTGCATTTTGTCGAAAAGTGTGGTATAATGTAGAAAAATGAGGAAAAAGGAGTGAATTTATGGTCAGCGAAGAAAAGCTTAATCGGGTTATGGATTATATCCGCAAATTCACAGAAGAAAACGGTTATACGCCTTCCGTTCGAGAGATTGGAATGGAATGTGGTATTAAGTCCACGGCGACCGTGCACAGCTATATTGAAAAATTACAAAATAAAGGATATTTGAATAAGACGGAAAATAAAAAACGCGCCGTCACGATTGGAAAAGGCTCTGGGATAAATATTCCCCTTTTGGGTGTTGTCACCGCTGGGCAACCGATTTTCGCCTATGAAAATTATGAGGATTATTATACCTTCCCTATCGGCGAATTCCGTGGAGAAGATTTGTTTATGCTCCGCGTGCAAGGTACTTCTATGATTGACGCGGGCATTATGGACGGAGATAAAATTATCGTACGCCGTCAACAAACGGCTGAAAACGGCGAAATCGTAGTTGCTCTTATCAACGACGAGGAAACGGCTACCGTTAAACGTTTTTATAAACGTGACGGAAAAATCGTCCTCCACCCTGAAAACGAGCAATTATCCGATATGATTTACGAACATGAACAAGTTTCCGTCTTAGGTAAAGTCGTTGGATTAATGCGTAATTTTCGCGCTTAAAAAGCAAATCGTAAATTAAATGAAAAACTCCCTGCAATGCAGGGAGTTTTATCTTATAATCCTTTTAAATATTCAATTTCTATTTCCGTTAACGCTCTCACTTCGCCTCTATCGAGTCCTTTCAATTTTAAATTCCCGATGCTTACGCGTTTCAAAAAGGCAACGTTTCTACCGATTGCTTCGAACATACGGCGGATTTGACGATTCTTTCCTTCGGTAATCGTGATATGCACTTTCGTGTACGCCTTATTCGTTTCTACAATATGCGCTTTGCATTTTTTCGTCATCACACCGTCAAGCTCTATCCCAGAACGAATACGGTTTAAATCTTTTTCCGTCATCGTCCCTTCAATTCTTGCCATGTAGGTTTTGGGAATTTCACTCGTCGGATGGGTAAGGCGGAAAGCCAAATCCCCATCGTTTGTGAGGATAAGAAGCCCTTCCGTATCGTAGTCCAACCTACCTACGGGGAAAACTCTACCCGCGTCTTGGGGAATAAAATCCATAATCGTTTTTCTACCACGGTCGTCGGAAACGGTACAAACCACCCCTTTAGGCTTGTTCATAATATAATATTTATCCGTTTTTGCGTCTTTTGTAATCGGAGCATCATCAAGCAAAACAACGTCCGTTTCTTCTACGTTCGTTCCAAGCGTTGCAACGACGCCGTTTATTTTAATACGTCCGTCTTTTATCATTTCATCGGCGTGGCGACGGCTTGCAATTCCTTTTTCCGCTAAAAATTTATTGATTCGCATTGGTAAAACTCTCTTTCGATTTATCAATTATAGTTTATATAAATTCCCCGAAAAAAGCAACTGTTTTGCGAGATAAATTTCAAATATACCCACTATTTTCTCCTGTTGGACGTAAATATCCTGCCTTTTAGACGGATACGTTTTAATTTTTATCAAGCCTTTTTCCTCGGGCAACAGCGGATAA
>SVIK01000020.1 GCA_015069525.1 Clostridiales bacterium | reverse complement strand
AGCGCCACGAATTCTCCCGCCTCGTTTTTCAAAGCTACGCCAAGTCTATCAGAGTCAGGGTCGGTACCGAATACTACGTCCGCGTTGATTTTGTTTGCGAGCGCAATACCCATCGAAAGCGTTTCCTTATATTCAGGATTAGGCACTTTTACCGTGGAGAATTCGGTATCCTTCGTCGTTTGTTCTTCCACAATCGTTGCGTTGATGCCAAGCTTTTTCAAAATGCGCGTGACAGGCACGTATCCGCTACCGTGTACGGGCGTATAAACGAGCTTCAAGTTTGCACCGCATTTTTCCACCGCTTCTTTGGAAAGGGTGAGCTTTGCCAATTCTTCAATATAATCGTCGTCCAATTTCGAAGGAACAGGGCTGATAAGCGCGCTGTCCTTTTCTCCCGAAACGGAGAGATAATCTTCAATTTGATTGATATACGAAACTACTTTTGCCGTATCTTCGGGCGACATTTGTGCGCCGTCTTCCCCGTATACTTTATAGCCGTTATATTCCTTAGGATTGTGGCTCGCCGTCACCATAACACCCGCAATCGTCTTCAAATAACGCACGGCGTAGGAAAGCATAGGTACGGGATGCACGTCGTCGAAAAGATATGCTTTAATGCCGTTTTTAGCGAGCACTTCCGCCGTCGCTTTGGCAAACTCTGCCGATTTTCTACGGGTATCGTAGGAAATTACCACGCCCCTTTCCATTGCTTCTTTGCCAAGACTTTTTATCCACTCCGCAAGCCCTTGCGTTGCGCGCATAACGGTATAAACGTTCATCATATTCATGCCGTAGCCGATAATACCACGCATACCTGCCGTACCGAATTCAAGCTCGCCACCGAAACGGTATTCCAACGCCTTGTCGTCGTCTGCAAGTGCAAGAAGTTCTGCTTTTCCCTCAGCGCAAAGCGCAGGGTTATTTATCCAGCTTTGGTAGTTTTTACGATAATCCATACAATATATCCTTCCTTATATTTTATACTCAATAATATTTTTTCAAATCGGCGCGTTCAATTTGCTCACGGTCGAAATACGCCACCATCATACGCACGCAGAAAAGCATAATGATAAACGTGTATACAATCGTTGTTAACAACGTAAACAACCACGTATACGGAGAAAGCACGCAAAGGTAGATAAAACCTTCTACAAACAGTAATACCACAAGCTGTACAGCCAGCAGTTTCCATTTGAACGCTTCCACGAGATATTGCGAATAACTCAACGCTTCAAACGCTCTAAAGCCCGTTATTTGCATACACGGCAACCAAAGATAAATTCTTCCCACGACGTAAATGAGTACTACGTGCATAAATAGGAAAGTTCCTACCGTAAACATAGAAGCAAGACCTGCTACGGGAATTAAAGAGAACACGTACATAAGCCCCGAAGTAATTAACGCCCATATTTCATATATGCCAAGCAACAACAAAACAAAACCAGCCGTGGAAATTAAGTTGTCGTTTAATTTGGACACAATCCCCGTCAGCGTACGTTTACCTATGCGCATATGTTTATCTAAAAAAGCAAACAACAACGCCCCGCACACAATCATCGTGATAATAGAAGCTATCCCGAAGATAACGGACGCACCCGTAGCGAAGTTTATAATGGAAAGCGCCTGAAAAAGGTGAACGAAATGAAAATCGTTTACCCTACCTGAAAATACCGTTTCCAACGCACAAAAGATAGCGTGTTGGTCGGTCGAAAGCGCCAAAAACCACGCCGGTAAAATCGCAAACGGGAAAAGGTATATGAAATTTTTAAGCGTATATTTGCTTGATTGAATCGTATATTTCATTGCATATTCCTCTAAGCATATTATATCATAAAAAAAACGACGTGTAAAGTACTTTTCCATAAAAATTTTTCCAAATAAAAACTCCCCTTGGCGAGATATACTCAATCGCCAAAGGGAATCTATATGCTTACGCAAATTAAACGATTTTTTTCAACGTTTCCATTACGTAATTGCCGAATTCTTCACACGTTGCGCCCGTGTCGCGCCCCGTAATAACCATCTTCTTTTCTTCAAACGAACAAATGTCAAGGGCTTTTTCCAATTTGTCAGCTCTATCTTGCAAACCGATATGCGAAAGAAGCATAACGCACGCACGAAGCATCGAACAAGGGTCTGCATACTGACCTCTACCTTCCGTCACCATTCTCGGCGCACTACCGTGAATAGCCTCGAACATAGCGTACTTTTTACCGATATTTGCGCAACCTGCCGTACCGACACCACCTTGGAATTCCGCCGCTTCGTCCGAAATAATATCGCCGTAAAGATTGGGCAACAGCAATACTTTGAAATCGCGACGGCGCTTTTTATCCACGAGCTTTGCCGTCATGATATCCGCATACCATTCGTCCGTGACGATTTCAGGATACATATCCGCTACCTTATGGCAATCTTCAAGGAAATTCCCGTCCGTCGTCTTGATAACGTTTGCTTTGGTGACGAGCGACACTCTACCAAGCCCGTTTTTACGCGCATAATCGTAAGCAAGACGGGCAATTCTATCCGAACCTTGCTTCGTCGTAATCGTAAAGTCTACCGCCAAATCCTCCGTCACGTTAAACCCGCTAGAACCAACGGCATAACCACCTTCCGTATTTTCACGGAAAATCGTCCAGTTAATTCCTTCTTCGGGCACTTTTACAGGACGAATATTGGCAAATAAATCGAGCGCCTTTCTCATCGCTACGTTTGCCGATTCAATATTGGGCATACCGCTTCCCTTTTGCGGAGTCGTGGTCGGTCCTTTCAAAATGATATGGCACGCTTTAAGCTCCGCCATAACGTCGTCGGGGATAGCTTTGCCCTTTGCAATACGATTTTCAATCGTAAGCCCTTCGATATCCTTAAATTCTACCTTACCCGCCTTTACCAAGTCGTCCAAGATAAATTCGAGCACTCTTCTTGCCTGTGCGGAGATGATAGGGCCAATACCGTCCCCCCCACACACGCCGATTTTGATACAATCCAGCGCTTTATAGTCTACGAAATCCCCTTGCGATTTCATATCTTCCACCCGCACGAGTTGTTTTTCGAGAATTTTTCTAAACTTCTCGCAAGCAACGTCTAATTGCGTCTTATATTCTTCCATATCCATACAATTTTGCTCCTTACTTATTTTTCGTATAGTTAAGACAGCCACCAGCCGTCAGCATTTCTCTTTGACGAGCGGAAAGAGTCAGCACAAGCGTTGCCGTCGCACCGTTGGTCTTGTTGACGAGCGTCGCTTCGTTTTCACCTTTTACCGCATTGGCAAAGCCTTGAATCTCCAAAGCGTCGCCCTCGTTGAACTTATCGTAATCGTCGGGATTTTTAAGCGTCATCGGCACAATACCGAAGTTGATTAAGTTCGCTACGTGTATACGCGCAAAGCTCTTTGCTACGACCGCTTTAATTCCCAAGTACAAGGGTACGAGCGCCGCGTGCTCTCTCGACGAGCCTTGCCCATAGTTTACCCCGCCTAAAATGACACCGCCTCCCTTTTTCTTCGCTCTTTCAGGGAAGTCCTTATCGCATACCGTAAAGCAGAATTCCGAAAGCTTCGGCACGTTCGAACGGTAAGGCAATACCTTCGTACCAGCAGGCATAATGTGGTCGGTCGTAATATCGTCGCCCACTTTCAAGATAAGCTCGCACGATAAATTTTCGTCGGGTGCTTTCCCCACGGGGATAGGTTTGATATTCGGTCCGCGTTCCACCGTCACTTCGTCCATTTTATCCGCCGAAACGGGCATTTCGATAAGGTTATCGTTGATTTTGAACGTAGTAGGCATTTCCACCTTCGGCGCTACGCCAAGCGTTGTCGGGTCGGTAAATACGCCCGCAATTGCCGAAGCCGCCGCCGTTTCAGGAGATACCAAGTATACTTGCGCGTCTGCCGTCCCACTTCTTGCGAGGAAGTTTCTGTTAAACGTACGAAGACTAACGCCCGCCGATTGAGGCGAGAAGCCCATACCGATACAAGGTCCGCACGCACATTCCAAAATACGCGCACCCGCATTGATTAAATCGGCAAGAGCGCCACATTCCGCAAGCATCGTATACACCTGCTTGGAACCAGGAGAAATGGACAGGCTTACGTCGGGGTGTACCGTTTTGCCTTTGAGCATTGACGCCACCGTAAGCATATCTTGCATAGAAGAATTGGTACAAGAACCAATACATACTTGGTTGATTTTCATACCCGAAAGTTCGGAAACCGCCTTCACGTTATCAGGGCTATGCGGACAAGCAGCCAAAGGCTTCAACGCGCTTAAATCTACCGTATACACAGCATCGAATACCGCGTCTTCATCCGAAGAAAGTTCGATATAATCTTCCCCTCTGCCCTCCGCTTCAAGGAAGGCTTTCGTCACTTCGTCAGACGGGAAAATAGAGGTGGTTGCGCCAAGTTCTGCGCCCATGTTCGTAATGGTTGCACGTTGAGGCACGGACAGCGTTTTTACACCCTCTCCGCCGTATTCCACGATAGCGCCCACACCGCCTTTCACGCTGAGCATACGCAATACTTCCAAAATAACGTCTTTTGCGCCCACGTAATCGGACAATTTGCCCACGAGGTTTACCCGTATCATCTTTGGCATCGTTATGTAATACGTACCGCCACCCATAGCTACGGCTACGTCCAAACCGCCCGCGCCCATGCCAAGCATACCGATACCGCCCGCCGTAGGCGTGTGCGAATCGGAGCCGATAAGCGTTTTACCAGGTTTGGAGAAGCGCTCCAAATGAACTTGGTGACAAATACCGTTGCCAGGGCGGGAGAAACGAATACCGTGTTTCTTCGTCACCGTTTGGATATAACGGTGGTCGTCCGCGTTTTCAAAGCCTGCCTGCAAGGTATTATGGTCGATATACGCCACGGAAAGTTCGGTTTTTACCCTATCGATACCCATTGCTTCAAATTGCAAATATGCCATCGTTCCCGTCGCGTCTTGCGTGAGCGTTTGGTCGATTTTTAAACCGATTTCCTTGCCTACGACCATTTCCCCGCAAACGAGGTGATTTTTAATAATTTTTTGTGCTATCGTATAACCCATATTTCTTCTCACTCAATAATATTATAAGTCAAACCAATTCAACGAACAGCGTCCGTCTTTGCTGTTTGCACGGAAAAGCTTTACCAGCTCGTCCTCACCCATAACCGTCGTTCTGCCGTCGGCATAGAGCGCGTCGATTTGCGCTTTCATTTCTTGCACAATCCAATCTTGCTTGCTAACCTGTTTTTCAGGGGGCAATTTGAAATGCTTGTTTATCCAATACGCAATACCCGCCAAGCCCGACGTGTTGGAAATAGATACCTCCGCAGGACGTTTCAAAATCTTTTCCGTGTCGAAAATATTATAAATTTCCGCGTCTTTCATCATACCGTCGGCATGAACGCCTGCTCGCGTCAAATTGAACGCACTACCTACAAACGGCGTCATAGGCGGAATAGGATAATCGAGTTCCTTTTCGAAATACTCCCCGATATCGGTAATCGCCGTCGTGTCCATACCGTCAAGCGTACCGCGCATAGAAGCGTATTGCATAACCATCGCTTCCGTAGGCACGTTGCCCGTTCTTTCCCCAATACCAAGAAGGGAACAGTTTACACCGCTTGCCCCGTACAACCATGCGCTAACCGCGTTTGCTACGCCCATGTAGAAATCGTTATGACCGTGCCATTCCAGCATTTCCGACGTCACGTTGGAATAATGGTGCAAACCGTAAACGATACCAGGCACGCTTCTGGGAGGCGCTGCGCCCGCAAAGGGAATACCGTACCCCATCGTGTCGCACATACGAATTTTTACGGGAATACCCGCTTCCTTAGAAAGCTCTACGAGTGCGTTGACGAAAGGTACGACAAAGCCGTAGAAATCCGCCCTCGTCAAGTCTTCAAGGTGACAACGGGGGGAAATGCCTGCGTCGAACGCTTGTTTTACTACGGAAAGGTAATGGTCGTACGCTTGGCGACGAGTCATGTTCAATTTCTTGAAAATGTGATAGTCGGAACAGCTTACCAAAATACCCGTTTCTTTGATACCGATATCGCGCACCATCGCAAAGTCCTCTTTCTTTGCGCGAATCCACGTCGTAATTTCAGGGAATTTATAGCCGAGCGCCATACATTGTTCCAATGCGTCGCGGTCTTTTTTCGTATATACGAAAAATTCACTTTGGCGGATAATACCTTTCGGTCCGCCAAGGCGTGCCAACATTTTATACAAATCGACGATTTGTTTTGCCGTATACGGCGCACGCGATTGTTGTCCGTCGCGGAACGTCGTATCCGTAATCCAAATTTCATTGGGCATATTCATCGGCACACGACGGTGGTTAAACGGCGTTTTAGGCACTTCGTCGTACGGATAAATATCACGGAATAAGCAAGGCTCTTTTACGTCTTGCAATTCGTACGTGTATTGGTCCAATTCCAATAAGTTGCTCATGGGATTCAATTCAATCATAATCTCAAAGTCCTTCCATTCATTTGTTCTATTATCGTTTTGTTTTTTCGATTGAACAGTAGTTATAAATTTATTAAATCGATTATAGCGGATTTTTTTGCTTTTGTCAAGGATTTACACGCCATTATCGAAGATTACTTTTCATAAGTCTATTTTATTTATTTAAAAAGCGTCTTTTGTGATTTTACTCCAACGGTTTGCGATAAATTTCAAACGCCAACTTGTAGGCAACCACGCCGTCGAAATACGCATAACCTTATTCCAAAAGCCAGGGATAACCTTTCGTTTGTTCTTTCGTACCGCTTTTATGGCGTATTCCGCCACCCACTCCGGCGATTTCACAGCGAGTTTTCCCCACGCGCCCTGTCCTTTGATTTGTTCTTTAATATCCGCCCTCGTCGGCATTGCTCCTGGCAAAATAGCCGTCACGGATACCCCCTTGCCTTTCATTTCCTCACGCAAAGAAACAGAGAAAGAGGTAAGCGCACCTTTCGTCGCGCTGTAAATAGCAAAATAGGGCATGGGGTAAATCCCCGAAACGCTGGAAACGTTGATAATTTCCAACCTCTCCGCCTTATTTTCAATGGCAAAATGGCAAAGCGACACTCCCGCCTCGAAGTTTACACGGGTTTGAAAAACCAATTTTTCTTGCGTGTATGCCGAAAACGCTTTTTGCACGTCCGCGCCCGCCACGTTAACGAGCATTGAAAGCGTTAGCCCCTTTGCCCGTATTTCACGCATCAATTCCCCTCTACTTTGCTCGCATGATAAATCGGCGGGGATTGTATGGATAGGCAAATCGTAATTTTGCAACAACTCCTCTTTCAAGGACGCAAGTTTTTCTTCGCTTCTGCCCGTTAAAATAAGCTTGTACCCCTTTTTAGCAAGCGCATGGACAAAGGCTTTGCCCAGCCCGCCCGTTGCGCCCGTTATCAAAGCATAACCGCCCGTTTTTTCCGTTTCCATAACCCTTACCTCGCGTTATAATCTCTTGCCCCGAAAATGGTGGAACCGATACGCACGACGTTGCTTCCTTCCTCCACGCACAACTGATAATCTCCACTCATGCCCATAGACAAATATTCCACGTCGTTATCTTGCGTTTTTGCCCAATCGAACAACGCGCGCATTTTTCTTACGAGCCGACGGAGCAGTTCCTCATCGTCAATGTCGGGGAGCATCGCCATAAAGCCCTTTACCTTTAATCCTTCCGTTTGAGCAAGGCGAGCAAACGTTTCTTTTGCGCTATCATAGGCGTATCCGCCCTTCGTTTCCTCGTCGCCGATATTGATTTGTATCAACACGTTGGATACGATTCCTTTGTTTATCGATTGTCTTGCAATCTCTTTTGCCAAATCGTCCCTATCGCAGGAATGGAATAATTCCACCTTACCAATAAGGTATTTTACCTTATTCGTCTGCAAATGCCCGATAAAATGTCGAGGACAAGGCATAATAAACTCGTTTTTGTCGCGGAATTCCTGCGGTTTGTTTTCCGCAACTGCGTCCACCCCCGCAAGAACGGCCTCGTTAATCGCCTCCGCCGTTTGCGTTTTCGTCGCCGCCACCAACAGCACCTTTTCTCCGTAAGAGTTTCCGTTTTTTAATTGTTCCTTCAACGCTTGTACTGCTTGCTTGATTGCACTTTCCATTGTAATACTCCTATTGGCAATAGTATAACTTATTCCCCGATTTTTGTCAATCAACGAAGGGCTACGAAAGAAAAAAAGAGCCCTTTTGAAAATATTTTTATTTTTTTATTAATTTTACTTGCATTTTGCCACTTTGCGCGTTATAATTGATTTAATTGATAAATATGATAAGGATAATCAATTTTTTCTATGAATACCGAAGAACTGAAAACATTTATATTTTTATCCAAAGTTAAAAACTTTACGCTCGCCGCAGAAAAGTTGCGTATTGCACAATCGACGGTCACCAACCGTATTAGCGAATTGGAAAAAGAGGTAGGCAAACGCCTCTTCTCTCGCGGGTCTAAAACGGTCACCTTGACGGAAGCGGGCGAGATTTTCTTGCGTTATGCAGAACGTATCCTTGAATTACAGGATTCTTCCATAGAAGAATTGAACGCTCTTTCTTCTCACAGCCGTAAATTCTCTATCGGTGCAATCAACGCAACCTACGAGGTGTACGTAAAACCGCTCGTGGACGAGTGCTTAAAAGACAACAGCGTCACCTCGATTAAGGTTATGCTTGGACACTCGCTCGACCTTATTCAGCAGTTGCAGGATAATATGCTCGATATGGTATTTTCCGCCGTGCCGTTAAAGAGAACGGGCTACGTTTGCGACGTGTACGACGAGGACAAGGTCGTGCTTGTTTGCGGGAAAGGAAAAAACGAATATGAAAACGGCGTCACCAAATCGCAACTGGCAAAAATGCCCTATCTTATGTGTGATTTAACCCTTTCGGAAGCGGGCGTTTTTATCCGTTCCCTTTTTCCAAAAAACCATGCTTTTAGATTGGACGTGGATAATACCTCAAAACTTATCCCCTATCTCGAAAACGGATTGGGTTATGCGTTCTTGCCCTATAAGCTTATAAAAGAGCAATTAGAAAACGGCAATTTGGAGGAAGTGAAGTTGAAAGACTTTACCGCCCCGAAAGTGACGACTTATCTTATCTATCGCCAAAATTACGACGTAAAACGTTTCCTTGAAAATAGATTTGATACCCCTGAAAACGAATAACTACATTTGCAGTATATACTAACGGACGAGCAATCAAGGCTCGTCCGTTTCTTTTATCTCTTTTTATTATTTTTCGTAATCGAATATATTCTTGAACACTTTCGACTTGGATTTTTTCATTCCCCAAGCAATTAACGCAATACCCTTTACGGGCATAATTTTTGCCATTATATTCATCAGCTTTGCGTCCCAACCGAGTACGGAACGCTTTTTCTTTTTCAAAATCCTTTTCGCTATTTTATGCGCCATTTTCTCTACGGGCATCGCTATTTTATCAAGCGCGCTATTTTTCGTGTTCTCATCTCCGTCAAACAAATTGGTTGCTGTCACGCCAGGACATATCACGCCTACATATTTTTTACCTTTTTCTTCAAGTTGCAACACTTCGGTATAGCTTCTTACCGCGCTCTTGCTTGCAGAATAAGCCGACGTCCCAACCGTACTGCAAAGGGACGCAGAGGACGCTACGTTTACAATCCCAGGCAAATCTAAGGGTTTGCCGTTTTTCTTTTTCTCCGCAGAACTTGTCAAAAGAGGTGAAACTGCCTCTACCGCGTACGCAATGGAAAAATAATTCACTCGCATAATCTTTTCCACCGTTTCGCTAGGGGTTGAAAGCGTTTTATCAAACGTAGGGAACATGCCCGCGTTATTTATCAGTAAGCGAGGCGCTATTCGTTTTTTACGAAGGTCTTCCGCAAAATTTTGCCACGCCGATTTATCGCTAACGTCAAAGAAAACGGGAGTAAAAAGGTTGACGTCGTCACCAAGCTCTTCCATAAGCACACGCATCTTCCCTTCATTTCTACCGATACCTATCACGTGTGCATTATATTTCTTTATAAGCAATTTACAAAGTTCTTTCCCTATGCCACCGCTTGCGCCCGACAAAATTACGTATTCGTTTTCCAACCAATTTCTCATAATACACCACCTCTTTTTTTAATTATAGCATATGTAAACGGCTTTTTCAAGGGGTAAAAACAAGTTCTTTATGAAAAAAACGCGATAACGCCGTCCCATGGTGATAAAGCTAAGCGGATTTTGGATTCGCCAAAGCTTCGTCGCTCGCCAACCTTTTCGCTCTATTCCCTCTTATCCTTTCTCGTTCCTCGCGCGAACCGCTGATAATTCAGCGGTTCGCCAGACGCTTGTTTCACCACGAAAAAAAGGACGGCGCTTGCCGTCCTTTCGTGGTGGAGCTAAGCGGATTCGAACCGCTGGCCTCCTCGTTGCGAACGAGGCGCTCTACCAACTGAGCCATAACCCCATAGACAACTGTTATTATATACCTTTCTTTTTTGTTTGTCAATAACTTTTTATGAATTTTTCGCTTTTTTCTATTTTTAACTTATATCCGCCTATGCGTAATGATAACGTTTTCTCAATCCCATAAAAAGCAACGCGCTTAAAATAATCGTAATTCCCTCGGCAACCGCAAAGGAAACCCAAACGCCGTTCGTCCCCCAAAAAATAGGTAAAATCAATACCGCCAATACTTGACATAAAAAGGTACGGAAAAAGGATATCAATAACGATACTCCGCCATTCCCAAGCGCCGTGAAAAACGCCGACGCAAAGATATTTACCCCACACGCCAAATAACATACCGAATAAATACGCATTCCGTGCGTTGTTAGCGTCAACAAACCCTTATCGCTGTTGGCAAATATCCACGAAAACGGCCAAGCCATCGCTATCGCAAAACCCGTCATCAACGTCCCCACAAGTGCCGTTAAAATAAGGCTCTTTTTAAATATATTCTTCAATTCCACGTGGTTTTTTGCCCCGTAATGATACCCCGTTATCGGCGCACAACCCACGGCATATCCCAAAAATACCGCCACGAAGATAAAGCCGATATATTGCATAATCCCGTACGCGGAAACCCCCGTTATCCCTTCAAGACGCATCAGTTGCGCATTATACAACATCGTCACCACCGACAGAGAAATGTTCGTAATCAGCTCTGACGAGCCGTTGACACAAACCGCGCCAAGCGTACGCCACTCCATCTTCGTCTTTCCAAGCTTTAACAAGCTGTCGTTCTTCCTTACAAAATACAAAACGGGCACAATACCACCCACCGCTTGGCTAATCGCCGTTGCAATCGCCGCACCGAAAAGCCCCCAACGGAATACGGCGACAAGCAACGCGTCCAAAACGATATTCGTACACCCCGCCAACACGGTGACGAGCAAGCCTAACCGCGGTTTTTCCGCCGTCACGAAAAAGCCTTGGAACGCATTTTGCAACATGAACATAGGCAACACGCAAAGAATCGTACGCGCGTACATAACGCAATATTCAACGAGCTCCGCCCGCTCCAAAGCCGACATATTTTTCTCGTTTTTGGCAAACATTTCCGCAACGGGACGGGCAATCAATATCCCCACCACCGCCAAAACGGCACCGAGCACCGCCGTCGTATAAACGAGCATGGAAAAGATTTCGTTTGCCTTTTCATCCTTCCTCTCGCCAAGCAATTTGGAAACGACTGCGTTTCCGCCCACGCCGAGCATAAAGCCAATCGCACCAAGTATCATAATGAGCGGAAAAATAAGATTAAGTGCAGCAAAAGGCGTGCCTCCAACAAAGTTGGAGACGAACAGCCCGTCTACGATACCGTAAATGGAAACGAATACCATCATCACGACGGACGGCAATACGAATTTTAATAATTTTCGATACCCGAAATGCTCGGATAAATGTATTCTTTCTTTTTCCATAACCTATTATCCCGTATAAAAACCCGACCGCAATTTGCAATCGGGTTTTTTATAACGTTTTACCTTATTAACTTACTCGATTTCCAACAAATCTTCGTATGCGTCGGTGAAGAGTTCCACAGAGCCGTCGAATTCTTTAATCAACGCGCTTTGTACCGCGTTCGATTGCGTTTGAGCCGACGTTGCTTTCAAAGCCTCGTAGAACATATAGGAGAACGTGCCTTCCGTTTCGATATCTTCTGCAAATGCCTCTTTCGAATCAAACGAATAGACGGGGCCACCGTTAAATTTGTACGAGCAGTAAATAATATGCCAGCCGTAATCGGAGGGAACAACTGCGTAATGTCCTACACCTTGTTTTACCACCATTTGTGCCGCATACTCGAATTCAGGAACGAAGCTCGTCTTATGCGCATTTACCGCATAACCCATATAGGAGTTCAAACAGCCGGTATCCGTGCTGTACGCAAACATCAATTCGTTCACCGCCGAAAGCGCTTTATACGCGTCCTTTGCGGGGTTAAAGAAATCTTGGGGAGCCGTTTCCGTCACGTCAAACTTACCTTTACTGTAAATGAACGCGTCGTAATTTACTTCCGTTTTCTCTTCGTCCAAATAATAGTCCTTACCGTAATCCGCATTGTCTTCACGCGTATAGCTAACGCCCGCCGTCGTCGAAACGTAATCTACGAACGTATCCATAAAATCGTCAATTGCAAGCGGAGTAGCGTCGAACTTCCACTCGTCATCGATAAGTTCCGCCGTGCCGTTATACGGATAGTTGCCCGCATAGTGCGTCATCTTTTCAAACTTATCGTTGTTGGTAAAGTTTTCTTCGAAGAAGTAGTACTTTCCGTCCTCTCCCTCGTAAGCGTAATGTTCTGCTTCTTCCGTGCAGAACCAAGCGTCACGCAAATCTTTTGCTTGAACATTCGCAAGCAAGTTTTCACGGTATTCGTACAACTTTTCATCAGCGTACTTCGATTTCGCAGCGGAATACATTTGCGATTGCGTTTGCGAGAAAGGAAGAAGAATATTGTATACGTAGCCGTAATTTTGCAAGCCGTACAACAAGAACGCGTTATCGGATACGCTTTCCATTGCCGATTCAAACGCCGTACGATTGTTCTTGTATGCGTTTTCTTGGTTTTTTAAAAGCGTCGTATATTCCTCGAATACTTTCTTGTATCCGTCGTCCGTCAAGCTTTTAATCGCTTCGTCTTGCAATTCTTCGTAATACTTATTCACGAGCGCCATACCAAGCGCAGACGAAAGCTCTTCATAGTAATAATTAAGTTGCGTGATATACGAAGCGTTTTCGCCCTCTTTAATCAAACCGTAGCTTTGCAAGTTTGCAAGGAAAGCGTTGTACGCCTTCATTCTCGTAGACTTCGTAGAGCCTGCAATCTTTTCATATTCGCCACAGCTATCAAGGGCATTACGTCCCGTGTAAACGTCGTAATCAAGCGCACCTGCGTCCGTCATAGGCACGTAATCAGCTTTCTTTGCGTTTGCATCCGTAGGCGTCGTACGGGAAGAATTGTGGTTATGTTCGTCCGTGCTTGCCTTTACGTAGCTTGCCTCGGCAGAATCCAACGAGCTATTCAAAGAAGACTTCAATTGGTATTCCACTTCATAGTAAGCCTTTTCCGCTTCCGCATCTTTGCTACCGTAATCGGTGAGATAATATTTCATCGTCAACACTTCGGGATGCGCTTCAAGCAACGCCTTTTCCTTTGCGTTGGTGACGGCTTTCAATTCTTCCGCCTTATACTTTTCCAAAGCGTCCGCTTCGTTGGTATCCTTTGCAATATAATGTGCAAGGGCATACTGTACGAGAATTTTTCTTCCCGTCAAGCTGTCCATGAGCATATTGAACGTGTCTTTGTACGAGTATCCGCTTTGTACGTACGAATACCCCGAGCTAAGGAAAAGCGAAACCAACTCTCTCTTATAAATCTTCGTAGAGATTTCCTCGTCTTCAATCAACTTGTTCAGCTTTGCCTTCGCTCCCGCTTTATCCCCCGACAAATCGTCGGAAATATCTACGGTAGCAACGACCTGTTTCAAATCTCGAACGTTATCGGGAACGAAGAAATCGCAACCCGTTGCCCCAAGCGTAAGTCCCAGTGCAAGAACAAGTGCACCCGCTTTTTTCCATGTGTGTTTCATATCCATAAAATCGCTCCGATTTTTACTTTTCTCTATTACCTACGGCTATGCCGTCACGTTATATTATAACCGATTTTCTTGTAAAGTGCAACCGTTTTTTGCCATTATTGCGTGAAAGTTAGCGCAAATTTTAAAAATTTCGTCATAACCGCCATCAATTTCGTTGCTTGCGACTCGCCGAAAAACTCAATGACGGGTGCCTCGGACATATTCAGCCTCGTTTGAGCGGAATATTTATCGAGTGCCGACAAAATTCGTTTATCCCCCAACGCCTCCAACGAAGGGAATTCCATCTTCCCTACGCCGTTGATTATCGTCACTTTTTTCACGTTGCATTTAGAGGCATACCCTTTCAAAACGGCTATTACGAGCAAATTCTCCACCGCGCGAGGCAATTCTCCGTACGTATCCCGAAGCGATTCGTATACCCGCTTATAATCGGCAACCGTGGAGATTTCCGCAATCTGTTTATAACAATCCAACCGCCCCGCAGGCGATTCTACGTACTTCTCGGAAATATACGCGTCGGCGTGAATATCCAATTCCACCGATTGGTATTTTTCGCCCGTGAGCTCCTCTTTGAGGAGCTTGGCATACAGCTCGTATCCCACTTTGTCCATATGCCCGTGCTGTTCCGCGCCGAGCACGTTCCCCGCACCGCGAATTTCCAAATCACGCATGGCGAGTTTATAGCCAGAGCCCAGCTCGGTAAATTCCATAATCGCCTTTAACCTTGCCGTAGCGTTTGCCGTCATTACCCGCTCGGGCTTGAACGTGAAATATGCATGCGCAAGGCGTGCGCCTCTGCCCACTCTGCCTTTCAGCTGATAAAGCTGGGATATCCCAAGCTTATCGCTGTCAATTACGATAATCGTATTGGCGTTGGGCAAATCCACGCCGTTTTCGATAATCGTCGTCGTTATCAGGATATCCGATTTTCCGCCGTAGAAATCGAGCACGGCGTTTTCGAGCGCCGTTTTATCCATTCTACCGTGCACAACCGATATTTTCGCTTCGGGCAAAATGCGTTTTACCGTAGCGGAAAAAGTGAAAATGCTCTCTACTTTGTTGTAGAGAATAAAGACTTGCCCGCCCCTTGAAAGTTCGCGTATGCAAGCGTCGCGGATAAGCGTTTCCGTTTCCTCCACGACGTACGTTTGCACGGGTAAACGCTCGCTTGGAGGGGTGTGTATGGTAGAGATATCCCTTATACCCGACAAGGACATATGCAAGGTACGAGGGATAGGCGTAGCCGTCATCGTCAAACAATCGATATCCTTACGCATGTGCTTGATTTTTTCCTTGTGTTCCACGCCGAAACGCTGTTCCTCGTCCAACACCAAAAGCCCCAGATTTTTAAACTTTACGTCCGCGGAAAGCAACCTATGCGTACCGATTACCAAATCGATAGTTCCCTCTTGCAACCCTTTCAAAACCGCCTCGTTTTCCTTGGGCGTATTAAAACGGTTAAGGGAGGCTATTTTTAGCCCAAATTCCTCAAAACGCGCCTTTGCAGAAAGAAAATGCTGACGACATAAAACGGTGCTCGGGCACATCAAAACCGCTTGTTTGCCCGCCAAAACGCACATATATATCGCACGAAACGCCACTTCCGTTTTCCCAAACCCAACGTCCCCGCAAAGCAACCTGTCCATCACCTTTTCCGACGACATATCCTCTTTCACTTCCTCAATAGAAGCGAGCTGGTCGGGTGTTGGCGTATATTCGAAAGCGTCCTCAAATTCTTGCATAAACGCCTCGTTTTTAGGGAAAGCGTAGCCCTTATTTTCCGCCCGTTCGGCATACAGTTTCTTCAAGTCGAAAGCGAGCGTTTTAAGGGAAGCGCGCACACGCGCTTTTACCCGTTCGAACTCCGCCCCGCCAATTCGGCTCAACGTAGGAGAACCGTCTCCAACGTATTTAGAAAGCACGTCCATGCTCTCCGCCGGCACGTACAAAGTATCCCCGTCCTTATAGGCAAGGGCGATATATTCCTTCGTTCCGTCCGTCGTCTCTATTTTTTTCGTACCGAGCACTTTGCCGATACCGTGTGTTTCATGAACGACGTAATCCCCCACGTCGGGTGCGACGAACATATCCCCGCGTTTACGGCGAATCCGCTTATTTTCAGGCGGTTTTACGTATAAATCGCCCGTACCGATAAGCGCCGTTTTGCACCCGTGCAAAACCATGCCTTTATCCAAGCGCTCCTTCAACACGAACACGCCCTTTTCATTGGGCAAAGCGTCCGCTATGGCAGAGGTGGAAACGTATTCCTCCGCGAGGTTTTCCGTCATCTTAACGGCAAGCTTTTCATCTCCGCAAAACAGCAGTACTTTGTATCCGCCACGAAGCCAATTCTTCACGTCCGTCAACAACGCGGGAAAGCCGTTTAAATACCTTGCAACGGGCGTAGCGGAAAGATTAAAAATCTTTAACGGCTCAAAGAAAAAGGGATTGCCCGTGAACGTTTGCAACGCAAGCCGACGGTTATCCAATACGCCCTCCAAAAAGCTCCCCTTGTCTGCGTATTGTAAGCGGGTAAAGCCAAACGCTTCGCCACCCGATTGTAGGCGGTGAAAACGTTCCTCGTGCTCTTTATAAAGCGCGTTAAATTTATCCCAAAGCGCCTTTCCCTCGTCAAAGATAAGCAAAGCGTTTTCCGGCAAAATCGAGAAAAAATCGCAGGAATTTTTTAATAAGGGAATTAAAAAAGAGGTGTTATAATCGTTGGATACGATATCGTCTACAATCCCCTTCGCCCGATAATACGTTTCCGAAGAAGTAAACGCTTTTGTTTCCTTCTCCAAATACTCTTTAATCGACTCTTTTTCCTCCTCGGCAACGAATACGTCCGTCGCCGAAAGCAAGGTGATTTCCGTAAGATTGGGTAAACGTTCCCCCGTCGTATAATCGTACGGCTTTATCTTTTCTACCGTATCCCCGAAAAAGTCGATACGCACGGGGTTTTCCATATTGATTGGATAAATATCGAGAATATCCCCACGAAGCGCAAAAACGCCTTTACTTTCCACCTCGAACGAGCGGGTATAGCCCATCTCCACCAAGGTTTGCGGGATTTTCGCAAAATCGAGTTCCTCCCCTTCCTTAAAGGCAAGCGTTGGTAAATTTTTAGGGAATAATTGAAGCAACGCGTCAATCTCCGCCACCACGACGTCGCAACCGTTTTGCAACGCGTATATGCCGTTCAAGCGCTTATAAAGGGAGTCCTTAGATAACGCCTTTCTATACAGCAGTACCTCGTCTTTTGCCGAAAGCACCTGCGTGCTTTTTCCCGACAGCGTAGCGATATTTTCCGACGCTTTTTGCGCGGAAACCGCATCCGTCGTAATGTACACCACGGGGGCGTCGACAAGCCCTGCCAATAAATATTTTAAGGAGTCCGAAACGCCGAAAACCGCCGTTGGCGTACCACGGCGGAGTTCTTCTTGAAGCGCGACGTAGTCCGCGCCTAAATTGTCAAAAGTAAAAAAATTGCGTTTCATTTTCCTCTAAAACCAATTAAACTTAGTTAAATTTACACATTACTTTTTCGATATCCTCACCCTTTGCAAACGTAGCGGCGGCTTCCCCCGCTACGTTTGCAAAG
>SVIK01000019.1 GCA_015069525.1 Clostridiales bacterium | reverse complement strand
TCTTATTCTGTTTTTAATCTGCTTTTCGCCGAACAATTCAGTTCGGGGCGTCCCCTTTCTGGCGGACAGCTTGTATATAATACCACAAAGCTTTTTCTATTGTCAAGCGTTTTTTCACACTTTTTTCAACTTTTTTTAAAGTTTTTTTCGAGCTTTTTTTATTGCTTTTTTCTTTTTTCGCAAGGCGCTTGACTTTCGTACGCGTGCGTGATACAATATATATAATATATACGCATGAAGCACACTACATATAGAGGAAAATCTTATGCTTTTAACCTTTCAAATCATTTTTACCATCCTAGCCGTGATATGCGTCGCCTGTGTTTTTCCCGTGGGAACTTTCCTTGGCTGGGGCTGGGCAGGCTTGTTTGCTTTCGTCGCAATTCTCTTTTTCGTATTGATGCGCCTTTGCAAAATGCAAAACGAGCTGAAAAACATTTCGCAGGAAAAAGAGCCTGAAAAGGAAGCCGATTTTCTTCATCCAGCGAACAAAGACGACAAGAAAAACTGAATAATGTGAAGCCGTTTTACAATATCGTAAAAACGGCTTATTTTTTATAAAACTTATCGGTTTTTTTGCATTTTTTTTGCAAACACGTATTTGACAAACCTTATTTTTCATAGTATAATGACAGTATAAAATTTTTAAAGGAGCTTATTATGAAAAAGAAAGAACTTCCCAACAACTTACTCATGTCTATTATCATGATTGTGCTCGGCATTTTGTTCATCGTGTTCAAAGCCGGCGTTATCAGTATTGCAATGACTCTCTTTGGCGTAGCCCTTATCGTCGTTGCCGTACTCGACCTTTTAAACAAAGATTGGATTCCCTGCGTAATCAAAGCGGTGCTCGGTGTCGTAGTTATCCTCTTTGGCTGGTTGCTTATCGATATCGCGCGTATCGTGCTTGCCGTTGTCCTTCTTATTTACGGCGTATTGCAAGTTATCGAAGCATGCAAGAATTTGCAAAAGAATAAGACTTTGCTTTCCAAAGTGCTTATCTTCGTAGAGCCCGTCGTTATCGTAGCGATTGCCATCTGCTTGTTCTTCCGCGTGGATATCCTCTTCCTCATCGCTGGTATATTCTTCCTTGTAGAAGGCATCATCGCCCTCATCAAAGCGTTGAAATAATCAAACGAATAAAAAAGAACTGCGTTCAGCCAATCGGCTGAACGCAGTTTTTCTTTTACAAAAATTCGTATAATTCTTCTATCCTTGCTATCTCGTAATCGGGAAAGACTTTCGTCGTGTTTTCTCTGCGTTCGGGATTGAACCAGCATCCGTCCATTCCCACCGATTTCGCCCCGTCTATATCCGAGCGCAACGAATCGCCTATCATTAAGCATTTTTCGCTTGCATATCCCGTATCCGCCAATATCTTCTTGAAAAATGCAGACAACGGCTTGATATGTCCTACTTCTTCCGACACGTAGATTTTTGCGTACTTCGCAAATTCCTTCAACCTACCCTTTTGTATATCGGCGAGCCCGTTTGTCGCAATACATACGTCGTATCTTTGAGAGAGCGCCGTCAATACCTCCAACGCCTTTCCCAAAGTCGCGCCACCGTTTTCCAATTCTTTTAAGAATATCTCGCCCGTTTCCTTTGCCGATGCGTTGATAGGCTTGCCGTGTTTTTGAAACACCTTTTCAAAAATTCCCGTCACGTGCGAGCGGTAAACGGCGTGATAGCTTGCTTGTACCGACGGTTTATCCACGTCGTACAGCCCCGCTTCCGTCCACGTTTCTTCCGAGAAAAAACGGCTGTCTTTTAATAATTCGTCCGTCACCGTCATGCCTATCCGCGCATACGTGCGAGTAAACCCCGCATATTCGTCCGCGATATAATTTAAAAGAGTATGGTCGGCGTCGAAAATCAAACACTCGTATTGTTTTTTGCTTTTCTTCACGCTCTCACCAATCCTGTTTTTTCAACGTTTTATCCTTGACGTCGTCGTAATAAGCAAAATACTTTTCCTTAAACGCCTCTACCGTCATAGGAAGCGGTTCGTCGCCGTTTTGCATTTTTTCAAGCAGTTCTTGCAACTCCTCAGGGGTAAAATCGGCAATCTCCGTTTCCTCGCCGTAGCGTTGCATCAGTTTTAACAAATCCAATTCCGACACGTCAAATCTCCACCTTGATATATTCGCCCTTACACGGCACCGTTATATGCGTAAAACCAATCCCCTTCAAAAGCGCAACCACCTCGTCACGGTTATTCGCTATCTTATCCGTAGAGTGCGCGTCCGAAGCGTATGAAACCATTCTTCCGCCCAGCTCGTAGTACCTTCTCAATATCTCTTCCGTAGGCAAAAAACCACCCTTCCCTCTGGAAGCGTTTATTTCCAAAATTTTCCCCTTACGGATAATCGTTAGCAAAATATCGTCGAGTTCTTTGGCGTAATCCGCATACCGCATACTCTTATCCTCGTAAGGAGCATACCTCGTGACGTACCCCACGTGCCCGACGATGTCGTAAGCAAAGGGAGCGTCCAAGCTCTCGCGGATGGCAAGAAGATATTCCTTATACACTTCTTTCTTATCTTTTAAAACTTTTTTACCGTCCACTACGCAGTAAAAAGCGCCTTGAAAATAATAATCGTTCCCGTTGAGCGTATGCACGCTATTCACCACGAAATCGGGCTTGTACTTTTCTTGTAAATTCTTATAAAATTCCATTACGCGCCCGTCTTTTGCATAGCCAAACTCCGCGCCGATAAGTACGTTCATGCACCCTTCATAGTCTTCTTGTAAATGTCTTGCGCCGTGAAAATATTCTTCGGCGTCCGTCATTATGTTTTTAAATCCGCCCAAAAGATAGGAATCGAAATCGAAATGCTCGGCAACGCCATAAAAAGCGATTTCCTTTTCAAGGGCATGGGAAAGCATATCGGGAAGCGCCGATTTTCCGTCGTGAGAATAGGTAGAATGCGTATGCACGTCCGTTAAAAATTTTTTCATATACACACCTTTATTGCTTTACGCCTTTTAATTATAACACACTTACTATAAATTCGCAAGCGGGGAGAAAAGCAACGGTTAAAAATTTTTACTGCTTTGCTTGATTTTGGCAAAAAAAGCTTCTTTTTCGTTCCTTTTTTCCTTAATCTCCCCTTTCTCCCGTTTTTTTCCTCCTCCGCCAATTTTTGGCGGAGGATATTTTCTTGCTTCTCCCCCTTTCCTCTTTGTATAATCAAAAAGTGTTCATGAAAAATAGCACATTGTTTCCCGTGAAACAATTATCCGTGAACACGAGTTTTATGTACAGGAGAAATTTTATGAAAAAAAGAAAATGGCTTGCCTTTATTTTTGCACTCACCTTGCTTGCGCCCACGCTCGCTTTGACGGCTTGCAAGGAAAACGAAGAACCCGTCCTCCCCGACGACGCTCCACCAATAGAAGCCCCGCCTCTGGATAACGAACAAGACGAGGAAGAAGAGGAAAACGGCTCCGTTGCCTTGCCCTTGCCCAAAACGGCGCAATACATACGTTGCACGGGTGACAGCGTGAATTTACGAAAAGGCGCAGGGGCGTCGTATTCCGTCGTAGGTAGGGCAAAAAAAGGGGAAATTTACGCCGTCATTGAAAAACAAGACGGCTGGTATAAGACGTATTACCGCAATCAAACGGTGTATATTTCCGCTTCGTACACCGCCCTTTTGTCCTTGGAAGAAAACGTGGACGAAAGGGTGGAAGCGGTGATTGACGAGGGATATAAACTGCTTGGCGTACCCTACGTCTACGGCGCAGTCCGTTTGCACGACGGAAAAGGCAATATGTTAAGCAATTTTTCCGTGCAGAAATTCGACTGCTCTTCCCTCGTTCAATACGTCTTTTACAAGGGCGCGGGAAAGATACTACAAGTGACTACGCGCACACAGGTCAAACAAGGACAATTCGTGGCAAAAAAGGATATTCAGCGTGGGGATTGCCTCTTTTTCACGAACGAGAGCCGTCAATACCTTTCCGGCATAGAAAGAGTGGGACACGTGGCAATTTATCTGGGCGACGATTATATCCTACACACTTCCTCCGATTACGCTCGCATAGAAAAAATGACCGCCTCGCGATGGAAATTCTACATCGAAACAAGACGGTTTATTTGATACGTTTTAGGGGATACAGGGGGGTTAACGCTATTTACGTTCGGGCAAGGAAGCTACCGTAAGAAGGATTACCCGTTTTGCGCCCGCGCCTTTCATCAGCCGAGCGCACGCGCTTCCCGTTGCGCCCGTCGTTAAAATATCGTCCACAAGCAACACCGTTTTCCCCTCGAAAAGTTTGCGCTTGTGCAAATGATACGCTCCCGATGCGTTCTTGGTACGTTCGGCGGAGGTTAAATGCTTTTGTTGTGCCGTTTCGTGCAATTTTTGCAAAGCGTCCGTTTCCAAACGCGCGGAAATCTTTCGCGCGTTTAACGCGTCGCAAACCACTTCCGCAAGCTCTTGCGCTTGGTTATATCCTCTCTCCCCTTGTTTTTCCTTCGTCAAGGGAACGGGGATAACGACGAGTGTTTCGTCAGCAGATATAACAGGGTTTTCTTGCAAGAAAGTCGCCGTGGCTTGCTCCCCGAAATAAAAGGCAAGCCGTCTATCTCCGTTTTTCAGCCGATTGACAAGCGAAGCGGTTTCCGCACGATAGACGAAGGGCGAAATTCCCTTATCGAAAAGGGGCGGTTTGCCTTTACAAGTAAGACATACCCCCTCCGTAAACGATTTTCTACCGCATTTATTGCAACGGTATTTTTCGTTTCTCTCCAACCCCGCCTCGCAAGAAAAACAAAGGCGGTGGGCGGGATAATCAAACAGCTCCTCCCCGCAACAATCGCACGTATACCCGTATTTGCCACTTGCCTTGCGCAGTTTTTGAAACCAAGTATGCAGTAGCGACATTATTCGTTCATTGTAGACGCAGAAAGCTTCTTTTCCGCGTCCTTTTTGCGTTGATAGCGAACGAGCCAATACGCCCCGATAATGCCGATAATAAACAATACTACACCCAAGCAGATATCCAGTATCGGGTTCTTCGCGCTTCCTTCCGCCCACGAAATATACACGTTCATGGTATCCCCGTTGCAGAACATCGACAAAATAGAACCGAGCGAAAGCCCCACGATTGCCGAATAGGAAGAATACCTCGCGCGCGCGAAAAGCTTGGTCAGTATTTTCGAAAAACCAAGAATACCGATAACAAAGCCTATAATAATCGCCCCGTATATCAGCAACATTTCAGGACTTTCCGCTATGTAGCCAAAGCTTGCGTTCGAAAGCAAGCTACTAAACCAACCAACGCCCATCAAAAGAGCGCTCGCTGAAAGTCCAGGCACGATTTGCGTCAACCCCATGAAGATACCGATACAAACGGCAAGGATAATATGCCAAAAATCTATCTTAATAAACACGTCGGCGTCCCCTTCCGTCAATATAGCGGAAACCGCGCCAAGCGCGACGGGGATAAGTATTCCCGCACAAAAGAGCGCGATACGAAGCGGAGTCCATTTCGCCCCCTTCATCTCATCCTTTACCGCAGGAAACGCGCCCGCCATCAGCCCCGCAAATAGGCAAGTGACGGCAAACGGCAATAAATCTATCACTTCTTTTATCGCAATAAAGCCCAGCCCGATGCCGATAACGAGCCCGATTACGATGGGCAATAAAAAGACGAAACAAATCGCAAATTTTCTAAACAGATTGCCAAGCGCGTACAAGAATTGGTCGTACAGCTTAAAGATAATCGCCACCGTAGACCCACTTACCCCAGGCACGATAATCGCCATACCAATGAGAAATCCAAGTAGCGCGCTCTTACACCACGTTTTTTTATTGTATTTAATGAGTGCTATCTCCAAGCTCTCTTTCCCCATGCTTTTTGCTCCTTTTTACTTTTATCTTTGCACCAATCGCCAACGTTGCCAACGCAAACGCCACGCCGAGTATTCCGCCCGCCCAATCAACGAGCAAATCCGTCATCTCCATAGCGCGCCCGTCGGTAAACGATTGCAACAGCTCGTCAACGATAGGAATAAGCAATACTCCCGCACACGGCAATGCAAGCCACGCCCGTTTCTTCGTATACGCACGCCAACACCACGCCAGCAAAGCGCCCAAATAAGCGAACTCCGCAAAGTGCGCCAAAACGCGTATAACGCCGTGGATTTTTTCATACGCCTCTTCCGTCAAGGAAGAAATTTCAGGATAAAATACCCGTATAATCGCAATAAAAACGCCCGTTGCGCTTTCGCTTTGCGCCGAGGACTGCACGGCGGGCGTCAACGAATTGCAAAATATCCACGCCACCGTCCCTAGCGCAAGTAGCGGTAGTGCGATTCGCCAAACGACGACGCTTACTTTTAATCTTTTTTCTTCCATACCTATATTATACGCGCAAAAATGCTTTCGGTCAATAACTTCCTGCAATTTGTTCCCTAATTTTATAAAATTTCCGCAAGGTTTTTGCTAAAACGCCAAAAAAAGCCCTTTTTCTTCCCCACACACTTGATAAAGTAATACTATAAATATGTTTATAGTAATACGTTCAAGGGAGAATTTATGCAATACGTCAAAAAAATGTGTATTTTACGACAGGTAAAACAAGGCTTTTCAGGCGACGGGAAAGCGTTATCAGGGCTCGTAAAAGTGGAACAGTACGGTAAAAACCTCGCCGTGGAAGTTTCCGTTATCAACTTTGCGCCTCTTTCTTCGGGGGAATACTATTGTTTGCTTGCCGATAGAAAAGGCAAAACCGAACTCCTTGCTCTACGGGGAAAGAGTCTTTTTAATATCCTTACGGATATGGAGCTAGACAACGGTTTTTGCGCCGTCATTTGCTTTGCAAAGCAAGACGTAATCCCTATCGCCTATGGCGTAAACGGGGACGGGAAATACGATTGGAAAAAGATGCTCGCCTCAGCCATGCCCCCTTCTTTTTTCAAAAATTCCCCTAAAAAGCAGGAAGAAGTTATAGAAGCGCCCACCCCCACGATACAAGAGGAAAGGGCGCAAAGCGTTTACGACGATGAAACGCTTGCCGTTGATAATTATTATAAGGAGGAAGAAAATGGACAAGAGTTGCTACAAGAAACTAACCCAAATGCACGTTTTGAAAGCGCAGGTGAAAAACAAAACGAGAAAGCAAGGGCTGACGCTACGCAAAATGTCGATGCTGAAAACGTACTCCCTCCGTTTGCACGCGAAACGGACGGCTATTATTTGTCCGTAAAATCGGAAATAGACGAGCTGTTGCAAAAATACCCCAAAGACGGTACGCTTTGCGGAGCGTTTTCGTGTAGCGAGTGGGTGCGCGTAAAAGGCGAAGAGGATAACCCGCAATACCTCGTCGGTATCGTATATAACGGCGGAAAGGCACGGTATATTTGCTACGCCTTGGCCACCGAAACGCCCGAAACTCCGCCCGAGGAAATCAAGGACGTTTGCGCTTTTGTCCCCCGTTCCCCCTTTGAGGAAGGCAAGGGATTTTTCGTCATCTTCCAAAGCGCCTCCTCAGGCGAGTGCATCAAACCCGTCAAAGCGTAAACTTTCTCATTTTTGCGTGATTTTTCTTTTCATTTCCTTGACTTTTCCTTTTATCAATTATATACTTATATACGAGTATATCCTTATATACGAGGAGGCAAGGATTATTATGCATAAAATCATCACGTTAAAAAGTATGTCCTTATCTAAACGTCTAACGTTGACGGCGCTTTTCTGCGCCCTTTGTTGCGTTAGTACGGCGGTCGTCACCGTACCGTTGCCCGCTTCGGGATATTTCAATACGGGCGACGTGTTCGTGCTCCTTTCCGCGTGGTGTTTAGGCCCTATCTACGGCGTGCTTAGCGCCTCTATCGGGAGCGCGCTTGGCGATTTATTATTGGGCTACGCCCTCTACGCCCCCGCCACCTTCGTTATCAAGGGGCTAAACGCATTTCTCGCGTGTTTCGTTTGTTGGGGGTTGAAAAAGTTTATTAGAAAACCCTCGCTCGATTTTCTTCCCCGTATCCTTTCCGCTACGATTGGCGAGCTTGTTATGATAGTAGGTTATTTTCTTTTCGAGAGCATTTTATACGGCTTTTTCGGGGCAATTCCCAACCTACTTGGCAACGGTTTGCAAGCCGTTTGCTGTATTGCGTGCGCCACGCTGATTGTTTCTGCTTTTTACCATATAAAAAGCGTACGCAATTTCTTCCCTCCCCTCAAAGGGTTTACCCCTACGAGGGATGTGAATTAACACATAAAACGACAACCAAAAAGCCAAGCGTTTCCCGCTTGGCTTTTTTATATTTCCTTTTAATCGTCAACCGATTTATCAGCCTACTCGTTCAGCGTTTTCGTCCGTCTGCGTTGCCGTATGCAAAGCCTCGGCGACACTATCTCTTTTATCCACGGTATACGTCGGCACGAGCTCTTTCACCGCTTTCTTCACGCCGTCCTCTTCTCCATACGCTTTTTTATGCAGAATATCAATTTGTTTCCAAAGGAATTCCTCGTCCAACTCAATAGGCCGTGCGATACTGATTAAGCCGTTTTCCGTCTTTTGCAACCCCTCTTCTTCCATCAGACGTTCCTCGTACAGCTTTTCACCCGGTCGTAAACCCGTGCACACGATATCGACGTCCACGTTCGGCTCTAATCCCGAAAGCTTGATAAGGTTGTACGCCAAATCGTAAATGCGTACCGGTTCGCCCATGTCGAGCACGAAAATCTGTCCACCCTTTGCGTACGCGCCCGCTTGTAATACGAGCGACACCGCCTCGGGAATCGTCATGAAATAGCGGATTATATCCTTATGCGTGACCGTCAAAGGTCCGCCGTCCGCAAGTTGCTTTTTGAAAAGAGGAATAACCGAACCGTTAGAACCAAGCACGTTGCCAAAGCGCACCGCAACGAAGTTCGTATGCTTACTATGCCTACCAATCGTTTGAATAATCATCTCGCAAATACGCTTGGTTGCGCCCATGATATTGGTCGGGTTCACCGCTTTATCGGTGGAGATTTGCACGAAGGTTTCTACGGCGAACTCGTCCGCGCATTGCGCCACGTTCAGCGTGCCGAACACGTTGTTTTTCACCGCCTCGTTCGGGCTCGTTTCCATCAAGGGCACGTGCTTATGCGCGGCGGCGTGGAATACGATTTGCGGGCGGTATTTTGCAAACACGTCCCGCATCTTCTCTCTATCGCGCACGCTCGCAATCAAGGTAAGAAGGTTCAACGAGGAATCCGTCCGTTTCAGCTCTTGTTCAATCTCGTACGCGTTGTTTTCGTAGATATCAAGGATAATCAGCGTCTTAGGCTTATGCGTGGCAATTTGTCGACAAAGCTCGCTCCCTATCGAGCCACCGCCTCCCGTGACTAGCACGACTTTGTTTTCGATATACCCCATAATTTCGTCCAAATTGACGCGTACTTGCTCTCTCCCAAGCAAGTCCTGTACGTCCACTTGACGAAGCTTAGACATAGTCACCTCACCGTTCGCCATTTGGTAAATTCCCGGCAACATTTTGACGGGACAACCACATTCTTGACAGCGTTGCACGATTTCACTCACTTTCTTTTTCTCAACGGCGGGCATCGTGACGAAGATTTCTTGCACGCCGTACTGCACGGCAATACGTTTTACCTCGTACGTCGTACCCACTATCTTCACGCCACGCACCGATTTTCCACGTTTTTCAAAATCGTCGTCCGCAATACACACGGGATAATACACACTCTTAACCGAGTCCTGCATTTCTTTAATCAAAGCAAGCCCCGCCGCGCCACCGCCTACAATCATTACGCGCGTTTTCTTTTTTCCCCCGCCAACGATATGATTGCGGAAGAAAATGATACCGCGCTTCCAAAGTCGCACCGCAGAAGCTATACAAAACAGCGAAAGCGCATAGACGAGCGCCGTCCCAACCGTAATATACGCTCCCTTTGTCACCAACGCAAACACGACGTTTAAAACGCCAAGGATTGCCACCGCAACGAGCGCCCTGCTCATTTCAGGAAAGCCGACGGAGGAAAAGAGCACACGATACAAGTTAAACAACAGGAAAACGAGCACGGCAAGCGCTACGTTTGCCCCCCACCAAAGCAATACGGGTTGGGGGATATTCCACGTTGAAAGGGTAGAAAAATACGCGAACGCCCCCGCCAGCGTCACAGCCAGCACGTCCACGCACACCAACAGTATACTATGCCAAATTTTTACGCGTTTTTCTTTCATGAGTCTTTCCACGCCGTCCTATAAGGACGGTTTTTTGTATACTAACGGAAAACCGTCTTGTTTATTATATCATAACCCGTGTGTTTTGTCAATAGCTTTCTTTGATATAACAATCCCCCTTTTCCAATAAAAAAGAGCGGTTAAACCGCTCAATTCCACATTTCCCGTACGATTGCCAAAATCTCGCTGGGCGATTGGCAAGCAAAAAGCCGTTCTTTATACGACGTTGCGTCCCGTTCCCCTTTCACGTAAAAGGACGCCATTTTTCGCATAAACACCGTTGTAAAGCGTTCGTCGCATACTTGCCCCGTCCATTTCAGCTGTTTTTCAAACATTTCCCTTTTGCTTTCCGTAGGCGTGCCCGTAAGCGCGCAAAAGATTTGCGGATTAAATAGCGAGGCTCGCGCCACCATAACGCCGTCCGCGCCCGTTTCGTCCATCAACTTATCCGCGTCGGCGGAAGAAAACACCCCGCCGTTTGCAATCAAGGGGATTTGTACGGCACGCTTTGCCAAGGCAATCTCTTTATAATTCACCTCGCCCGCGTACACCTTGTCTTTCGTCCTACCGTGCACCGTGATTAAGCTCGCCCCAGCGTCTTCCATACGTTTTGCAAAATCCGCCGTAATAATATGCTCGTTATCCACACCAATACGGCACTTAACCGTGATAATCTTCCCGCTTTTTACGCACTCTTTAACGATTCTTTCCGCCAAAATCGGGTTTTCAAGCAACGCGCTCCCTTCGCCGTTTTTATAAATCTTCGGCACGGGACAACCCATATTGATATCCACGATAGGAAAGGGCGCAAGCACGGGATTTTCGCACGCCAAACGCATAACGTCAGGCTCGCTTCCAAAAATCTGCACCGCCGTTAATCCCTCGTTTTCGTCGGTATACAACAAACTTTCCGTATTCTCGTTGCCGTATTTTAAGCCCTTTGCACTCACCATTTCCGTATAACAAAGCCCCGCGCCGTAGCCTTTTGCAAGTCGACGAAAGGCGTAATTGGTATACCCTGCCAAGGGCGCAAGAAATACGTTGTTTTTAATTGTCACGTCTTTGATATGTATCTCTTTTAAACGCATACCTGCCCCCTACGTTTTATTTTCAACGCAACCCTGCCTTTGCCTTTACGTAATAACTATCCCACTCGCTTTCCGAAAGGGTTAACACGTCCTTCCCGTCGGCAAGCGCCAATCTTTCCGCCTCCGTAAAGCGTTTGGCAAACCGTTCCACGCTCTCTTTCAGCGCTTTTTCGCAATCACACCCCGCTTTTCTGCCCACGTTAACAACGGCAAACAACACGTCGCCAAGCTCTTTTTCAATATCTTCTTTATTCCCTAAGCGGTACGCTTCGAAAAACTCTGCAAGTTCTTCTTGTACGCGCGTCGACGCCGATTGCACGTCAGCAAAATCCATCCCCGCTTTTGAGGCGCGTTTGCCCACCTTTTGCGCACGCATCACCGCAGGGAAGCATTTGGGCACGTCGTTGACGGCGTCCGCATACGTCGTTTGATGCTTTTCTTGCATCTTGTTCTTCTCCCAAACGTTGAGCGCGCCGTTCTCACTCTCCGCGCTGTCCTTACCAAACACGTGCGTATGACGGCTAATAAGCTTATTACACACCCCCGTCAACACGTCGGTAAGCGTAAACGCACCCGTTTCCTCTTTCAAAACGGCGTGGAAAACAGCCTGCATCAGCACGTCGCCCGCTTCTTCAAGGATTTTCTCATCGTCCTCTTGGTCAATAGCGTCAACCAGCTCGTATGCTTCCTCCACAGCAGACATTTTAATGCTCTCACACGTTTGCACTCTATCCCAAGGGCAACCGTCGGGCATACGCAAGCGCACGATAATCTCTTTCAAATCCTCTATGGTAAAACGCGTCTTTTCTAACAACGGCTTTTCCTCGATAACCACCGCAGAGGTATAATCGTATTCCTTTTGTCTATCCAACGCGTAAAGGGGAATTTTTACCGCTTTATCCCCGATAACGTAGCGCGTTTGCGTCTCTTCTCCAAACAAATCCCCTAAGGCGAGTTTGCAATCCCCCGCCAAAGCTCTATCGTCCAAATCGTATACGACTAAGGGGAGTGTCAATCCACCCTCTATCTTTTCTAACAATTCGTAAGCGGAAAGGGCGGTGTACGAACAGCCTTTCAAGCCTGCCAAGCCCAAAATCGCCGTCACTTTCGATACGCCGTCGATAATTTCCATCTTCCCGCGCAAGCGTTTTTGCAAGATTTTTACGGAAGTGTCCTCCAAGGAAGCCCCGTCCACGAGATATACGGCGTTTTCGCCCGCCTCCAATACTTGTTTGGCAAGGTTTTTGGCAAGCGTAGCAAAATTCCTGCTCCTTTCATACACGAAATCGAGGCAAGTATGCTCTACACCCAAATCGAGCACGCTTTGATAGGAACGCGTTTTCGCCGTCCTTACCAATATAGGAAACCCTTTTTCTTGCGCCTCTATAATCGCACGTTCCCCACGCTTCGTCAAATCGCCCGCGCGCACGCCCAAGCCAATTACCGTAATCATTTCCCTTTCTCCTTGCTTTTTCTTGATACGATAATATTATATATCAAATCAAGCAAAAAAGCAATCAAATAACAAAGATTCGTCGCATACGCAAGCCCGAAAACGGAAATCTTCGGGTTTTGCAACAGCACGACGTAAACGAGCGTTTTCACAATCACCCCGATTAGCATGGAAATTGCGGAAAGCTTCGGCTTCCCTTGCGCCGTCAAGCACGCAGAAAGCGTCTGCACAAGCGATAACGTCAACGCACTCACGGAAAACACCCGCACGAGCTCCGTTAAAATTGCAAGCTCCTCCGCGCGCAAACTGCGGAACACGATTTTTGCTATCGGTCCCGCAAAAAAATACAGCCCCACCGCCGACGGCGCGGACACGAGCGCGGTTATCCCCAACGAAAAGAATATCTTTTTCCGCACGTTCGCCTTTCCGCCAGACTTTTCTGCCTTTGCCTGTGCCTGCGCAACGCTAGGGACGCTCGCCGCGGCAATACCGTAGCAAACAGATACGGGCAAATTGATAATCGTCACCGCCCCGCCCGAAAACAAGCCGTAAAGCGCCACGCTATCGCTTGCGTATTTGCTCAACAATCGCACGGCAAGCACGCTGTCTAAAATCCCAGAAAGGGGGATAAGCATAGCGCTAAACGTGACGGGTACACTCAACCGCAAAATCTCCCTTGCGCGCACGCTATCCCCGTGCCCGTGCGCGATTAACCCCCTATTACGCGCTCGTTTGCGGAAGAAAAACATTACGAATAGAGCTATCAACTCGGAAATAGACACGGCGAGCAACAAAAACACCACCGCACGCGCCACGTCCCCACGAAAAAGATAGGCAAAGGGCAACCCGAGCGCCACCTTCACCGCTTGTTCAACGATTTCGGAAAGCGCGGTAGGCGTCATATAATTTCTGCCTTGGAAATATCCCCGATACACGGATATTGCCGACACCAATAAAACGGAGGGAGCCAACGCGAAATACCCCACGGTAATCTCCCGTATCCCTTGCGCTCCGCTTAAAAAGGGAGCGATTGCGCACATCAACAGCGCACCCACTCCGCCGATAATCAAAAACAGTTTCAACGCCGTTTTGAAAATCGGCTCGTCCGATTGTCCCTTCCCTATCCGTTCCGCCGTTAGCTTGGCTATCGAGGAGGGGATTCCCGTGGCGGAAATAGTGAGGAGCAAGCAGTACACGGGATACACCATTTGGTATAGCCCGATGCCGTGTCCGCCGATAAGATTGGTAAGCGGAATTCGATATAGAGCCCCAATTCCTTTCGCCACAAATCCACCCAGCGCAATAATAAACGCTCCTTTCAAAAACCCGCTTTTCCTTTCTTCCCGCGCTTTTTGCCCCATACCGCACGCTCCTTTTTCAATATTACGCATACAGTTTGGGGGGATAACGCGCTTTTTATGTTTATCGCACGAAAAAACACGGGCAAAACCCGTGTTTTCAGCGTTATTCTTTATTCTTCCGTTTCTTCGTCCTCTTCCGCCTCGTCCTCGTCCTCGTACGGCGCTTCTTCCGCGGTATCAATCACCGCACGGATTTTGCCAAGCACGTCGTTTTTACCATAGCCCGTTTCCGCACTCGTTGCCAGCAAATTCTCCACGCCAAGATATAAATCGGAGGCGATTGCTTTGATATGTTCTTTTAATTTCATCCGCGAAAGCTTGTCCGCCTTGGTTAAAACCACCGTAAAGGGGAGCATATGGTAATGCAAAAACTGCATCATTTGCACGTCGTCCGCCGTCGGGTCGTGCCGAGCGTCCACCAGCATAAACACGTGCGCAATTTCCTCCTTCTTACGGAAAAACATATCTAGCGTTTTTGCCCATTTCTCCTTTTCACCCTTGGATACGCGCGCAAACCCGTACCCGGGCAAATCGGCAAGGATAAACTCACCAAAATCAAAGTAATTCACCAGCCTCGTTCGCCCAGGCTCGCTACTCGTTTTCGCCAATTTCTTGCGGTTTGCAAGCATATTGATAAAAGAGCTCTTTCCCACGTTCGATTTTCCGCAAACGGCAATCATCGGCTTTTGAGGCGTGATAAATTGCTCCGCGCGTGCCGCCGAAGTAATAAACGTCGCATTTTTAATTATCAATGGCGTTTCTTGCCCTTTCATCTCGTACATGGTAGCCCCTTTTTTCTTTTAATTTCTGCAACGCACGTCGCTAACACCGCTTCTTGCCACCGAAGACACCCGTTTTTGTTTAGGTTCGTCTTCCTTATCGCAAAGCGCAACGTTAAACACTTCTTCCACCTGTTCCACGGGGATAAAGCGAATTTCCTTTCTCACCGCTTCGGGCAATTGTTCCAAATCCTTTTCGTTTCCCTTGGGGATAATGATGGTTTTAATGCCCACCCGTCTTCCAGCAAGCGCTTTTTCCTTCAAACCCCCAATCGGCAACACCTTGCCCCGCAAGGTAATTTCGCCCGTCATCGCCACGTCGCCACGCACCTTTCTATCCGTCAACACGGACAAAATCGCCGTCGCCATCGTAATGCCCGCGCTCGGCCCGTCCTTGGGCGTAGCCCCCTCGGGCACGTGGATATGCAAATCGTTTTCCGCAAACACCGCGCTGTCTATTCCGTATTCTTCCGCGTGCGCGCGAATATACGAGAGCGCCGTTTGCGCCGATTCCTTCATCACTTCGCCAAGCTTCCCCGTCAAACGGATTTCGCCTTTCCCACGCATCACCGTCGTCTCCACCGTGAGCGTCGTCCCACCGACAACCGTCCAAGCGAGCCCGTTTACCGCGCCCACTTGCGGACGCAAGAAGGCCTCGTCTATCGTGAATTTGGGTGCGCCAAGCATCGTTTCCACCTTTTCTTTGGTGAGTTTCACCTTTGCCGTGCGCTTGTTTTTGGCGTGTTTAACCGCTATTTTACGGCATATCCCCCCAACCGTGCGTTCCAAAGTGCGCACGCCCGCCTCTCGGGTATACCCTTCGACAACGAAACGCAACACCTCGTCGGAGAACTCCGCGTGCTTTTCCAAAAGCCCGTTCGCTTTCAACTGCTTGGGCACGAGATAGCGCTTTGCTATCTCCGTTTTTTCTTCTATCGTGTATCCCGACAGCTCGATAATCTCCATTCTGTCACGCAAGGGCGCGGGAATCGTATCAAGCGAGTTTGCCGTCGTGATAAAGAGAACCTTACTCAAATCGTACGGCGTTTCCAAATATCTGTCGCGGAAAGTCGTATTTTGTTCAGGGTCGAGCGCTTCCAATAAGGCAGAAGCAGGGTCGCCGTGCATATCGGACGTAATTTTATCAATTTCATCCAGCAAGAACACGGGGTTAATCGAACCAGCGTTTTTCATGCCGTAAATAATGCGCCCAGGCATAGCCCCGATATACGTGCGCCTATGCCCGCGGATTTCCGCTTCGTCCTTCACCCCGCCAAGGCTCATCCGCACGAATTTTCTATTCAACGCGCGCGCAATCGAGTTCGCAATACTCGTTTTCCCCACTCCAGGAGGGCCGACAAAACATAAAATAGGGGCTTTCATATTCCCCGTCAGTTTCAAAACGGCGAGATATTCAACGATTCTTTCCTTGATTTTTTCAAGACCATAGTGGTCGCTATCCAAAACGGCGATACAATCCTCTAACTTTTCGGTGTCTACCGTTTCTTCCGTCCAAGGCAGAGCCAAAACCTGTTCCAAATACCCCGAAATTACGTTGTATTCGGGGGAGGAGGGTTGCATTTTCTCCATGCGGTCGATTTCTTTCAGGCATTTTTCTTCCAAATCGGCAGGCAGGCACTTCGCCTTGACTTTTTCGCGAAATTCATCCTCTTCCTTGCCGTCCTCGCCAAGCTCGGTATGGATAGCCTTCATCTGCTCGCGCAGGTAATATTCCTTTTGCGATTTATCGATGTTTTGACGCACCGTCATCGTGATTTTCTTTTCGATTTTGGAAATTTCCAGCTCGTCGTTTAAGCACTTTTCAAAGAGCTTCAATCTCTCGATAACGTCCGTTTTTTCAAGGCTTTGTTGTTTAATTTCAAGGCGCACGCGCATAGCGGAAAGGGCGACGTTCATATATTCTTCCGCGTCGTGGCAAGTATCCAATTTCAACGCCACGTCCTTGCTGATTTTGCCGTCCACCCCCAACACGTCTTTCACGAGCGCTTTTGCCGTGCGGAAATACGCCTCTTCCAGAACCTCGTCGCCACGCTTAATTTTCAGTTCGTCACAAACAGCGGAAAAATGTCCGTCTGCCACGGTGATTTCACGCGCGCGAGCGCGATAAAGCCCCTCACACAGCACACGGATAGCTCCGCCGTTGAGTTGCGATGCCTGTTTAATCCTTGCCACACAGCCGACGCTGTACATATCGTTTGCGGTAATCTCGTCCTTTTCCGTCACCTTTTGCGTACAGATAAAAACGAGCCTGTCCGCCGTCGCATTTGCGCGGTTAACGGCTTTTAAGGTCATTTCCCTACCCACCTCGAAAAGCACGTTGGTATTCGGGAAAGCGACTTTGCCCCGCAAAGGAATTACGGGCAAAAGATTCGTTCTTGTTGTATTGTCTATCGTATAATTTTCCATATATTTATTATTACCCAAAAACAGCCCCCTCTAAACAGAGCTTATCATTTGTTTCTATATTATAACGGCAAACGCGAAAAAAGTCAAGACGGAATAGGGGCGTTCGCTTGTTTTTTAGCTGTTATCTGCCAATGGTGCTCCTTTTATCAGGAAAAAAAGCATAGTTTCCCATATCCCTACCCAAAAGTCAAACAAAAAACGGAAAGCAATCGCTTTCCGCTTTTTGGTGTGTTGTTATTGAGCTTATTTCGCATCCGCTACGGGATAAACGCTTGCTTTCTTCTTATCTTTGCCCATTCTTTCATAGCGTACTACGCCGTCGACAAGCGCGAAAAGCGTGTCGTCTTTGCCAATACCTACGTTTGCACCAGGATGAATTTTCGTGCCACGTTGACGAACGAGAATGTTGCCAGCAAGTACGCTTTGACC
>SVIK01000018.1 GCA_015069525.1 Clostridiales bacterium | reverse complement strand
TATGCACAGAAAATCGGGTGCAATCGGTTTTGCGGTATATCTCGATTTGTTGCAAGGCTTTAAAAAACAAAAGCCCTCGTACGACGTGGATTTGCTCGTTTTATACGACGAACAAACGGACGTTGAAGCGCTTTCCAAATACGTGCTTTTGCAAACGGAACAAGGCAAGAGCGTCAACGTTAGAACGTCTGCGGACAAAGTGCGCTATTGCGAATTGGTAGATTTACGAAAAGGGGGAGAAAAGGTATGATAAATATCGCCCTTCCCAAAGGTAGATTGGGGGAAAAGGTATACGCAACTTTTGAAAAAGCGGGATACGAGTGCCCCTCTATTAAAGAAAACAACCGTAAGCTTATTTTCGAAAATCCTGAAAAAGGAGTCCGCTATTTTTGGGTAAAACCCTCCGACGTGTCTATCTACGTAGAACGTGGTGCGGCGGATATCGGGGTTTGTGGAAAGGATATCCTCAACGAATACTTGCCCGACGTGTACGAGCTTCTCGATTTAAAGACGGGTATATGCTCGATGGCGGTCGCGGCGAAAAAAGGTTTTCACGACGATGGGGAAACGACGTTGAAGGTAGCGACGAAATTCGTGCGTGCAACCAAAGCGTTTTACGCAAAAAAGGGTAGAGATATCGACGTTATTAAATTGAACGGTTCGATAGAGCTTGCGCCTATTTTGGGGCTTTCGGACGTAATCGTGGATATCGTGGAAACGGGCACGACGTTGAAAGAAAACGATTTGGAAGTAATCGAAAAGGTATTCCCGATTAGCGCAAGATTGATTGCGAATAAAGCGAGTTTCAAATTCAAAACGAAAGAAATTGAAAAATTGACGGAAGAAGTAGGAAAATTAATCGATTGACGGGTATTTGATATGATTAAGATTTACAAATACGGCGAAGTTGCGCCCGAAGAAATTTTTGCAAGAGTGACGCCCACCATGAACGTGGAAGGCATTGTTGCAGACATTTTAGCGGACGTAAAAACAAACGGCGATAAAGCGTTGAAAGCGTATGCGGAAAAATTTGACGGCGTGGTTTTAGATACGTTGGAGGTTTCGAAAGAGGAAATCGAGAAGGCGTATAACAATGCCGACCCCGCTTTTGTTGCTATTTTAGAAGAAGCGGCGAAAAATATCCGTGCTTTTCACCAAAAACAAGTCCGCGACGGGCTTAAAATCGAAAAAGCGAACGGCGTGGTAATCGGGCAGAAAATTACGCCGATTGAAAAAGTTGGATTATACGTGCCCGGTGGTACGGCGGCGTATCCGTCTACCGTTTTAATGGACGCTATCCCTGCAAAGATAGCAGGATGCAGGGAAATCGTCATTGTCACGCCTACGAAATCGGGGGATATTAATCCCGACATTTTAACGGCGGCAAAGGTTGCGGGCGTAGATAGAATTTTTAAGGTTGGTGGAGCGCAAGCCGTTGGCGCGCTTGCCTACGGTACGGAAAGTATCCCTAAGGTGGATAAAATTGTCGGGCCTGGTAATGCGTTCGTTGCGGAGGCAAAGAAACAAGTGTTCGGCGTGGTTTCTATTGATATGATAGCAGGGCCAAGCGAAATTCTCGTCGTGGCGGATAATACGAATAATCCCACGCATATCGCGGCGGATTTATTATCGCAAGCAGAACACGACAAAATGGCGAGTGCCGTTTTGGTGACGGATAGTATGGAATTTGCGCAGGCGGTATCTAGTGCCTTAGAGGAACAAATCCCGAACCTTTTGCGTAGTGAAATTGCAAGAAAATCAATTGACGATAACGGAAAGATTATCGTGGCGGAAAATTTGCTTTCCGCAATTGATATTGCCAACGAAATAGCACCCGAACATTTAGAACTGTGCGTGGATAATCCTTTCGATTATTTGGAAAACGTAATGCATGCAGGTTCAATTTTTATGGGCAAGTATTGCCCCGAAGCTTTGGGCGATTATTTTGCAGGTCCCAATCACACTCTCCCGACAAGTGGTACTGCGCGTTTTTCGTCCCCCTTGTCTGTGGACGATTTTGTAAAGAAATCACAATTTACGTATTATACGAAAGAAGCGCTTGAAGAAGTGGCGGAAAAAATCTCCGTGTTTGCAAACCGTGAGGGCTTGCAAGCGCACGCAAAGAGCGCAACCATACGTTTTGAAAAAGAAGAATAAGGAAGAAAAAAGATGAGCCGTTTTTTCAGTGAAAAATATAAGGCGCTTGCGCCGTACGTGCCAGGGGAACAACCCAAGGACATGCGTTATATAAAACTGAACACTAACGAGTCGCCTTTTGCTCCCCCGAAATCGGTTGTAAAAGCGGTGAAAGAGCAAGCAGGCAAATGCAATTTGTATTCCGACCCTACTTGTTCGGCGCTCGTGGAAAAGGCGTCGCAAGTTTTCAACGTAAAAAAGACGCAAATTTTACCGACCAACGGTTCGGACGAGGTTTTGAATTTTGCGTTTATGGCGTTTTGTGATAAAAACACGCCCGCCGTTTTTGCGGATATTACGTACGGCTTTTATTCGGTCTTTGCCGAGTTAAACGGCGTTCCGTATAAGACGATTCCTTTAAAAGAGGATTTTACGATAGATTATCGAGAATATTGCGGGGTAAACGCAACGGTGTTTATTGCTAATCCTAACGCTCCGACGGGGATTGCGCTGTCCAAAGCGGAAATTGAGGAGATTTTACGTTCCAACCCCAATAACGTAGTTGTTATTGACGAAGCGTACGTGGATTTCGGCGGGGAAAGCTGTGTGGATTTAATCAACAAATACGATAATCTTTTGGTCACGCAAACGTTTTCCAAATCGAGAAGCTTGGCAGGGGCACGTCTTGGCTTTGGGTTTGCTTGCGAAAGCTTGATTGCGGACTTAAACGCGATTAAGTATTCGACGAATCCATACAACGTTAACCGTATGACGATGGAGGCGGGACGTATTGCACTTTGCGAGCAAGCGTATTTTGATAAAAAATGCCAAGAAATATGCCAAACCCGCGCGTATACAACGGCGGAATTGCGTAGGCTTGGGTTTACCGTATTAAGCTCTAAAACGAATTTCTTGTTCGTGAAATCTCCTAAAATTAGCGGACAGGAATTGTACGAAAGATTAAAAGCAAAAGGGGTTTTGGTACGGCATTTCAACGGGGAACGAATTAAAGAGTTCAACCGTGTGACAATCGGCACGAAAAAGCAAATGGATATTTTTCTTTCGTGCGTAGAAGAAATAGTAAAGGAGAAACAAAATGAGAAGAGTGAGTGAAGTCGTAAGAAAAACGGGCGAAACGGATATATTGCTCCGTTTGAACTTGGACGGCGAAGGAAAGAGTGAAATTGCCAGCGGTTGCGGATTTCTCGACCATATGCTTACTCTTTTTGCTAAACACGCCAATTACGATTTAACGGTGCGTTGCAAAGGCGACGTGCAGGTGGATTATCACCACACTACGGAGGATATCGGTATTGCGCTTGGTAAAGCGTTTGCCGAGGCGCTTGGCGAAAAACGTGGTATCACCCGCTACGGCGATATTATTTTGCCGATGGACGAAACGTTGATTATGGTTGCAACTGATTTGTCGGGCAGGGATTACGCTTCTATCGATTTGCAGTTTGCTTTTGAAAAAGTGGGTGATTTTGACTGTGAACTTTGTGAAGAGTTTTGGTTGGCGTTCGTTCGCGAAGCGAAAATTACTTTGCACGTGAAGCAGTTGGCAGGAAAGAACGCACATCACATTATCGAAGGTACGTTTAAGGCGGTTGCGCGTGCACTTGCCAAGGCGACGGCAATCGATATGATGCGCGCACATCAAATCCCGTCCACGAAAGGCATATTATAAGGAGTTTATATGATAGCCATTGTTGATTACGGCGTAGGAAATTTATTTTCCCTCTGCTCGTCCTTCAAAAAAATTGGCGCGGAAGCGGTAATTACTTCGCAAAAAAGCGTCATTGAAAATGCGGATAAGATTATACTCCCTGGGGTGGGCGCGTTTGAGGACGCGGCGAAAAAACTTCGTGAAAGCGGTCTTGGCGAGCTGGTAAAAGAACAAGCCCAAAAGGGCAAATATATGATGGGTATTTGTCTTGGTATGCAGTTGCTTTTAGATAAGAGCTTCGAGTATGGCGAGCACGATGGTTTAGGGCTTATTCACGGCAACGTCACACCGATAAAGGGGTACGTTCGCTCCGATTTAAAGGTTCCGCATATCGGTTGGAACGGATTGCATTTTACCAAAGAAAATTTCTTATTTAAATACCTGAAAGAGGGCGACCACGCCTATTTTGTGCATTCGTATCACGCAACCGATTGTCAAGACGTATTGGCAACGACGGAATACGATAAGGCGTTAACCGCGGCAATTGGCAAGGAAAACGTGCTCGGCTGTCAGTTCCACCCTGAAAAAAGTGGGGACGTCGGTTTGAATATTTTGCGCGCGTTTGTAGAAGAAAAGGACTAATCCATGAAAATATTTCCTGCAATAGATTTATACGACAATAAAGCCGTACGTTTATATAAAGGCGATTACGCGCAAATGACGGTGTATAACGAAAATCCCGTTATGGTTGCACGCGCTTTTAAGGAACAAGGCGCTATGCAAATCCACGTCGTTGATTTGGCGGGCGCAAAATTGGGCGTGCCTATGCATATGGACGTCGTACGGAAAATTGTTGACGAAACGGGTTTGTTCGTTGAAATCGGCGGTGGAATCCGTACTATGGATACGATAGAAAAGTACGTTTCAGCTGGGGCAAGCCGTGTAATTATCGGCACTTCTGCTGTCACGGACGAGGCGTTTTTACAAGAAGCAATCGCAAAATACGGCGACAAAATTGCCGTAGGTGCGGATATTGCGGATGGTAAAGTTGCTATAAAAGGTTGGCTTGAAAAATCAAAATACGACGTTTATGCATTTTTGGAAAAGATGCAAGCGTTCGGCGTAAAAACGGTTATTTGCACGGACGTATCCAAAGACGGTGCGATGAAAGGCGCTAATCAAGCTTTGTATAAAGAGTTGACGGAGAAGTTTAGCTTAAATATTATTGCTTCGGGTGGCGTTTCCTCCATTGAAGATATTAAGACGTTGACGAAAAACGGCGTGTACGGGGCGATTATAGGTAAAGCGTATTATATTGGAGCAATCGATTTGAAAGAGGCGATAGAGGTGGCGAAATGATTACCAAGCGTATTATTCCTTGCTTGGACGTAAGGGACGGAAAAGTGGTAAAAGGCGTAAACTTTGAAAAGCTCCGCGAGGTAGCTTCGCCTGTTGATTTGGCAAAATTTTATTCCGATAACGGCGCGGACGAGTTGGTTTTTTACGATATAACGGCATCTGCGGAGGGACGTAAGCTTTTTACAGACGTACTTCGTGAAGTGGCTCAAAACGTGTTTATTCCCCTGACGGTAGGTGGCGGAATTCGCTCCACGGCGGATTTTGAAAGGGTACTTTCTTGCGGGGCGGATAAAGTAAGCGTTAATTCGGGCGCTATTGCAAACCCTACGTTGATAGGGGAAGCGGCAAAAAAATACGGTGACCAATGCGTCGTTATTTCTGCGGATATCAAGCGCGTAAACGGGAAATTCCACGTGTTTGCAAAAGGCGGAAGAGAGGATACGGGCATGGACGCTATCCCTTGGATTGTTCGTTGCGTAAGCGAGGGGGCTGGGGAAGTCGTTGTTAATTCCATGGATACCGACGGCGTAAAAAACGGTTTTGATATCGAGCTGTTGCAAGCGGTATGTGAAGCCGTTGACGTACCAGTAATTGCTTCGGGCGGTGCTGGGAAGAAAGAACATTTTATAGAGCTTTTTAAGAAAGTTCCCACGGTGGACGCAGGGTTGGCTGCTTCCGTCTTCCATTTTGGCGAAATAGCTATACCCGATTTGAAAAAAACGTTGTCCCAAAACGGGATAACGATGCGTATATAATAGGAGTGAGAGTATGATAGAAGTACAAGAATTGAAATTTGATGCAAACGGTTTAATCCCTGCGATTGTGGTCGACGCAAAATCAGGCGACGTATTGACGCTTGCGTATATGAACAAGGAAAGCTTAAATATCACGTTGGAAAAAGGATTGACGTGTTTTTGGAGCAGAAGCCGTCAAGAGTTATGGCTTAAAGGGGAAACGAGTGGCAATTATCAACACGTAGTATCCATTACGGCAGATTGCGATAAGGATGCGCTTGTTGTAAAAGTAGAGAAAGACGGTCCTGCATGCCACACGGGCAAGGATAGTTGCTTTTTCAATCCCTTGTATATCAGCGAGGAGAAAAACGAATTTAGCTTGCGTGGCTTGTACGAGTTATTGCTTGAAAGAAAAGCAACGAAACCACAAGGCTCGTATACGACGTATCTCTTTGAAAAAGGGCTTGACAAGATTTTGAAAAAAATCGGTGAGGAGTGCACAGAGGTTATCATTGCAGGTAAGGCGCAAGACAAAAAGGAAACGATATATGAAATAGCCGACCTTGCCTATCACGTGATGGTAATGATGGTGGAAAACGGCATATCGCTCGAAGAGGTGCGCGATGAACTTGCCTCCCGTCACGTTATCGACCATAAAGTAAAACAAGAAAAAATGACTAATTAAATAGATGTTGTCCGCGTATGAATATTCATACGCGGTTTTCTTTATCGTGAACACGGAATTGTTAAAAATTGATTTGACAGAAATATGAAAATATTATATAATAATTATGCATTGTCGAAAATTTGCGAAAAGTGTATAGAACGATTTATAAAGAGAGAGTATGGCTTTAAATAACTTAAACAAATTTTCTAATAGGGGACGTGCTCGATTATATCGAAAAGCAAATTAAAGAATGAAATGGAAGTGGCAAGAACCCGTTTTAGGTGATATGATTCGGGTAAAATTAAAGAGCGTTTACCATTACGGCGTATTTGTAAGCGATGACGAAGTAATCCAATTCGGCTTAGCGCCCAACATGCGCCAAGCGGTGAAAGACAGCGACGTTGAGGTGTGCGTTTCGGATATTGAAACGTTTATTCAAGGGAGCATGTTGGAGGTTGCCGTTCTTGATAAAAAGGAGAAAAAAACGCGTATTCCTGCGTTTCTTTCCGTGAAAAAGGCGCGTGAACGGCTTGGCGAAAAGGGATATAATATTTTGTATAACAATTGCGAGCATTTCGCATACGAGTGCATATTCGGCGCGAAGAAATGCACGCAAGCGGATGATGTGCGCGCGATGTTTCGTAATCTTCCAATCGTAGACGTGTACGTTGGCGAAGTGGCGGAAAAGATTGCTCTTAAAGAGATAGCTTTTAAAAGCCGTTTAGAGGAAATTTCCGCTTGCAAAAACGAAAGAGTGCAAAAGCAAAAATATTCCGCGTGGAAATTATTGGAGTTTGCATTAAACCGTTCGTTTGGTTTATCAATTAAGAAAATAAACCTTGAAAAGAATTCGTTTGGTAAATGGATATCAAGCGATTGTTTCTTTTCAATATCGCACTCGGATAAGGCTGTTGTGGTGGCTGTATCAAGAGGCGAAGTCGGTGTCGACGTAGAATGCGATACGGACAAAGCGGAAAAAATTAAGGATAAGGTTTTTACTGCTTTGGAACGCGAGGAATACGAACAGCTTGACGAAGGGCAAAAAAAGAGATATTTTCTTGAAAAATGGACGCAAAAAGAAAGTATCTTTAAGAAAAAAGGCGAAGGTGTTTTTCGCCCGAACGAGATTGAAACGAGGGATTATAAAACGAGTCGAAAGTCAATCACGGTGGGAGGGAAGGAATATCTTGTTTCCGTCGCCACGGACGCGCTCGAACGGATTCGTTGGTATCAAGACGTCAATTATATAAAATAGATTGTCGCAAAGCAAAAGGCGAAAAGCTAACGAACGAAGAAATAGCAACTTTTTATAGAACGGTAAACCACGTTTTGTATAGTGAAGTAAACAAAGAATTGATGCGGAAAATCGTCGATATGTTTTCGCAGGCAAAATAATTAAAAATTAAAGACACCTTCTTCCCCAAAAAGAGGGTGTTTTTATTTTATGAAATAAAATTTCATTATTTTTTATATTCCAGCAAAGAAAAATTGTATATTCGTTAAAAGAATGATTGACAAAAGCTTGATTTTTCGATACAATAATAATTGTGTCATAATCAATATTGGGGAATTATGACCAAAAATAGGTAAATGTAATTTCATCATTAATTAGGAAAGGAAATACGTAATGAGAAAAAATTTCAAATGGAAACTTATCGCGTTTTTAGCGGTAGTCGCGTCGTTGCTCCTTCTCGGTGGTTGCAAAGGTTGCAAATTCCAATACACGTTGGAAGAAAAACGAGAGGAAACGGGCATGACGGCTTGCGTGACGTATTACACCAACGATAAGGGTGCGTACTTCGGGACAAGCGACACGGAAAAGAAACTTTATTTCCCTGCTGGCGCTGTTGCAATGAATATTGGAACGGACATAGTGACGAACGGGACGATTCCCACTCCCACGAGAGAAAATTACACGCTTGTCGGTTGGCATGAAGCAGAATTAGGTCCGACGGGTGAAATCATGCGGGACGAAGATGGCAACGTCGTATTAAAGGCGGAAGCGTTTGATTTTAAGACGAAGTTGCAAAACGGCGACGACATCGTACTGTATGCGAAATGGCAAAAGAACGAGGGGATTCACGTTTACTTGCTTTGCGACGGTATCACGGAAGATGCACCTTTCACGATAACGGTAGGCGAGGGCGAAGATAAGAAAGACGTCACGGTTGAAAATAACGGCAAATTAGTGGAATATCCATATACGCAAAACGTTTGGTATAAAACGGACCCCCCGAAAGCAAAAGGCTATACCTTCTTTGGACTTTACGAAGATAAGGAGTGCACGAAGGAAGTTTCCGCAACGGTTAACCAAAACGAAAAGGGCGATTACACCATTTATGCAAAATACATAAAAGGCAATTGGACGATTTTGCGTACCCCTGCGGATATTCAAAGTAAGTTGCTTTTTGCAACGTATATTGGAAATACGAACTTCTATTTGGCAAACGATATCGATTGTAAGGATATAACCGTTGGCAAGTTGGGTGCGTTTAGTAGAAATTTGCAAGGTAACGGCTACACCATTAAAAACCTTAACGTTGATGCGGGCGAGATAATGCAATCGGAAGTAGTTGTTTCTACGTTTGGTCGCATCACCTCGAAAGGCAAGATTGAAAACGTAACGTTTGAAAATATTACGTTCAATTCTAAATTAACAACGAAAGGTGCAGAAGTTCGTGCAAAAGCTTACGTGCTTATGCAATCGATGGACGAGGGTGCGACGATAAACAACGTTGCAATCAAAGGCACTCTTAAAGTGAATATTATCCGTGATAAGATTTGCGTATACACCAACATGCTTGTGGATGAAAACGGCGAATACGCTTGGGATTATTCCAATTTACTTTTTGGCGGTGACGGAACGGATACGGAACAAGCGAACTTGTATGGTGTAGACATTTCTGGAATAACGGAAACGATAGTGGAAATGAAAGACATCAACGGAAACGATAATTATACAATTGATTTGAAAAAGCAAACGAAATCGGAGGATTAATATATGAAGAAATCTATGAAAAGATTGGCATGTCTTGTAATGGCATGTACGACGGTTGCCCCCCTCGTAGCGTGTGGCGGTGGTGGAGACAACGGCGGTAGTGGTGGAAACGGGACGCAAAAGCATAATCCCGAAACGCAAGCGTTGGTTATCAGCACGGAAGCATTGGACGGTAAGTTTAACCCCTTCTATGCAACGAGTGGTACGGACGTGTCCGTTGCGGCGCAAACGCAAATCGGTATGCTCACGATGGATAAGAACGGCACCATTGTTTGTGGAGAAGACGAACCTACGGTTGTGCTTGACTATAAGCAAACGATGTACGATACGAAAACGCAAAACACGGGCAACGTGACGACCGACCCTTCTAAGGCGGAAAGAACGGAATACGAATTCGTTATTAAAAACGGCATTAAATTCAGCGACGGCGTGGATTTGACGATTAAAGACGTATTGTTCAACTTGTACGTATATCTCGACCCGTTGTATACCGGTTCTGCAACCATTTACTCCACGAAGATTCAAGGGTTGAACGCATACCGTATGCAATCCCCTGATGCGGACGAATCGGCTAACTGGGCAGATAAACAAGCTTCCTTCTATAACGAGGCGGATAGACGTATTAAACGCGTTTTGACGGCAAAAGCAGATAATGAAATTGAATCTGATTATGACGCAAACAATGCGGAAATGGTAGCACAAGTTGAAGCTGACTATGCTCTTGCGGTAAAACTCTTCAAAGAAGAAATTACGTCGGATTGGACGGCAAACGTTGGTACGCTTGAAAACTATAAAAATGAATTTAGCTTTACGCAAGATTGGGAAGTTTACTATTACAACGCTGGTCTTGTAAACATCGAATACGAGCGTGCTGAAAACGGTGCGCAACAAGCAATGAAGGATGAAGACGGTAAATATATTACGACGCTTAATCCTGAATCTGATGATTATGAATCGCTTGGTCAAGGATATATCAACGCAATGAACGAAGCTCTTGCCGGTAAAGAGGTTGGTACGGTTGAATATAGCGAAGCTATGAAAGAAACCGCAATCAAGACGGTATATGATGCTTTTGTTGGCGATGATTATATTAGCAAATACGTTTTGATGTATTGGGCAACGGCAAATACGCTCCGTGAAGAACTTGCAGGCGAAGCACGCGAAAAGTATTTCCAAGAAGTTATTGAAGCTTCTAACGGTATGCCCGTTAAGAGCATTAGCGGTATCACGACGTATAACACCAAAAACAAGGCGTTTACGGGCGGTGCAATGGGCAATACGTTGGACGCAAGCGGACACGACGTATTGAAGATTGTTATCGATAAGGTTGACCCTAAGGCATTGCACAACTTTGCGTTTACCGTTGCTCCTATGCATTACTATGCAGACGGCGAAGGCAAATACGACGATTATTATAAGAAAGCGTTCTTTGATCCGTCTAACCCCGATGATTCCCGTACGAACTTCGGTGTAGCGTTCGGTGAAAAAGCGTTCTTCGACGACGTATTGCAAGACCCTGAAAAGACGGGTAAACCTATGGGTGCTGGCGCATATATGGCGTGGGCAAGTAGTGATAGCGAAGCGAAAACCTCCAAAACGTTCTGGAATAACAAAATCGTTAACTACAAGCGTAACGATTATTTCTATACGGTTGGTAAAGAGTTGAGCAACGCGAAAATTAAATATCTCCGTTATAAAGAAGTAGGTTCCGACCAACTTATGAACGAATTGAAAGCTGGCGGTGTGCATTTTGGTACGCCCAACGCTTCCAAGGAAAACATTGCAGATTTGAAATCGTATCAAGGCAAACTTAGCTATACGCACCATGAAACGAACGGCTACGGCTACGTAGGTATCAACGCTAAATACGTGCCCGATATCAACGTTCGTCGTATGATTATGAGAACCATGAACCTCGAATATCCTCAAGCATATTATGGTTCGCTTTCCAAGAAACTTTATCGTTCTATGTCTTTGACGAACTGGTATTATCCCTCCGTTGACGGCGTAAAGGGTAGCGCACAAGTGTCTACGGCATACGCTGGTAAATATTCCAATGGCGATGGCGACCTTACCTATTATGGCGACGTAAACGATCCTGCTGAATCTGGTTACTCCGATAGAGATTTCATGAGGGAAGCAATTACCTCGCAACTTGACGCTCTTGGTTATAAAGAAGGTAGCGACGGTATCCGCGTGAACTCGGCTAACAATAAACTCGAATACACCTTCACGATTGCTGGTGGCTCTGCTGACCACCCTGCATACAACATGTTGCAACAATCTGCAAACATTTTGGGTGAATGTGGTTTCAAAATTACGGTAAGAACGGACCCGCAAGCGCTTATTAAGCTTTCCCGTGGTGAATTGCAAGTTTGGTCGGCTGCATGGTCTTCCGCTGTTGACCCCGACATGTATCAAGTATATCATAAGGATAGCACGGCTACGAGCGTTAAGAACTGGGGCTATGACGAAATCTTGAAAGCGGGCAACGAAACGAAGTACGCTACGGAAATTGAAATTATCAATACGCTTAGCGAACTTATTGAAGACGGTAGAGAAACGCTCGACCCCAACGCACGCTTTAAGATTTATACGCAAGCTTTGGACTACGTAATGGAACTCGCGGTAGAATTCCCTACCTATCAAAGAGAGGACTTGTTCGTATACGATAGCACGCTTATTGACAAGAACACGCTTAACAAAGAACCTTCGGCAATCTCTGGTTTGCTTGATAGAATTTGGGAAGTTAATTACCTTTAATTTATGACAATTTGCTGGCTGTGTCGCTTTTAGCGACATAGCCAAACAAAATTTTAAGATTAAAACAAAGTGAAGAAACAAAATGGTTAAATACATTATTAAAAGACTGCTGATTTCATTATTAATATTGTTCGGCGTCTCCTTAATACTTTACGTTCTCGTGCGTTTAATGCCCGATACGGCGTTCTATGAAGGCTTGGATTTGCAAGCTACCAACGTAGAACAGCTCGTTTGGCAACGCAAGGAATTATACGGGCTTAACGATAATTCCTTCTGGGGAATAATAAAAGGATACTTCGGTTGGCTGTGGAATTTCGTCCGCGGTGACTTTGGCGAATCGTTCCAAGGGACGGGCGCCGTTTCCGAAATGATTTTTAAGGATATGGGCGTTTCGTTCATCATCTCCTTCGTATCGTTGATTTTACAACTTTTGATTGCAATTCCGCTCGGTATCCGTTGCGCATGCAATCAATATGGTAAGCTCGACTATGCAGCGACGGTTTTGACGATGATTGGTATATCCTTCCCGTCCTTCTTCTTCGGCAATATCATGATTAAGCTGTTTGCAGTAGAACTCGGTTGGTTCCCTGCACAAGGCTTGGAAGACGCTACGAAGATGCTTACGGGCTTTGATAAATTCCTCGACCAATTGCATCACCTTGTCTTACCGTTGTTCGTTTTGGTTATTTTAAGCATCGGTTCGTTAATGCGTTATACGCGTACGAACACGCTTGAAGTACTCAATGCAGACTACATACGTACGGCAAGGGCAAAGGGGCTTTCGGAAAATAAAGTCGTGTATAAGCACGTTTTCCGCAATACGATGATTCCGCTCGTGACGACGCTTGCAGGTATTTTGCCTGGGCTTTTTGGTGGTTCCATGATTACGGAAGAAGTATTCGCTTTGCCTGGTATCGGGCAAGCGGCTTGGAAAGCGTTTACCAAATCGGATATCCCGTTTATCATGACGTATAATATGTTTATCGCAGTCTTGACGGTTGTCGGTATCTTGCTTACCGATTTGATGTACGCGCTTGTTGACCCGCGCGTCAAGCTTGGGAAATAAGGAGGATAATTATGGAAGAAGAAAAGAAAATTTCTGAAAATGAATTATCCGAAGACGTAGTGGAAACAGTAGTGGAAGAAAATCCTGAAGCGGAAGAGGATTTACACGGCGAGAATCTTGGAGATAGAGTAAAAGTTCTTTCTCCTGGCAGAATGGTAGCAAAGAGATTTTTCCGCTCCAAGCTCTCGATGGTGGGCTTGGTGACGTTGCTCTTCTTATTCTTGTTCTCGTTTATAGGACCTATGTTCTCGCCTTGGACGGGCGATAGCAATCCCAAAGGACAAGTAGTAGATGAAAATACTACGGATATGTTTGTCCGTGTGGAAGAACAAGTATTCTCTTTTGAAACGCCCGACGGGGTAGAGGTTGACGGCTATATTTTCATTGTGAACGAAACGTCAATCAATACGCAGGCAGACCTTTCTTGGAAACATTGGCTCGGTACGGATAAGGACGGATACGATATTTTCACCCGCTTGATGCTGGGTGGTCGTATTTCCTTGACAATCGGCTTCGTTGTGGTTATCTTAGAAACGCTTTTAGGCGTACTGTTAGGCGGTTTGGCGGGCTATTTTGGCGGTTGGGTAGACAACCTAATTATGCGTATAGTCGATATTCTAAGCTGTATTCCCACCCTTCCAATCATGTTGATTTTGTCGGCTGTTTTAACCGAATGGGCGGATAATGGCGCCTCGTGGCTCAACGGCATGTCTAAGCTATACATATTGATGGCGATTTTGTCAGTTATCGGTTGGACGGGTACGGCACGTCTTGTTCGAGGACAAATTTTGTCCTTGCGTGAGCAAGAATTTATGTTGGCTGCAAAATGTTCGGGACTTTCCACGAGAAGAAAACTCTTTAAACATTTGTTGCCCAACGTTTTACCGCAACTTATCGTGTCGATGACGCTCGGCTTAGGTAGTATTATCTTGACGGAAGCATCGCTCGGCTATTTGGGATTGGGTGCGCCGATAGGCTCTGCGACGTGGGGCGCACTAATTAATACGGTTAAGCTAACAGGCGCAACGTGGAATTTCTGGGTGCCGTCAGGCATATGTATTACGCTTGCCATTTTAGCGTTCAACTTTGTAGGGGACGGTCTTCGCGACGCGTTCGACCCGAAGATGAAGAGGTGATAAGATGGCAGGAACAAATAAATCGCATTATATCAGCGCGAAAGAATCGCGCAGAATTGCAAGAGAAAATATAAAAATCACCAAGAAATTCGAAAAAAATAAGAAACGTAAGATTCCAGAATCGGCTTATCTTACGGAAATGAAAGACGAGAATAATATTATCGAATTCGACGATTTGCATACCTATTTTTTCACGGATACGGGTGTTGTAAAAGCGGTAAATGGCGTCACGTTCTCGATTCCGGCAGGCTCTACGGTGGCTGTCGTAGGGGAATCGGGTTGCGGTAAAAGCGTCACGTCGCTCTCTACTATGCGCCTTGTACAAGGCCCTGGCGGGCAAATCGTAAGCGGTTCTATCCGTTTCCGCACTAAGGCGTTCCGTTTGGATAAAAAGGGTAGAAAAATCCCTGTATACGAAACGGAAACGGTAGATGGGGAAGAAGTAGTTGTAAAGGACGCAAAAGGAAAACCCGTTCGTAAGAAGAACGAGCTTGGCGGATACCTTTACGAAACGGACGAAAAAGTATACGATATTGCAAAAATGCCGATGGATGCCGTTCGCGCTATTCGCGGTAGGGAAATTTCTATGATTTTCCAAGAACCGATGACGTCGCTCAACCCTGTGTTCACAATCGGTAATCAGCTCAACGAAGTTGCGTTCTTGCATATCAAAGGCATCTCCAAAGCAAACGCAAAAAAACGTAGCATTGAAATGCTTAACCTCGTTGGCATTGCCGACCCTGAGGGCGTTTATAAAAAATACCCGCACGAACTTTCCGGTGGTATGCGTCAACGTGTTATGATAGCGATGTCGTTGCTTTGCAATCCTCGTTTGATTATCGCGGACGAGCCTACAACGGCGCTCGACGTGACGATTCAGGCGCAAATTCTCGATTTGCTCCGTGAAATTAAAGGAAAAATCAACGGCTCGATTATGTTAATCACGCACGACTTGGGCGTGGTTGCTGAAATGGCGGATTACGTTGTGGTTATGTACGCAGGCAAGATTATAGAAATGGGTACGGCAGAGGATATATTCGATAGACCTTTGCACCCGTACACAATCGGCTTGCAAAAGAGCAAACCTACGGTAGACGGTGACGTGGAATCGCTTTACTGTATTCCTGGGTTTGTGCCTAACCCCATCGATATGCCTAACTATTGCTATTTCCGCGACCGTTGTGAAAGCTGTAAAAAGGAATGTGCTGGGGAATATCCAGAGCTTGTAAAAGTGACGGATACGCACAGCGTTTCTTGTTATTTGTATAAAGGAGGGGATAAGAAATGATAGAAGAAACGAAAAACCCTTCCATTAATGAACCCGAAACGGTTGTATCGGCGCAAGATTTTGTAAAAGAAGATTATATGGATGACGATGTGTTATTGCAGGTAAAAAACCTTAAAAAGCATTTCGTTGTTGGGACGACCTTCTTTGGCAAACCGAACGCTTGGCTGAAAGCTGTGGATAACGTATCCTTTACGCTTAAAAAGGGCAAAACGCTTGGTATCGTAGGTGAATCCGGTTGCGGTAAAACTACGATGGGACGTACTATTTTACGCCTTTACGACGTGACGGGCGGTGAAGTTTGGTTTAAGGGGAGAGAAGTATCCCAAATCAAAAACCGTGAGTTTGATAAACTTCGCCCTAATATGCAAATGATTTTCCAAGACCCGTATGCAAGTCTTTCCCCCCGTTTAACGGTAGGTGAAATTATCGGGGAAGCGGCGTTGCAACACGGCTTGGTATCGAAAGCAAACTATCGCGAATACGTGCTTGGCGTCATGAAAACTTGTGGTTTGCAACCGCATTATTTCGATAGATACCCGCACGAATTCTCGGGTGGTCAAAGACAACGTATTTGTATCGCGCGTGCATTGGCGCTTAAACCGGAACTCGTTATTTGTGACGAACCCGTTTCGGCACTCGACGTGTCTATTCAGGCGCAAATCATCAACATGCTCAAAGAATTGCAAAAGGAATTGGGCTTGACGTATATCTTTATTTCGCACGACTTGTCCGTAGTAAAACACATCTCCGACGAAGTTGGCGTTATGTATTTAGGTAGCATGGTAGAATACGGCTCGAAAGAGCGAATCTTTACAAACACGTTGCACCCGTATACGAAAGCGCTTTTCTCGGCTGTGCCCGTGCCCAATCCGCACGTAAAGATGAACCGTGTGGTATTGAAAGGCGATATTCCTTCGCCTGTCAATCCGCCTAAGGGTTGCAAATTCCATACCCGTTGCGAACAATGTATGGAAATTTGTAAATCGGTAGTCCCTAAATACCGCGAGGTAGAAGAAGGACATTTCTGCGCATGCCACTTGTACGATACGGAAGAGGAAATCGCGCAATTTGAGGCGGAAAACGCGACGGCTTTGGCGAACGAACAAGAAATCGAGGCAAAGGCGGAATAAGCGAAATAAGGCAAAATAAAGCGTTTTTAAGGCGCTTTACGGGGTGAGCAATGGAAGAACTTGAAAAAGAGCCTTTACAAGAAGAAAAAGAGGAAAAACAAGCGGGACAACAATCTGCGCAAACTCCCAAGAAACGCGAAAAAGAGCCGTTAGATACGGAAACGACGTTTGCGGACATGAACGTAGAAGGTTTCAGCTGGTACAATCCTCGAAAGAAGAAAGGGAAGGGCGACAAAATAAAGGTAAGCCGAAAAGAATATTGGGCAATGGTACGCGGAGCGTTTTCCGCAATGCTTCCCATGATACTTTGTATGTTTCTTGCTATGGGTATCATCTTCTTGCTCGCATATTTATGGTTAAAACCGTAATAAAAACACGATAAAAAACACGCTCCGTTATGGGGCGTGTTTTTGCGTGTCGAATTGTTGACAAACGATTAAAAAGATGATAAAATGAAAATGTGACATAATTGTATATTTTTTGGACAGAGTATATACTTCTTTGGTAGAGGTGTATCTTTTTCGCATTACAAAAAACTTTGTCCAAGTTAATAGTAATTCAATTGTGTCGCAACAAGCGAAAGGAACATTTTTGCAGATGTCGTTCGCTTTGCGGGCGACATTTTTATTTGTCCTTAATTTGACTCCTTTGTATAAAGGGAGCTGTGCACAATGCGGACTTAGGATTTGTAATTATCAATTAAAATCATATAAAGGAGCAATACATATATGAAAAAGAAATGGATTTTAGGCTTGGCGACTATTAGTTTGGCTTTTGCTACGGCAGGTTTTGTTGGCTGTGGTGAAAGTGCCAACGGCGGAAATGGCGACGTTGCAGAAATGGAAATAAAACAAGTGTATGCGCAGTACGTAATTCACGCAGAAGCCTCAGGCGAAGAAGTGCTTTCTTATGAGGCGTGGCTTGCAAGCATAAAAGGTGAGAAAGGTAAATCAGCCTATCAAATATGGCTTGAAAATGGTCATAGTGGAAGCGAAGAAGATTTTCTAAACTGGCTCAAAGGCGAGCAGGAACGGGTTGTTCGTTCAGTTGACTATCAAAACGGATATTTGGTTATTACGTATACGGACGGAACGGTGGATTATATTTCTCTTCCGACGTCCAATAACGGCGAAGAACCACTTG
>SVIK01000017.1 GCA_015069525.1 Clostridiales bacterium | reverse complement strand
GCTTTGCCAAAATCCTCTTCTCTGCGCCAAACAAAAAACACGCCGATAGGGCGTGTTTTTTGTTTGGTGAATAGAGCGTGAGAACGTACGAATAAGCGGAGGTTCGCGCGAGCCGACGAAAATGTCAAGGTTCGTTTTTTTACTTTATTGGTCGTCGGTGAAGCTTTGGCTTTGCCAAAATCCTCTTCTCTGCGCCAAACAAAAAACACGCCGATAGGGCGTGTTTTTATTTATACAAATTTATTTTTTATAACAATCACAAGCTTTTCCGCTTTCCAAAAATCCCGTGTCCTTGCATTTTTTGCAGACAAATTGAGGGAGCAAATCGCTTTCGTCAATTCCCATCTTATCCAAAATAGCCTTGCGTTCGATTGCGAGCGCTTTTTTCTTTTCCAAAAGTGCGGGCAATTTTTCGCTTTCAAACACTTCCGCCTTGGCAATGGAAATTTCCATACCTGCAAGCTCCGCCGTGATTTGCTTAAAGCGAGCGTTTTCGTTTGCTTTGGCAAGGAATTTATCCGCTTTGGCAATCGCCTTTTCTCTAAGCAACGCGTAATACCTTTCCCTATCCGCTTTTGCGTTCACCGCTTCCACGGTGGGGGAAACAAAGGTTTTTGCGGTAGAATTTACGGCGGAAACGCTCCCGTCTTGGGGGATATCCTGCACGGAGAAGACGTTATCCTTCTTCCAATCGGCAAGGATTTTATTCATATAAGGGATAGCGTTTGCGCTACTCACGCTTCGTTTCGAGGCTTCCAAAATCATTTCGTCGCTAAACGCCCAATCTTTCCAAGTGCGTATCATAGACACGTTGACGGAGCTCTTTCTCACGCTCGGGCAAATCTCCCGTATTTTTTCAAAGAGTTTCAGTTCATCCGTCCGTTCTTTAAGGAAAGCCTTGACGTCTTCTTTGGCGACGATACCCATCGCGAAAAGCTTGTCGACGATGGTATTCATGCTATCGAAATTGCCTCTGTCCGTTTTCAAACAGTAAAGGGCGATATCGAGAAGGGAAGTATCTTCATACCCGCAAGCAAACCATTTTTCCACGTATTCGTCGATGAAAGTGGCGGGATTGCTCACTTTTGCACCCAATTTTCTGCCGATACGGAAGGTAAGGTTAGCAAGCGTTTCTCTTTCGCTTAAATATGCTTCAATCTCATCCGCGTCCAACTTGCCCTTTTCGTATAACTCCTCCAAGGCAAAATCAAGCGAGGTAATACTGCCCCGTTTGGTACGTTTTGCCACGGTGATAACGGCGTCCTTGTTAAATCCAAGCGTTTCCGTCCATTTTCGATACAGCGAATAATCGCTTTCGTCCGGTTGCTTTTGATATCCGCCCAGCGCGCCCAACACTTGCGTTAAATCGCTTTCGTGCGCGTTAAAATTAGAGAGCTCTTTTTCCACCTGTTCAAAGGTCGAGCAACCGTTTTTAAGGAGTTTTTTCGCCTTATTGAAGATATAGGAGGGGGAGATATTCTCGCCCTGTTTATTGATACAATACTCAACGATAAGCAAAAGCGCTTGCGGTTGCATGGGATTTTCTTCGAGGAAACGCATATATTTCAAATAATCGCCTGCGGAAACGAACTTTCCAACCGTCTGCAATTTCCGTTGCAATTCCTTATTGAAATCGCCGTATTGTTCATAGCGCACTTTCTTCGGCCTACCGATAGCCGATTTAACGGGCAAATACTGTACGGCGAAAGGGGATTTGGAAAGGATTTCCACAAGGTCGTAATCCTCCCAAAAGGCGAATGCCGAAACGATTTTTTCCTCGCTCGTTTTCAACACTTCCGCCATGGAAGCGAGGGTAAAATCAACGCTGGGATTTTTGCACAGGTACAAACCGTAAAGGTAAACCTTTACGGCAAAGCCGTCCGCCTCTGGCAAGTACTTGGTTATGAACTTGTTTTCCACGGCAACGAAAGAATTCCCGTCGCTGTCTTTGGAAAAGGAACAGAACGCCATTTTGCGCCTCCAAAATCTTTTGTAAAACTCCTATCACCCGAAAAAATCTTTTTTTACGAAAAAATTCCTGTTAGAAAGGTGTAAATTTCGTAAAATTTTGCTTCTTTTATCACTCTTTTCTTGATTTATTCTTATAAATAGTGTATAATAAACGGGTATAACTATCGCCCGTTTTTAGCGGAGTAGGATTATTATACATTTTTTGAACGGCAAAAGCAAGCCGTTTTCGATAATTTTTTCAAAAAAATAAAGGGGGAGAGCGATGAAGATTTTGCACACGTCCGATTGGCACGTTGGGAAACGGCTCGTAGGAAGGGAACGTTTAGACGAGCAATCGGCAGTCTTAGACGAAATCGTCGATATTTGTCAGCGTGAAGAAATCGAGCTCATCCTTCTTGCAGGCGACGTGTTCGACACGTATACGCCGAGCGCGGACGCCGAAGAACTTTTTTACGAAAAGATAAAAAAGGTAGCGGGAGAAACCCGCGCGGTGCTTATCATAAGTGGCAATCACGACGACGGAGTCCGTCTTTCTTCGATAGCCCCTCTTTCACAGGAGCAAGGCATATACGTAGTAGGCAACGCCCGCACGCCGATATCGTTAAAGGAAAGCGCTCGTCCTATTCGTCCCGTGCAATCGGGCAAGGGGTACGTCGTATTTGAAAACGGCGTAGGGGAACGCATTTTCGTTTCTACTTTGCCCTATCCCAACGAAGCGCGTTTCAAAGAAGAGAAATCGGAGCTTCCTTACGTAGAGCGTATGAAAGGTTGGATTGCGGAAGGAGAAAGCGGAAACGTGGAAAATCTCCCCTCCATATTCATGGCGCACATTTTCGTCGCTGGGGGGAGCGTGTCGGAAGGAGAGCGAGAAATCGACTTAGGCGGAGCGAGGGCAATTCCCCAAGACGCTTTGCCAAACAGCGATTATATTGCGCTGGGGCATTTGCACAAAAAGCAACGCATGGGCGGACGGCATTGTTATTATAGCGGTTCTCCCTTGCAATACGCCTTTGACGAGAGCGCGGATAAAAGCGTAAAAGTCTTTTGTCTGTCCAAAGCGGGGGTGACGGATTTTAAAGAAGTTCCGTTAACGTCGGGCAAGAAACTAATCCGTTTGCGCGCGGATAGCGTAGAGGGTGCGGAAACGCTGTTGCAAGCGTACCCTGACGCATGGATAGAACTCACGTTGCAATTATCCGCACCGCTCACGACGGACGATTCCGCGAGGTTGTATAAACACGTCGGGCTCGTATCGTTGCTCACGGAAATTCATACCGACGAGACGTTGGTTTTCGAATCGAGAAAAGGACTTTCCGACGAAGCGTTGTTCGACGCGTATTATAAAAGCGGGTACGGCAAGGAGCCGAAGCCAAGCGTAAAGACGTTGTTTTTAGAAACGCTTGCGGAGATAGAAGAAAGAGAATAAGCGAAAAAGGAGGGAAAATCAATGAAGCCGATATACTTAGAATTTTGCGGTTTGAACAGCTTTGAAGACAAAGCGCACATTGATTTTGCCAAACTCCTTTCCGGTGGCGTATTCGGGATATTCGGTGACACGGGTAGTGGAAAGAGCACGATTTTAGACAGTATCCACTTTGCGTTATACGGCGAGATAGACCGTGCCCCCAAATCGTTTAACGACTGTATCAATTATCACTCGGACGGCGCGTACGTGACGTTTGATTTCGAGATATCGACGGAGGGAGTGCGCCACGTTTACCGTGTCAAGCGGGAACGTCGTCGCAAGAACGGCACGACGAAAGCGTACTTATACGAACGCCTTGCCAACGGCGAGTTGTTGGCGCTTGCCGAAGGTACGCGCGACGTAGACGAGAAAATCGAGCAAATTATCGGCTTAACCTTTTCCGATTTCAAGATGTGCATAGCGCTTCCACAGGGCGATTTTTCCGCACTTGTAAAATCGACGCAGGCAGAGCGCGTAAAATTGGTTGCCCGATTATTCAACTTGGAAAAATACGGCGAACGGCTTACCAAAGCGGTGAACGAAAAATACTTTTCAGCGGAGGAAGAAGTCAATTTAATCCGCGCAAAAATGGAAGAAAACGAAGCGAGCGACGAGGCGGGCTTTGAAATCTTGCAAGCGGAGCTTGTGCAGGAGCGCGCTGTTGTTAAGGAAGCGAATGAAGCGTTAATAAACGCGGAAACGGCGCTACAAAAATGGACGGCTTTGCAAAGGGAAAAGGAAGCATTCGACGCGCTTTGTAGACGTTTGGAAGGCTTGCAAGAAAGGCTGAAAAGCATGCAAGAGTTGCGCGAAAAATTGGAGAAATTCCCCAAAGCGCAAGCGATTAAGGAGAGGATAGAGGAACGGGAAAATGCGAAAATGCAACGCGCGCACGCGTGGGAGCGTGCAAAGCGCGCGCATGAAAGCTACGACGTAGCGGTTATCAAACAGCAAAAAGCCAAAGCGTACGCGGAAGGAAGCCGTTTCGACGAGAAGATATTGGCTTTATCCTTGCAAATGCAAAAGGTGCGTGACGGTGCGCAGGACACCGCCCATGCAGAGCGGATACAAAAGGAATACGACGCTTGCGTAGCGCAATATCGCGCGTTGAAAGACAAGTGCGTTTTCGAGGATTTTGCAGGCAAGAAGTTAGAGATAGAGGGTAAGCTTTCCGCATTGGGAGAAGACGCCAACCTACTCGATTATTTAAAGCATAACTATAAGGGCGTAATTCTTGCGGATACGTACGGCGAAGTGCGTGCGGATTTAACGGCGCTCGCGCAAAAGCATCCGTCCGTATCCCCCGATATTCAACCGCTTTTGGAAAAGTACACCTTGCAAACGGACAGGGGCGAAACGCTGGATATTCTTTCCGTAAACTTGGCGTTTAGGGAACAGGAACAGCAGAGAAAACGCCTGCAAACGGAATTGGAGGCGTTGGAGACCCGCCGTCAAAAATACGAAAGAAATGAAGACGAAAAGAAGCTTATTGAAAAGCAGGGCACGCTGTTAAAACAAAACCTGCTTTTGGCAAAAGAGAAGATAGCGGATTTGCAAGGTCTTGGCACGGAGCAAGAGCTTGCCTTGCAAATAGAAAGTTTGAAAAAAGCGCAAGCGGATAGCCAAATAGCGCTTGAAAAAGCGCAAGCGGATTGCAACGCCTTTTTTGCGGAAAAGCAAACGCAAGAACAGCTCGCTTCCACACATGCCGAGCGTGCTAACGCAATCGATACCGCTTTGCAAACGCAGATAAAAGAGAATGGCTTTGCCGACGAAGCGCAAGCGTTGTCGCTTGTAGAAAGCGTGGGCGAATACGCCCGTAATCAAAAGATATGCACGGCGTTTTTTGAGGATTACGAGCTTTGCCGTCGCCAATACGAGGAAACGGATAAAACGCGTTTTGACGGGTATAGCGACGAGGAGGTTGTGCGTGCGAAACAAACGTGGCTTGCATTGAAGGAAAGAAAGGAAGAACTCGTGCGTTCGCTCAACTTTAAAGAAGCCAAGTTAGAACGCTTGTTGGCGCTCCGTGAAAAGTATAAGGAGCAAGGCAAATTGTTGGCGGAAAAGCAAAAGCGCTTACAAACGTGTGACGAGCTTCGCTTGCTTCTTCGCGGAAACAAATTTTTGGAGTTTATCGCATGCGAATATTTGCAAGAAATTTGTCTTTTGGCAAGCAAAACGCTTCTTTCCTTGACGGGCGGACGATACTTCTTGCAATACGATAAGGAGTTTAAAATCGGGGATAACTTAAACGGGGGAGAGCTTCGTACCGTAAAGACGCTTTCTGGCGGAGAAACGTTCTTGGTATCGTTATCGCTTGCGCTTTCGTTGTCCGCGTCCATTTGTCAAAAATCAGCGCGCCCGATAGAATTTTTCTTCTTGGACGAAGGGTTTGGTACGTTGGACGAAAAGCTTGTAGAAACGGTTATGGACGTGCTTGGAAAACTGAGCAAAACGTTTTCTGTCGGTTTAATTTCCCACGTGGAGGAACTCAAACGTCGTATCGAAAATAAGATACTCGTCACGGGTGCGAACGAACGACACGGCTCGTATTTAAGCGTGGAAACGTTGGCGTAAAAAATTGGTAATTTGGTAAAAACTATAAAGGAAAAATAGTTCATGATAATAAGCGCAGTCGCTTTATGGAAAAAATTTAACGTAAAGACCCCGCTCAACGCAACCGAGTGGGACGTAGAAGAGAGTAAGGGCTATCGTTATAGTAGCGTATCTTTTTCTGGGCATACGGTAGCGGACGGTAGCGTCCGTATTTCCGCGCGGTTAATGTATCCGCTTTCAGAGGGGAAAAAGCCGGCGGTATTATTGCTTGGCGAGGCGGGAAAGCCTTTGGACGAACCGCTTGCGAAATACTTCCTTGAAAAGGGGTATGCGGTGCTTATGCCCGATTATTCGGGAAAAATGCCCGACGATACGGAAGAAACGCTCCGCACGGTATATCCCGCGTCCTTGCATTACGGCAACTTTGTGGAAAGACAGGGCTATAAGCACATGGAAGGTCTTTCCGCCGACGAAACTTGCTGGTTCGAGTGGACGTACGTTGCGCTGTATTGTATCGAGTTTTTGAAATCGCTTTCCAATATCGGCAATATTGGCGTAGTAGGCTTGCGCACGGGTGGCGATATCGCGTGGCAAACGATGCTCTCGCCCGATTTGAAATGTGGCGTACCCATCAACGCGGTGGGCTGGAAATCGTTTTCAGGCGTAGCAAAATTCGGCGAAGGGGTAGCCCGTCATTTAAGCGACGAACAGCATAGCTACATTGCGGGCGTAGAGGCGCAATCGTACGCGCCGTACGTAAAATGCCCCGTATTAATGCTTTGCGCTCTGCGCGATTACGTATTCGATTGCGATAGGGCGTACGACACGTACTCTCGTATCGGTTTCGAGGACGGCAACGCGCTCGTCTATTCTTCTTCAAGCGGTGCTTGTATAGGGGAACACGCGCTTATCGATATGGAGCTGTTCTTGGAAAAGAACTTAAAGGGTAGAGAAATATATATTCCCGAAACGCTGAATATTTCCCTTGCGGAAACGGCGGAGGGGATTGAGATAACGGTCGAATGCGACAAAGAGGGCATTTTGGAAGAAACGGGCGTTTACTATGCGGAAGCGGACGTAAATACGAAATGCGCGTATCGCGATTGGCAACGGAAATTCGTACAAGACGGCAAGGCGGTAAAAAACAGTAAAGCTACGTATTTGGTAAAACCTTTCGAGGGAGCCAAAGCGGTGTTTGCGTTCGCATATGCGAAATACATCAACGGTTTCCGCGTGATGTCGAAAATTACGACGAAACGTCTTTCCAATCCTAATCCGCAGGCGGTAAAGGGCAGAATGCTCTTTTCCGGCAAAGAAATGGACAGCTTTTCCACGGCGTTTTATAAAAAATACGCCATTGGTGAAATTTTCTTGGAAAAGGACGCACAGCCCAACCAAAAAACGGGCTACGCCAATATCCAAGGCGCGTATTCGATAGGTGGTATTAAGACGTTCAAAATCGGCTCGCCTGCGTATATCCCCGAGGAAAACGCAATGCTTTGCTTCGACGTGTATTTCCCGCAGACGGAACAGCTCGTGGTGGCGGTCGAAGTGGGCGAAGTGGATAAAGATTTCGAACGCTACGTTTGTTCCTTCGAGGTAAAGGGCGGAGGAAAGTGGAAACGCATCGTCTTAAAGGCGGGCGATTTTAAGGGCGAATTTAGCGGAATGCCGTTAAAGAACTTTTTCGACGGTAAATCGTTGGCGTTCGATTGTGCGACGGAAGGCGTAGAATATTCCATCACCAATATACTTTGGTTGTAAAAAGAGAGAAAGTATGTACGAGATAGGTGAAATTTACACAATGAAAAAACCGCACCCTTGCGGTGGAAAGGATTGGGCAATCGTTCGTATTGGTGCGGACGTGAAATTGCGTTGCACCACTTGTGGAAAGTTCGTCAATCTTACTAGGGATGAGCTTAAAAAACGCGTAAAATCCTGCAAGAAGGAAGAAGAAAATGCTTGAAAAGAACTTAAAGGATACTCAGTTATATGAGGAAAAGTTCGGGTTCAAAGAAAGGAATTCCACTTTTCGTTTTTATATCGTATTGCTGTCCTTGCTTTTATTGATATTCGGTTTGCGGATATACTTTACGACGGCTTTCAACGGCGTCGTAGTAGACGGCAAATCCATGTCTCCTACGCTTATGGACGAACAGCATCTGCTTATGCGCCCCGTAAACGAAAAGCGCAAGGCAGATTACGGCGATATCATCGTGGTCTACGTTGGGGACTATCCAGAATTCCAAGGCGCAACCCAACCCGATTTTTTAATCAAGCGGTTGATAGCCAAAGAGGGCGACGCAGTAAAATGTATAGACGGACAGGTGTACGTTCGCTATAAAGGGCAAGAGGAATTCACTCCGCTTAACGAGCCGTACGCAAATTATATTTATGGAAAAAACTCGTACGATTTTACCACTTACGAGGTGGGCGAGGGGGAAATTTTCTTCCTTGGCGACAATAGACAAAGAAGCATGGACAGTCGTTATAAAGAGAATCCGCCCAATCAAAAATTATATTCGAAACTCGATAGATTGTACAAAGAAGAAGATATCTATGGTATCGTTCCCGATTGGGCAGTCCGCTACGACGGAATTTTGAAATTCTTTTTCTTCCCCTCGGAAGCGTTTTCGGGACAAGATTAACGAAAAAAAATTAAAGGTATAGGATAAAGGAGAAATCAGTTATGGCAATCAGAATCACATCGGACAGCACTTGCGACCTTGGCGCACTCGTAGAAGAGCGCAACATTGGCATTTTGCACTTTCAGGTAAACTTAGACGCAAACGTATATCGCGACGGCGAGGATATCACCCCGCAAGACATTTTCGATTTCGTTGCAAGGACGAAAATTCTTCCCAAAACCAGCGCGCCGAGCGTTGCAGATTACGAAGAATTCTTCGAAGAACAGTTAAAAGGCTATGACGAGCTCATCCATTTCAGCATCTCGTCCAAATCGTCTGGCTCGCACAACTTTGCGGTAGAGGCTTCCAATTCGTTCAACGGCAAAGTGCGCGTAATCGATTCGAAAGCGCTCTCTTCTGGGCAAGGCTTGCTCGTATTAAAGGCGGCGGATATGCGTGACGAGGGCAAGAGCGCGGAAGAGATTGAAAAAGCGATTTGCGATTTGCGCGAACGTACGAACACGTCGTTCGTTCCCGACACGCTCGATTATTTGCATAAAGGCGGTAGATGTTCCAGCATGAAAATGCTTGCCGCAAACATTTTAAAAATTCACCCGAAAATCGTGATGGTAGACGGGAAGTTGCAACAAGGCGGTACGTGCAAGGGTAGCATGGAACGTTGTATTTCCAAATACATTGAAGAGCTTGTCGCTACATACCCTTCCTACGATAAATCCCGTTGCTTTATCACCCATTCCAGCGCGGATAAGGAACTTGTAGACGTAGCGAAGGCAAAGGTAGCGGAGCTTTTCGAATTTGACGAAGTCATCGAAACGGTAGCAGGCTCGATTATCACCAGCCATTGCGGAAAGGGGACGCTCGGCGTACTTTTCATTTACAACAAATAATTTAGCGAACAGAGGACGAAAATGAAAGCCATTTACACCGACGCCGATTATTTAGCGGCGTACAAACAAAGACAGCGTATTCTTACGGGCTTTTGGGCGATGACGGGCGTGTATTTCGCGGTCTGCATTGCCATGCTCGTATACCACATTTCCCTGCCGTACGGTGCGAAGCAGGACACAATTCCCAAAGCCGTCACGTACGTAGGCACGGGCGTATATTTTGTCCTGATGTTCCCGTACATGTCGATAAAATACGGTAGAAGCCGTCGCTATTGTAAAATGCTCTATTATATCAGCGAAGGCTTAAAATTAGAGGAGAGCAACTACTTTTACGTGTATCGAGAAAAAGCCTTGCAAAAGGACCATATCGACGTCGTCGGTTGCGCCTTTGAAACGTGGAGCAAGAAAAAGCAGGAGTGGTTAGAGCGCGAAGTCTATTTCGACAAAGAAAAGCCGTTGCCCGAAATCGATAGTGGCGATTACGTCCGTTATATTTCGCAAAGCAATTTTCTAATCCAATACGAAATCATAGAAAAGCACGCATACGAATTTAGCGAATACGAAGAAGACGAAGATGAGGACGCGGAAGAATCGATGGAAGAAACCGCCGAAGTAGAACCAGAAGAAACGGTTGCGGAAGAACCGCAAGAAGGAGAAGAAGTATGAGAGCAGTTGTCACGGTGACGGGAAAGGACAGAACGGGTATTATTGCAAAGGTAAGCAATTTTCTTTGGGAGAAAGGCGCGAACATCGAAGATATTTCGCAAACGATATTAGGCGAATACTTTGCCATGATTATGATAGTAGACGTTTCCAATGCGAAGTGCGAGCTTGCAAAACTCGCAGAGGAATGCACGGAAATGGGCAAACAAATCGGCATGACAATATACTTACAGCACGAAGATATATTCAACGCCATGCACAACGTATAATGCGTTGGAGGAAGGAAAATGTTCAGTAATAACGACGTATTAGAAACGATAGCAATGGTGCAAAAGGAGCATTTAGATATCCGCACGATTACGATGGGGATATCCTTGCTTCCCTGTATCCGCGACAGCGCGGAAGAAACGGCGACAAAGGTGTACGACCTTGTTTGTAAAAAAGCGGAAAACATCGTAAAAACGGCTTCGGATTTATCGGGCGAATACGGAATTCCCATCGTAAACAAACGCGTATCCGTCACCCCCGTCAGCTTAATCACGGCGTCTTTCCCTGAAAAATCCCCGTTAATCGGCAAAGCGCTCGATAACGCGGCGAAAACGCTCGGCATAGACTTTTTAGGCGGATATTCCGCGCTCGTGCATAAATCGACTGCGGATTACGAGCGTGTTTTCCTTCGCACTATTCCCGAAGTGCTTGCCTCGACGGAGCGCCTTTGTGCGTCCGTCAACGTAGGTTCTAGCAAAACGGGCATCAATATGGAAGCGGTAAAAATGCTGGGTGAAATATTCAAGGAATGCGCCCAGCTCACGAAAGATAAAGACGGTATCGCCTCGGCGAAGCTCGTAGCCTTTTGCAACGCGGTGGAGGACAATCCGTTCATGGCGGGTGCGTTCCACGGCGTAGGCGAAGCGGACACGGTAATAAACGTTGGCGTATCCGGCCCTGGCGTAGTCAAACACGCCCTCGAACAAATCCCCAATGCGGATTTAACGGAGGTAGCGGAGCTTATCAAACGCACGGCGTTTAAGATTACGCGGGCAGGGCAACTCGTTGCCAAAGAAGCGGCAAAACGCTTAAACGCGCAATTCGGCATTGTAGACTTGTCCCTTGCGCCCACGCCTGCAATAGGCGATTCGGTTGCGCAAATCTTGGAAGAAATGGGTATAGAAACGGTCGGTGGCCACGGCACGACGGTAGCGCTTGCACTTTTGAACGACGCCGTGAAAAAGGGTGGCGTTATGGCAAGTTCCCGCGTGGGCGGGCTTTCGGGCGCGTTTATCCCCGTTTCGGAAGATATCGGCATGATTCGTTCTGCGGAAAAGGGAGCAATCACGCTTGACAAATTGGAAGCGATGACGTGCGTATGTAGCGTAGGGTTGGATATGATAGCTATTCCTGGCGACACGCCCGCCACGACGATTTCGGCAATGATTGCGGACGAAGCGGCAATCGGTATGATAAACAATAAGACGACGGCGGTACGTATTATCCCTGCGGTAGGCAAAAAAGTGGGCGACGAAGTCAGCTTCGGCGGTTTGCTTGGCAGAGCGCCCGTGCTTCCCGTGCATAATTGCGATTCGTCAAAACTCATCAATCGCGGGGGCAATATTCCTGCGCCTATTCATAGTTTTAAAAATTAAGAGAGAGTAGTATGGAAAGAAAGGAAATAGCAGAAAAATATCAATGGAAAGTATCGGACTTGTTTGCAAGCGACGAAGCGTGGGAAAAGGAATTCCAAGCGGTAGAAAAGGAATACGGCGCAATCGACACGTCGGTATTTGAAAATAAGCTTGGGGATAAGGCAACGCTTTTAAAATGCTTGTCGCTCAATTACGAGGTAGCGGGACGTATGGAAAAGCTGTATATTTACGCGCACCTTCGCCACGACGAGGACGTTCGCGATTCGTTCACGACGTCGGCGCTCGCCCGTATCACGTCCCTTTTTTCCAAAGTCTTTTCCCAGTTCGCCTTTATCGACCCGCAACTCACCGCGCTCGACGAAGGGACGTTGCAATCGTTTATTGCCGACCCCGATTTTAGCGAGCACGACTATAAGCTTAAAAAATTGGTAGAAAGCAAAGCGCACGTATTAAGCGAAAAGGAAGAAAAACTGCTCGCGCTCGGAAGCGACGTTTTCGGCGGTTTCCAAGACGTGTTTATGATGCTCGATAACGCCAACCTCAATCTTCCCAAGGCAACCTTTAAAGGGGAAGAAGTGCAAATGAGTCACGGTTTATACGGCGTCGTATTGCACACGGGCGATAGGGAAGAAAGAAAGGAATGGTTTGAAAAGTATTACGATTCGTATATCAAGCTGATTGACGCAATTACGCAAACGTATTACGGCAACGTCAAAAAGAACGTGTTGTATAAAACGGTAAGAAATTATAACAGCTGTTTGGAAATGGCGCTTGACGAAGAGGACGTAAAACCGATTGTTTACGAAAACTTAATCAAGGCAACGCACGACGCGTTGCCCACGATGCACGAATATATCTCCGTTCGAAAAAAGGTATTAAAGCAAGAACAACACGTGTACGATTTGTACGTTCCGCTCGTAGAAGACGCGGACATGTCCTTGCCCTTTGACGAAGCGTACGCTTTGGTGGTAAAAGGTTTGGGCGCACTCGGGAAAGAATATCAGTCGCTCTTGGAAAAGGCAAAGGCGGAGCGTTGGATAGACGTATACGAAAACGAGGGTAAGCGCAACGGCGCGTACAGCGCAGGTGCCTATAATTCTCCGCACCCGTACGTCCTTTTGAACTACCAACCGACGACGAACGATATCTTCACGATAGCCCACGAAATGGGGCACGCGTTGCACACGTATAAATCCACGCACGCCCAACCGCAGGCAAAGGCAAGCTACACCATTTTCTTGGCGGAAATCGCCAGCACGGTTAACGAAGTCTTGCTCTTGAAATATCTGTATAAAGAGAGTCAGGACAAAAACCTTAAAAAATACTTGCTCAACTATTATATGGACACAATTCGCGCCACTCTTTTTAGACAAACGCAGTTTGCGGAATTCGAGCAAAAAGCGCACGAAAAGGTGGAAAACGGCGAGGCGCTCACCAAGGAAAGTTTAAGCGAGCTGTATTATGCTTTGAATAAACAATATTACGGCGAAAGCCTTTGTCACGACGAAAGAATCGCCTACGAATGGGCAAGAATTCCTCATTTTTATAACGCGTTTTACGTGTATAAATACGCAACGGGTATCATCTCCGCCATTTCCATTGTGAAACGTATTTTGACGGAAGGGGAAAGTGCCGTAAAGGACTATTTCGAATTCTTATCTTCGGGTGGGTGTAGTGACCCCGTTTCTATCTTGAAAAAAGCGGGGGTAGATTTGGAAAAGGAGCAACCTTTCAAGGTGGCTATGCAAGAATTTAAGGATACGTTGGAAGAATTTAAAAGCTTATTGGAAGATTAACACATATAAACACATACAAGGAAGAAAAAACTATGGCAAACAACGTCAACACAATGCCTTATAATCGCGATGCGGAAATGGCGCTTTTGGGCTGTTTCCTCATGGATAACGACATCGTTGCAGAACTTATTGAAAAGCTCAGCGAAGAAGATTTTTATCAGGAATCGCATAAATTTATTATACGCGCTATGCGCAAAGTATTCGAGGGCAGAAAACCGGTAGACCTCGTCACCGTTTCCGATTATTTGGATAGCGAGGGGAATTTAGAAAAAGCGGGTGGGATTATGTACCTTACCGAGCTTTCTCAAATCACGCCCAGCGCAGCCAACTATAAATCGTATTACGATATCGTCACGCGGGATAGCTTAAACAGAAAGCTTATCCGCGCGGCGCGCAAGATTATCGAAACGTCTACAAGCTCGACGGACGAAAAGAAATCGCTTGCGTTTGCAGAAAAGGCGGTATACGACATTTCTCGCGAAACGGAACGTTCCGCGCTTTTGGGCATGGAGGAAGAGGACATTATCGGCGAAGTTTTGCATAAATTCGAAATGTTGCAAACGAATCCCGATTCCTTTAAAGGCGTGCCTACGGGCTTTAAGCATTTGGATAGAATGACGAACGGCTTGCAGGCAGGCGCGCTTATCGTCCTTGCCGCTCGTCCTGGTATGGGTAAAACGTCGCTCGCGATGAACCTTGTAGAAAACGCTTCTTTGCGCGCCAATAAAACGTGTGCGGTATTCTCGCTCGAAATGCCAAGACGTGAAATCGTACAAAGGCTCATTTGCTCGTATGCAAACGTGAGCATGGCAAACGCGCTTTCAGGGAAATTGACGGCGAAAGAATGGAAAAAGCTCATGGTAGCGGCGGACAAGCTTAAAAAGAGCAATATTTATATAGACGATTCTTCCCGTGTCACGCCGGGGGAAATCATCTCCAAATGTCGTCGTTTGAAATCGACGACGGGCAGTTTGGATTTGGTTATGATAGACTATATCCAGCTTATGTCTAGTGGGGATTCGAAAACGGCAGGTGCGGAAAACAGACAACAAGAAGTCGCTTCCATCACCCGTGATTTGAAGATTATGGCAAAGGAATTAAGCGTACCCGTTATCGCGCTTTCCCAGCTTCGCCGTATCCAATCGAAAGAACCTACCCTTTCCGACCTTCGTGAATCGGGCGCAATCGAGCAAGACGCCGATATCGTAATGTTCATCAACCGTCCCGAGGCAACGGCAACGAGCGAGGAAATCGAAACGGGCAAAGTAGTGCGTGGCGCTGCGGAGCTCATTATTGCCAAGCACAGAAGCGGTGCACAAGGCAGAGTATCGCTTAAATTCATTGGCGAATGCACGAAATTCGTGGACGTGGACGAACAGAACAAGGAAGAGGAACCGCCTACGTACTCGCACGAGCCGATTGAATACGAGGAAGAAGACCAAGAATACGTCGCACCCGACGACGATTATATCCCGCCCGAACCGCCTATGCGCAAGGGTGATTTGAAGAGCATGGAAGACGACGAACTGCCCTACTAAGCTATGGAAACCAAGATAAAAGCGATTACGTCCAATAGTTTGGACGAAGCGAAAAACATTATAGTAAACGGCGGTGTCGTAGCGATTCCCACCGAAACGGTATACGGTTTAGGGGGCAACGCATTTGACGACGACGCCGTGAAAAGGATATTCGAGGTAAAGGGAAGACCCAACGACAATCCGTTGATTGCACACGTACATACCGATTACGATTTGTTGAAAATTGTCGATTATATTCCACCGTACGCAGAAAAATTGCGCAAGGCGTTTTTGCCAGGTCCTTTAACGCTCGTATATCCGTCGAAAGGGAAGGTAAGTCCCTTCGTTTCTTGTGGGCTTGATACGCTCGCGGTGCGTGTACCCTCGCACGAGGGGGCGCAGGCATTTTTAAGGGCGGTGGGTATTCCTATCGTCGCGCCCAGCGCCAATCTTTCCCGCCACGTCAGTCCCACTTCGGCAAAACACGTTTTTGACGATTTCGAGGGAAAAATTCCGCTTATCTTAGACGGCGGAAATTGCGAGGGCGGTATCGAGAGTACGGTATGCGATTGCACGGGGGAATATCCCGTCATTTTGCGTCCGGGGTTAATCACCAAAGAGATGATAGAAAAGGTGGTTGGGCGTTGTGGGGAGCATTTGCCCGATTTGAAAAAAGGGGAAAAGGCGAAAAGCCCCGGCATGATGTATAAGCATTATTCGCCCCGCTGTAAAACGTTGCTTTTTTCGGCTGAAAACGTGGAAAACGCAATTTTGCGATATCATGCGGAATCGCAGGAAAATCAAGGCGTAGCGGTTCTGTGCGAAGAAAAGTGGATTTCCGTTTTTGAAAAAGCGGGCGCTAAGTGCCTAAACCTCGGGAAAAATCAGGCAGAAATGGCAATGCGCTTGTACGGCTTGCTTCGCGAGGCGGAAACCGTTTGTAAGGTGCTAATCGTCGTTGAACCGACGGAAAAAAGCGGTATTATGGTAGGGGTATTGAACCGTTTGCAAAAGGCTTGTGCTTCGGAAGATATCCCGCACGAAAAAATATAAAAAGTAAGAAAAAAGGGGGGCAGGTATATGGCGAAAAGAAAAACGCTGAAAAAACTTATCGTGTTCGTATGCACGGGCAACACCTGCCGTTCCCCAATGGCGGAATATATTTTCCGCAAAAAAGCAGAGGAATTGGGGCTTGTTAAGCTGAAAGTATGCTCGGCGGGCACAAATGCAAAAAAGGGAGATAAAATAAACGAAAAATCGGCGGAAATCCTTATGGATAAAGGGTTTGACGTGGTTTCGTTTAAAGCAAAACCAATCGACGAAAAAATACTCAAACAATCGCTTGCAATCGTTTGTATGACTGATGTTCAAAGGGATATGCTGATGGAGATGCGTTGGCAGGTTTTACGCGCGGAAGGCGAGGAGGAAATTGAGAATAACGTGTATTCTTTTTCCGAACTTGCTGGGTATCAAGTTATGGACCCGTACGGGCGGGATAAAGAGTGTTATCGCTACGTATACGAGTTGATTGCAGGGGGTATGTCCGCGTTGATTGAAAAATTATTGCCCCAAAAAATACAAGAAAAATTAAAAGAAAAGCCAAAAACGGCTACAAAAACAACAAAAACAACCACAAAAAGTAAAAAAACAACCCCAAAAAAGGAGAAAACACAATGAAAATAGCAATTGCATGCGACCATGGTGGCTTGAATTTAAAAAACGCAATGAAAGCGTACGTAGAAAAGCTTGGACACGAAACGGTAGATTTCGGCACGTATACGTTTGATTCCTGCGATTACACCGATTTTGCCCAAAAAGCAGCGGAAGCGGTGGCAAACGGAGAATGTGAAAGAGGTATCGTAGTATGCTCCTCTGGTATTGGCGTTTCCATCGTTGCTAACAAAGTGCCGGGGGTGCGCTGTGCGCATTGTCACGATTTGTATTGTGCAAAATACACCCGTCTTCATAACGACGCAAACATGCTTGCGTTTGGCGAAAAGGTGATTGGCGAGGGTATGATGCAAGAACTCGTTTATACCTTCTTGAATACGGAATTCGAGGGCGGAGAACGCCACGAAAGAAGAGTCGCAAAAATCAAGGCTCTGGAAGAAAAGTACTGCAAATAAGCGGTTTAACGCGCACGGGTAGGGGTATATGCAACGGATAATAGCCATTGGCGGGGGAGAATTGCGAGAAAGAACCACGCTGAAAATTGACGAATATATAGCAGGGCTTGCGAAAGCGCGTGCGGGGGAAAGACGGGCAAATGCGCTCTTTATCCCGACGGCAAGCCACGATTTTATGCCCTATTACAACACCTTTCACAAGGTTTATACGGGCGTTTTCGATATTAAGACGGACGTTGCCTTGACGGTGTTTAAAGAACCCGATTTAGAGCGTTTAAAGGCGAAATTTGACAAGGCGGACGTCATATACGTAGGCGGTGGCGACACCGTGTTTATGATGCGAGAATGGGAGAAATCAGGCTTAATAACTCTGATTAAAGAGGCGTACGAGCGTGGCGTTATCCTTGCAGGACTCTCAGCGGGGGCAATTTGTTGGTTTACGGATATTTATACCGATTCTGCCCTTGTCAACGGAGAGACGGACGAAAAGTACGCTATGTTTAAGGGGTTAGGTTGGAAAAACGGAGTAATTTCTCCCCATTATAATACGAGAATGCTTGACTTCGATAAAATAGTATGTTATAATTACGAAAGTGCTTTTGGGATAGAGGACAACAGCGCCCTCGTGATAGAAAACGGCGAAATCGTCGGGAGTATATCAAGCGGAGGGAAAGCGTGGAGGCTCACGGCGAAAGGCGGAAAAATTGAAAAAGAGGAAATTGCGGAAATTTAGTAATTTCCTTAAAGCAAGCGGACGTGGCGAAATTGGCAGACGCGCAGGTTTCAGGTTCCTGTGGTTAACACCGTGTGGGTTCAAATCCCTTCGTCCGCACCACGCAGGCGCACCCTTTGGGTGCGCTTTTTGCGTGGTGCGGACGAAGGGCGTAAAGGACGCACAAATTAGTGTGGGTTCACGCGACGAGCGAGAAGGGAAAAAGAAAAAAACAAGTGCGAGGGTAGGCGAGCGAGGAAGCTTTGGCGAAGCCAAAATATCTTCGTCCCCCCTTTGGGGTGCGCTTTTGCGTGGCGCGGACGAAGGGCGTAAAGGACGCACAAATTAGTGTGGGTTCACGCGACGAGCGAGAAGGGAAAAAGAAAAAAACAAGTGCGAGGGTAGGCGAGC
>SVIK01000016.1 GCA_015069525.1 Clostridiales bacterium | reverse complement strand
AGCTATTGCTTCCTGCTTATGGGTGCGGAAAGCGATACGGCAAGGGAAAGGTTGTTGACGCTTAAAAACAATTCCGACGGGTTTAAGATTGCGGAAAAGGATTTGGAAATGCGCGGAGGCGGGGACTTTTTTGGGACAAGGCAATCGGGCAAGATGCTTGGCGATATTAAGAACTTGCAATACCCTACGCAAGTGGTGTTCGCGGCGAAAAAGCTTTCCGACGATACGTTTGAGATGCGGTTGGACAGCGACGAGCTTAAAAGGGTGGCGTTGCGAAAGTACGACAGCTTAAAAGACGTAGTTTTGAACTAATTTTAACAAAAAAATGGCGAAAAATGCGCTATTTTGGAAAAAAATATCGATTTCGGGTATTGACGGATAGAAATATTTATTGTATAATATAAGATGAAGAACGCTTTGGAGGGTATGATATGGCGTTGATGAATAAATGGAACGTAGAAACGCTTTGCTTTGACGAAAACGGCTTGCTCCCCGTAATCGTACAAGATTACGAGAGTGGCGAAGTGCTTATGCTCGCTTATATGAACGAAGAGGCGGCGAAGCAAACGATTGCGTCGGGCTATGCGCATTATTACGATAAAGAAAAGGGCGTGGCGGATACGTTTGGCGCGGTGGAAGGCAATACGCAAAAGGTGATGACGGCGTTTGTGGCTGACGGCGGTAAGACGCTGTTGATTAAAGTGAAACCGAACGGCAATACTTCTGCCGATGGGAAATTCTCGTGCTTTAATGAACAGGTTAAGGGCGATTATAAAGATATCGGTAGCGAAATGTTCGGGCGCTTGCAACGCATCGTAAGAGAATATAAGGAAAACCCCGAAGACGGCGGATATACCAGCTATCTTTTCGCAAAAGGCGTGGATAGAATCGGTAAGAAGGTAGGGGAAGAAGCGGTGGAATTCGTTATTGCGAGCAAGAACCCTGAAAAGGAAGGGGTTGTTGCCGAGGCGGCGGATTTGCTCTATCACGTTATGGTGCTTTTGAGCGCGCGCGACGTGGATATTTCCGAGGTGTGTGCAGAGCTTTGCAAACGCAATAGATAAGTACATAGTAAAAAGTGAAACGGCTTGGACGATTTTGTTCAAGCCGTTTTTATGTTTGCTTGCATAAAAAGCAGATTTTTATTGGATAAACTGCTACGTTTGTGGGGTAAACTGGACAAAACCGCCACTCTACTGTGGGTAGAGTGGTTGTTTTTTCTGGTAGAATTGAAAAGCGGGTTTGTAGACGAGAAATTGGATATAAACCCGTTTTTTTGTGGTAAAATGTGGAAAAGGGCAAAACGGTGCGTGCGGTTTTAGGTGTATACGACTATGGCAAAAGCTCTAAAAAAGACACAAAAATCGACAAAATAATCGGCTTCCTTTATGATATTCTTGTCTATGCTGAATTTTTACGGAAAAGGAGCGTATGTTTATGGCAAGAAAAATCGTCGTCACAAGCGGGAAAGGGGGCGTGGGGAAAACCACCGTTGCTACGATGCTTTCCGCGTATCTTGCGAAAAAGGGGGAGCGCGTCGTGCTTTGCGACGCAGATTTGGGGTTGAACAATATCGACGTGGTTGCGGGCGTGGAAAATAAAATTACCTACGATATCGTGGACGTTATTGAGGGCAGATGTAGGGCGGTGCAAGCGCTGGTACAGCATCCCGATTTTCCCAATTTATACATACTTTCCAGCAGTCATTCCGCGCCAGAACGCTACGTTTCTTCGCAGGCGTTTAAGTTGGTTTTGGATACGCTTGCGCCCAAGTTTGATTTTATCATTATCGATTGCCCCGCAGGGATTGACGACGGGTTTCATAGGGCGGTTGCTTCGGCAAACGAGGCACTTGTCGTCACTTCTCCACACGTATCGGCACTTCGCGATGCGGATAAAGTGATAACGCTTCTTAAAAGCTACGATTTTTCTACCATTTCCCTCGTCGTCAACCGCGTAAAGGGGGACGTATTGTTCGGGGGAGGGTGTCTTTCTCCGCAAGAGATATCTTCGCTATTGAAAACGCCCGTCGTGGGGGTACTGCCCGAAGAATATTCGTTAAGCGAAGGGGAAGGGCTTTCGCTATCCGTGCCGTTTAAAATTTTGGGAAATAATCTATTGACGGGAAAACGAAAATTGTACGACGCGTCCAGCAAATATGCGGGCGTTTTCGGGGGATTGAGAAGACTTTTAAAAAGGAGTTTGTAAGGGGTAGGTATGTGGCGAAAAGAAAAAAAGGAAGAACAGTTTCGTAGAGTAAACGACGTGATTTGCGCGGATAAGTCGGTGATGAGCGACGCGTGTAAGGCGCTCGTTTTACAGGATTTTGCCGAGAAATTTAACGAATATTTCGATTTGACGGGGCTTCCCCGTATGGAGATTAGCAATCGAAACGGCACGTACGTGGTAGCGTTGTCGTTTGAGGCGGAACGGGTAAAGAAATTCAACGTTTTGAAATGACGGATTTGCCCTTCGCATAATCAATAAAAATACCAAAGGAGAAAAAGTATGGAAAGAAAATTTGATTTGTTTACCGATTCGGGTTGCGATATGCCCGAGGAATATTTGAAGGAAAATAAAATCGTGCGTATTAAGCTTGGTTTTACCATGGACAACGTCAACTACGGCGGGGAGGACGGAGCGCATATCGACGAGGCTACTTTCTATGAAAAATTGCGCGCGGGCGCAATGCCTACTACCTACCAAATCACGGCGGAAACGGCGAAAGGGTATATGGAAGAAAGCTTGAAAAAGGGTAGGGACGTGCTCGTTATAGCCTTTTCAGGTGCGCTTTCGGGGACGGCTGGCGGATTTACGGTGGCGGGGAGAGAACTCGCGAAAAAATATCCTGAAAGGGAGATATGCGTAGTGGATTCGTTATGTGCGTCGATGGGCGAGGGGTTGCTTCTCGATTACGTAGTGAAATTTGCGGGAAGCGGAGCAAGTGCCAAAGAAACGGCGGAATATGCCGAGGGTTTGAAATTGCATATTTGTCACCATTTTACGGTGGATAATTTATTCCATTTAAAACGTGGCGGACGGGTATCGGGCACGACTGCCATCGTCGGGACGATTTTGAAAATTAAGCCGATTATGCACGTGGATAACGAGGGCAGGCTGACGGCGGTGGGTAAGACGTTGGGGCGGAAAAAATCGTTAAACGCCTTAGTGGAGAATATGTTCGCCCTGCAAGATATGGACGAAAACGACCCCGTATTTATTAGCCACGGCGATTGTATAGAGGACGTGGAATACGTGAAAGAGTTGATTTTACAAAGACTACCTAACGTGAAAATTATGGTGCACTACGTTGGTGCGGTAATCGGGGCGCATTCGGGCGCGGGGACGCTTGCCGTATTCCATAAGGGAAAACACAGATAACGGATGAATAAACAAAAAAGTAGCCGTTCGGATTGACCGAACGGCTACGATTTTTTAAAATTATTTGTTTGTAAATTTTAAGATTTTTTCCGTGTTTCCAAAAACGAGCATATGGTCGCCTGATTCAAAAACGTAATTGGCGTCCATATTTGCTACGACGATATCGCCTTTCTTGATTGTGAGAATATTCATGCCGTATTTTTTTCTTGGATTAACGTCAACTATCGTTTTCCCTGCCCAATGCGTCGGTACGGCAATCTCGCAAATGGAGTATTCGTCGTTGAGCTCGATATAATCAAAGAATTTTGTGGAATTGAGCGTCACGGCAAGTTTTTCCGCTAAATCTCTGTCGGGATAGACGACTTCGTCTGCGCCGTTTTTTAACAGGAATTTGCGTTGGATTTCCGTGGTCGCTTTGGATACAACCCATTTCGCGCCGAGGTCTTTTAAAAGGGACGTAATTTCCAAAGAGGATTGAAAGTCTTCGCCGATAGCGACGACGCAAACGTCGAAAGAGGGGATATCCAATTTTTTTAAGTTCTCTTCATTCATGCAATTTGCAATAACCGCTTCGGTGTATTTAGAAGCAAGACGGTTGATTTTTTCTTCGTTTTTATCCACAATCATTACTTCGTCGCCGATATTTAACAGCTTTTCACCGAGCGTTTGTCCGAATTTTCCCATGCCGATAAGTAATATTGATTTCATAAATTCTCCTTTTTATCCAACGAATATGTTTTCAATAGGTTTTTTAATTTCTGCGGAATCCTTTTTTTCGCTAAAAGTAAGTGCAATTGTTAATATGCCTACGCGTCCGGCGTACATCAATAAGATAATGATAATTTTTGAAACGGCGGACAGGGTGGGGGTGAGGGATAAAGACAAGCCGACGGTCCCCATTGCGGATACCGTCTCAAAAAGGACGGCTTGGAAAGTGGCTAGTGCGTTGTTTTCTTCTATACAGCAAATAATAAGCGTTGCGGTTAAAACGATGAATAGACAGGAAACGAATATCGCCATAGATTGTCGAAGTAAATTTCCGTGAATACGACGCCTGCCGATTTCGATATCTCGTTTATTCCTAAATACGGCAATCATGCCTACGATAATAACGAAAAACGTGGTGACTTTTACTCCCCCCGCTGTGGAGGCGGGACTGCCACCGATAAACATTAGCATGAGGGAAAGTAGATAACTACCATCGGAAAGGTGCGTTAAATCTACCGTATTAAAGCCCGCAGTTCTTGGAGTGGTTGCATTGAAAAAAGAAACGAGAATGCGTTCGCCGAAGGTGTAGGACGTATAATCTGCATTATTTCTTTCAAAGAAAAGGAACAGGATTGTGGAAACGAGCAGTAAAATCGCCGTGCAAAACAAAACGATTTTTGTGTGTAGATTATAACGTTTCCATTTGCCCTTAGAGGATATAACGTCGTCCCATACGCAAAAACCTAATCCACCGATAATAATTAAAAAGGCAATCGTTAACGAAACGAGTGGGTCTAATGCGTAATGCGTAAGGGAAACGAAAGTTTCGCTTCCAAAAGCTCCGCCCATCAAATCGAAGCCAGCATTACAAAATGCGGATACGGCGTGGAAAACCGAATAATAAATGCCCTTCCCCGTTCCAAAATCCTTAATGAAACGAATGGATAGAAGCGTCGCGCCGAGGGCTTCGAAAATAAAAGTGCCAAGAAGCAGTCGCTTAAACAATCTTTTTAATTCGTTAGGGCGCTCTTCGCCGGCTGAAATCATAAGGACTTTCTTTTGTTGCATGCCTATACGCTTGCGGATGAGGCGGAGAACGAGTGTGACGAAAGTCATAAATCCTAATCCACCGATTTGAATAAGGAGCAGAATTACGGTTTGCCCAAATATTGTCCAATGCGTATTTGTATCGTAGGGGACGAGTCCGGTCACACACGTTGCGGAAGTGGCGGTAAATAGCGCGTTTATAAAGCTTGTGTCTTCGCCTGCTTTCGTAGAAAAGGGTAAGCACAAGAAAAGCGTGCCGATAAGGATGACGAGCAAATATCCCAATGAAAGATATTGCCATATTGTTAATTTAAGTTTTCGATAGCGCTTCATAGTATTTAGTATAGAATTTAGTGAAGTTTTTGTCAAGCGTTTTGATTTTCTATTTGTAAAACGGTTAACGTTCGTTTGTTGACGGTGAATTTAATTTCCCAATCGCCGTACCGCATGCCGTACGTTCTGCCCTCTTCTTGATAGGAGGGACGGGGGTCGTCGGCGAGGCACTCGATAAGGCCGTCTTGTTTTTCGCGGGAGATTTGCTCCAAAAGCGGGGCGGGGAAACACACTTGCAATTTATCGTTTTCGTGCAAGGAGGCGTATCCGCCGACGGCGTTTTCAATGCAATCGGTGAAAGGTAGATACGGTTTGATATCGAAAATGGGCGTGCCGTCCAATAAATCTGCCCCTGATACGATTAAAACGCATCCCTCCTTTTCCGTCTTTTCTACGCGGATAAGTTTCACGCAAGAAAGCCCGATTTTGTTGGGGCGGAAGGGGGAACGGCTGGCAAAAACGCCTACCCGTTCGTTGCCTCCAAGCCTAGGTGGACGGACGGTGGGGGAGAACTCTTTTTCAGGAGTTTGGGAAAAAGAGAATAAGAGCCAAAGGTGGGAAAACCCCTCTATTCCTCGCAAGGCGTCCTCGTTTTGGTACGCCTTTTTAAAGACGATACGGGAAAGTAGAGAGGGGGCTCTGCCACTTTGGCGGGGTATGCCGAATTTTTCTTTGAAGTCGTTGCGGATATGCGCAACGGGGGTAATCGTTTGTTTTTCCATAGTCAATATTATAATTCCTTGCTATTTTTTTGTCAAGTGGGTAAAAAAGAAAGAATAACGGCGTTAAAATCCTTGAAAAAAGGCGGAAAGAGTAGTATAATGAAAGAGTATTATAATTTTATTATAATAATTCTTTTTTCACAGTAGGGGAAAATCATGAAACTTACCGAACTTTTTAAGCAGAATAAATATTCGCTTTCCTTTGAGGTGTTCCCCCCGAAGACGGACGATAATTACGACAGCGTAAAGACGGCGACGGAGGAGATTGCAAGGTTGAAGCCTGCGTTTATGAGCGTGACCTACGGCGCGGGTGGTGGAACGAGTAAGTATACCTTGGAAATTGCAAAAAATATCAAGGCGGAATTCGGCGTGCCCTCCTTGGCGCACTTGACGTGCGTGTCCTCGACGAAGGAGACGGTGCGGGAAAGGATTGAAGATATCAAAGAGGCGGGCGTGCAAAACATTATGGCGCTCCGTGGAGATATTCCGCAAGAAAAGCTTGGGGAAGACCGTTCGCAATGGGATTACCGCCATGCGATTGATTTGATTGCAGAAATCAAAAAGAGCGGTGGGGATTTTTGTATTGGGGGCGCGTGTTATCCCGAGGTACACCCTGAAAGCGCTACGCAAAAAGAGGATATTGCGTATTTGAAAGAGAAAGTGGACGCAGGGTGCGATTTCCTTACGACGCAGATGTTTTTCGATAATAATCTTTTGTATAATTTCTTATATAAAATCCGCCAAGCGGGGATTACCGTACCCGTGATTGCAGGGATTATGCCCATTACCAATGCAAAGCAGGTGGAAAGGGCAATAAAGCTTTCCGGTTCGTTTATGCCTCAACGCTTTAAATCGCTCGTCGATAAATTCGGGGGTGACCCTTCGGCGATGAAGCAAGCGGGGATTGCGTACGCTACCGACCAAATTATCGATTTGTACGCCAACGGCATTTACAACGTGCACGTGTATTCGATGAATAAGCCGGACGTGGCGGAGAAAATTCAAAAAAATCTTTCGGACATATTGGGGAAAAATGCTGAATAAGGTTTTCGTAAAAACGTACCCGCCTGCTCCGTTTGACGAAAGGGAGATTTTGCGCTATGCAGGGTACCTTGGGGAGATTTCTCCGCAAATACAAGCGGTGTTAAGCGAGTGCATACAAGAGAGCAAAAACGCGTTTTCCTATCGCGTTTGTTTCGTGGCGGTGGAAGCGGAAACGCTTGAAAAAAAGTGGAAGAATTGCGGAACGCTTATTGCGCAAAGGTTGCGCGGGGCAAAGTACGCGATTGTTTTTGCGGGAACGGTGGGCTTGGAGATAGACAGGCTGATTTTGAAAGAAGAAAACGTTTCCGTGACGAAAGCGCTGTTCTTGCAAGCGATTGGGGCGGAACGGATAGAAAGCCTTTGCGACGCGTTTTGCGAAGAGATACAAAAAGCGTGCAAGGAAAAAGGGTATTACGCGGGCGCGCGGTTTAGTGCGGGCTACGGCGATTTCCCTTTGGAAAAACAAAAGGATATCTTTGCGTTGTTGGCTCCGCAAAAGGCAATAGGACTGACGTTGAACGATTCGCTGTTGATGTCGCCGAGCAAATCGGTGACGGCGATTATCCCGATAGGGGAAAAGGTTTGCGCTACGGCGTACGGCTGTAAGGCTTGCGATAAAAAAGACTGTCAATACAAAAAGTGAAGTTTTTACGCCAAGCGTAAAAGAGAAGTTTGTCTAATGACAAGTGAAGTTTTTCGCAAGACGAAAAGTGAAGTTTTTTGTCCGTAAACGGACAAAAAGTAAAGGCAAATATAAATAAATACAATAACTGCAACCAAAGGTTGCAACTTCACTTCGGCAAAGCCAAAACTTCACTACGAAGCAACTTCATTTTGGTAAAACCAAAACTTCATTGCGAAGCAACTTCACTTTGACAAAGTCAAAACTTCACTACAAAAGGTATAGTATGGACGTTAGAGAATACTTACAACGAAATACCGTGTACTTGGACGGCGGAACGGGTACCCTTTTGCAAGAGGCGGGCTTGCCCCTTGGCGAGCTTCCCGAACGTTGGAATCTTACGCACGCGGACGAGCTCGTACGGATTCACCGCGCGTATTTTAACGCGGGGAGCAATATCGTTTGCGCCAATACGTTCGGGGCGAACTCGTTAAAGTTTTCCGACGAGGAATTGGAAGAAATCATATCCTCCGCGATTGCGAACGTGCGCAAGGCGATGACGGATAGAGATAAACAATGGGTGGCGCTCGATATCGGTCCGCTTGGGAAATTGTTGAAGCCGTACGGCGATTTTGCCTTTGAGAAGGCGGTGGAAACGTTTGCTAAAACGGTGCGATTAGGCGCAAAGTACGGCGCGGATTGTATCTTTATTGAAACGATGGGCGACAGCTATGAAACGAAAGCAGGGGTGCTTGCGGTGAAAGAAAACTGCGATTTGCCCGTGCTTGTGTCCTGCGCCTACGGAAGCGATGAAAAGCTGATGACGGGGGCTTCGCCCGAAGCGATGGTGGCGATGCTGGAAGGCTTGGGCGTAGACGCTATCGGGGTGAACTGCTCGTTAGGGCCGAAGCAAGTAAAGCCGATTGTGGAAAGATTGCTTGCCGTATCCTCGTTGCCCGTTATCGTAAAACCCAACGCGGGGTTGCCCCGTGTAGAAGGGGAGAAAACGGTGTACGATTGCTCGGTGGAGGAATTCGCTTCTTACGCGCGCGCGTTCGCGCGAATGGGTGTGCGTGCGCTTGGCGGATGTTGCGGGACGACGCCCGAATATATTCAAAGGGTAGTGGAAGCGACGAAAGACGTCCACTTGCAACCGATTGTAGACAAGGGAATTACTTGGGTGTCCTCGTACACGCACGCGGTCGTATTTGATAAACCGCTGATTATCGGGGAGAGAATTAACCCCACGGGCAAAAAGAAGTTCAAGCAAGCGCTTTTGGACGGGGATAAGGATTACGCTTTAAACGAAGCGATTGCGCAAAAGGACAACGGCGCGCATATTTTGGACGTCAACGTCGGGCTCCCTGGTATCGACGAAAAAGAAACGCTGAAAGAATACGTGGAGAGTATTCAAGCGGTTGTCGATTTGCCCTTACAAATCGATACGTCTTCCCTTTCCGCCTTGGAAAGCGCCCTTAGAGTGTATAACGGCAAACCGCTTATCAATTCCGTCAACGGCAAGAAAGAAAGCATGGAAAGCGTATTACCGCTCGTGAAAAAATACGGAGGCGCGGTAGTGGCGCTTACGTTAGACGAAAACGGAATTCCCGATACGTGGGAAGGTAGAGTGGCGATTGCGCAAAAGATTATACGCGAAGCGGAAAAATACGGGATAGCGAAAAAGGATATCTTTATCGATACGCTGACGACGTCGGTGGCAACCGATAAAAACGCGGGGCAAACGACGCTCAACGCGCTCCGCTATTGTACGGAAAAGCTGGGCGTGCATACTACGCTTGGGGTATCCAACGTGTCGTTTGGGTTGCCGTCGAGGGAAACGATTAACGCAACGTTTTTTGCGTGCGCTCTTCAAAACGGACTTTCGGGAGCGATTATCAATCCTGCCTCTTTGGAAATGCAAAAAACGTACAAAAGCTTTTGCGCGTTGCAAGGCAAGGACGAGGGGTGCGGGGAATATATTCGCTTTGCAAGCGAGGTGTTGCCTACGATAACCTCGGTAGCTACGCCCGTGCAAACGAAAACGGAAAAGGTAGAGGGCTCGGCGCTGTTTACCGCGATTGCAGAGGGGAGAAAGGAAGCTTCGCAAAACGCTTGCATGCAGGCGTTGGAAGAAAAATCCGCCCTCGATATCGTCAACGGAGATATCGTGCCCGCGCTTGATTTCGTGGGAAAAGCGTACGAGGAGAAACGCGCGTATTTGCCCCAGCTTTTGATGAGTGCGGAGGCGGCGAAATCGGCGTTTGAAAAAATCCGTTTACATCTTATAAGCAAGGGCGAAAAACAAGAAAAGAAATGCAAATTCGTCATCGCGACGGTGCACGGCGATATCCACGATATCGGCAAAAATATCGTGAAAACCTTGCTTGAAAATTACGGCTTTGATACCATTGATTTGGGACGGGACGTGCCCCCGCAAAAAATCGTGGAAGAAGTGGAAAAGCATCACGCGCCTTTGGTGGGCTTGTCTGCGTTGATGACCACGACGCTCCCTTCCATGGAAGAAACGGTGAAGCTACTCAAAGAAAAAACCCCTTGGTGCAAAATCGTCGTCGGTGGCGCGGTGCTGAATAAAGAATACGCGGATACAATCGGCGCGGACGCCTACGCAAAAGACGGCATGGAAACGGTACGCTACGCAGAAAAAACGTATGCGCTTATGCAAAAATAGCACTTTATTCATAGTTTTATACATTTATGCAATATATTCATAAAATATTCATTATTTTATTAAAATAAATGCATAAAATCGGTTGACAAGTAGGTGCATAAAGGGTAAAATAAACGTATAAATATGCAACGGCGGATTGCGGTTGCGAAAAAATAGAGAAAACGAACTTTTCAAGGAGAAAAAGAAAATGGATAAAAAAGACATCAAAAAAGTAGTACTTGCCTATTCGGGCGGTTTGGACACCTCGATTATTATTCCTTGGCTTAAAGAAAACTACAACAACTGCGAAGTTATTGCGGTAAGCGGAAACGTGGGACAAGCGGACGAATTGGACGGCTTGGAAGAAAAGGCGCTTAAAACGGGTGCGTCGAAATTGTACGTAGAAGATTTGACGGACGAATTCGTAGACGATTACGTTATTCCTACGATGATGGCGGGTGCAAAATACGAAGAATATTTACTCGGTACGTCGTTTGCTCGTCCCGTAATCGCAAAGAGAATTGTTGAAATTGCGAAAAAAGAAGGCGCGGACGCTATTTGCCACGGCTGTACGGGTAAGGGGAACGACCAAGTACGTTTCGAGCTCACGATTAAAGCGTTTGCTCCCGATATGACGATTATCGCTCCTTGGAGAGAGTGGTCGATTAAATCGCGTGAAGAGGAAATCGATTATGCGGAAGCACACAACGTTCCTTTGAAGATTAACCGTGAAACGAACTATTCCAAGGATAAAAACCTTTGGCATTTGAGCCACGAGGGCTTGGATTTGGAAGACGCAGGGAACGAGCCGTTGTATGAAAAAGAAGGGTTCTTGGAAATGGGCGTGTCGCCTTTGCAAGCGCCCGATAAGCCTACCTATATCACGCTCGATTTCGAAAAGGGCAGACCCGTTGCGCTCGACGGAAAGAAGATGAGTGCAAAAGAAATTATCCTTGCCCTCAACAAAGTGGGTGGAGCAAACGGTATCGGGCTTTTGGATATCGTAGAAAACCGTTTGGTGGGTATGAAGTGTCGTGGCGTATACGAAACCCCTGGTGGCGATATCTTGTATGCGGCGCACAGCTATTTGGAAACGCTCTGCCTCGATAAGTACACGATGCACAAAAAGCAAGAGCTTTCCGTATGCTTTGCGGAGCTCGTTTACAACGGACAATGGTTTACCCCGCTTCGTGAAGCGCTCAGCGCGTTCGTAGATAAGACGCAAGAAAACGTCACGGGTAAAGTGCGCTTGAAGTTGTACAAGGGCAACATTATCAAGGCTGGCGCTTGGAGTGATTATTCCTTGTATTCGGAAGAAATCGCAACGTTTGGCGAAGACCACGTATATAACCAAGCGGACGCAACCGGCTTTATCAACCTCTTCGGTTTGCCTATCAAGGTGCAAGCGGAAGTCAACCAAAAGAATAAGAAGTAATTTACCGATTACGCATAGAAAAAACGGAGAAAATTTGCCTACCGCACGCGCGGTGGGCAAACTGTGTTAAATGAGTATGGAAAAAATGTGGGCGGGACGCTTTCAAAAAGCGCTCGATAAAAAGGCGGACGATTTCAATTCCTCTTTGCGCGTCGATTGCAGAATGTATGCGCAGGATATAAAGGGGTCGATGGCGCACGCTACGATGCTTGCTAAGCAAGGTATTTTACCGCAGGAAGAAGTGGATAAAATTATCGACGGCTTGGAAGGGATTTTGCAAGATATCAACGAGGGGAAACTCTCGTTTAATACGGACGCGGAAGATATCCATATGTTTATCGAGGCGGAACTCACCAAACGCATCGGGGACGCGGGCAAACGTTTGCATACGGCAAGAAGCAGAAACGACCAAGTTGCCGTGGATATCCGTTTGTACCTTCGCGACGAGGCGGAAAGCGTGATAGAGCTTGTGAAAGCGCTTATCAAAGCGGTGATAGACAAGGCGGAGGAAACGGCGGATATTATCGCGCCTGCGTACACGCATTTGCAACGCGCGCAACCCATTTCGTTCGGGCATCAACTCATGGCGTACGCGATGATGTTTCTTCGCGATATTCAACGTTTGGAAAACGCGGTGAAAAATATGAACTATTCTCCGCTTGGCTCTTGTGCGCTCGCGGGGACGACGTATCCTACCGACAGGGCGTTCACGGCGGAAAAGCTTGGTTTTGACGGCGTAATGCTTAACAGCATCGACGGCGTTTCGGATAGGGATTTTTGCGTGGAGTTCTTATCGGCGTTCGCGCTGATTATGACGCATTTGTCCCGTTTCTCCGAAGAAGTGATTTTGTGGTCGAGCTGGGAATTTAAGTTTATCGAGCTGGACGATTCGTATACTACGGGCTCGTCGATAATGCCTCAAAAGAAGAACCCCGACATGGCGGAACTCGTAAGAGGGAAGACGGGCAGAGTGTACGGCGATTTGATGGCGATGTTGACCGTTCTTAAAGGCTTGCCCCTTGCCTACAACAAGGATATGCAAGAGGATAAGGAAACGGTGTTTGACGCGCTTGATACCGTGAAGGTGTGCTTGGAAGTGTTTACGCCGATGATTGCGACGATGAAGGTGTTAAAAGAAAATACCTACCGTTCGGCGCAAAAGGGCTTTATCAATGCGACGGACCTTGCCGATTATTTGGCGAAAAAGGGTATGCCGTTTAGAACGGCGTATAAAATCGTAGGGCAATTGGTTGCCGAGTGTATTGCAAAAAATACCGTACTTGACGATTTGCCCTTGCTTGATTACAAAAAACACAGCGAATTGTTTGAAGAAGATTTATACAAGGAAATTTCCTTGGAAACGTGCGTGGAAAAACGCAATAGCTTGGGCGGAGCTTCGCCTACGTCCGTGCGTGCGCAAATCGCTTGGGTAAAGACGCAACTTTGAAGGAGTAGAAATGAAAAAAGTATTTATTGACGGGAGTGCAGGGACGACGGGGCTTCGTATTTTCGAACGGATTACGAGCAGGGACGACGTCGAACTTATCACCCTCCCCGACGAAGTGAGAAAGGACGCCGAGGCGAGAAAGAGGGCAATCAATTCCGCCGACGTGGTGTTTTTGTGTTTGCCCGACGACGCGTCGAGAGAGGCGGTGTCCTTCGTGGAGAACGAAAACGTGACGATTATCGACGCTTCCACGGCGCATAGAACGCTCCCTGATTGGGCGTACGGTTTTCCCGAGCTTTCGAAAAAGCACGAGGAGAAGATTACAAGCTCTAAACGGATAGCCGTGCCCGGGTGTCATGCAAGCGGTTTTATCGCGCTCGTATATCCGCTGATTGAAAACGGATTTTTGGATAAGGACGCACTTTTGACCTGCCACTCGATTACGGGCTATTCGGGCGGGGGAAAGAAGATGATTGCCGAATACGAGGACGAGAATAGAAATCCTTTGCTTGATGCGCCCCGTCAATACGCTTTGGGACAACAGCATAAGCATTTGAAGGAAATGAAAGCGGTGTGCGGATTGGAAAACGCCCCGATTTTCTGCCCGATTGTGTCCGATTTTTACAGCGGTATGACGGTGACCGTGCCTATTTTTGCAAGTCAATTGAAAAAGGGTGGGCTGGAAGAGATTAAGGCGCTCTATAAAGAAAAATATACGGGCGAGTTTGTGAAGTACGTGGAAAACGTGGACGAGGGCGGACTTTTGTCAGGGCTTGCCGAAGCAAAAAAGGACGGCATGAAAATTGCCGTGGCAGGCAACGAGGAGAGAATATTGCTTCTTGCCTCCTACGATAATTTGGGCAAAGGCGCAAGCGGAGCTGCAATCGAGTGTATGAATATCGCTATCGGTGCGGAAAGAGATAAAGGTTTGGTATTATAAAAAGGAAAAAAGAGATGTTGAAAGAAATACAAGGCGGGGTATGTTCCGCAAAAGGATTTACGGCAAACGGGGTACATTGTGGTATCCGTAAAAATAGAACGAAGCGCGATTTGGCGCTCATTTACAGCGAAGTGGAAGCGAGTGCGGCGGCGGTGTATACCACCAATCTCGTGAAAGGCGCGCCCATTGCCGTCACGAAAAAGAATATTGAAAACGGCAAGGCAAAAGCGATGATTTGCAACAGCGGAAACGCCAATACCTGCAACGCCAACGGCGTGGAAATCGCAGAAAAGACGTGCGAGCTTTTGGCAAAAGAAATGGGTATTTCCGCAAGCGACGTCATTATCGCTTCGACAGGGGTTATCGGGCAACCGCTTGATATTACGCCCATTGCAAACGGAATACCCGCGCTCGTAAAAGGTCTGGGTAGTGAAAACAGCACGCTCGCTTGCGAAGGGATTATGACGACGGATACGAAAGTGAAAGAAATCGCTTTCGAATTTACGGTGGGCGGAAAGGTTTGCCGTATCGGCGGTATCGCAAAGGGTAGCGGTATGATTCACCCGAATATGGCAACGATGCTCGTTTTCGTGACGACCGATTGCAATATCGCCCCTGCAATGCTTCAAAAGGCGCTTAGCGAGGACGTGAAACACTCGTTTAATATGGTAAGCGTGGACGGCGACACGTCGACGAACGACATGGTGTCGGTAATGGCGAACGGTTTGGCGGGTAATGCGGAAATCGTTTGCGAGAACGAGGACTACGTGGCGTTTACGAAGGCGCTTGCGTCCGTCACGCAATATCTTTGCCGTAAAATCGCTGGCGACGGCGAGGGGGCAACGAAGCTTTTGGAATGTAAAGTGGACGGAGCAAAAGACGAAACGACGGCAAAGGTCGTGGCGAAATCGGTGATTTGTTCCTCGCTTGTGAAAGCGGCAATGTTCGGCTCGGATGCGAACTGGGGACGCGTGCTTTGCGCAATCGGGTACAGCGGTATGGACGTGGACGTGAACAAAGTGGACGTTTCGTTCCGTTCGGCAAAGGGGGAAATTCTCGTTTGCAAGGACGGCGCAGGCGTGCCGTTCTCGGAAGAGGTTGCCAAGGAAATTTTGCTGGAAGCGGAAATTGAAATTCTCGTGTCCTTGAACGACGGCGAGGCAAAAGCCGTTGCTTGGGGTTGCGATTTGACGTACGATTACGTGAAAATCAACGGTGACTACCGCACCTAAGCGGAGTGGCTCCGCTCCCAAGTCTTTCTATCTTTCAGTATCGCGCGGAAGATAGATTTACGTTGTCAAGGAGATACGAACACCAAGCTCTCTTAGTGGAGTGGCTCCGCTCCCAAGTCTTTCTATCTTTCGGTATCGCTTATACGTAGCGTTGTCGTCGATAGAATTGGTGGAAAAAATGAAATAACTATACCTTTTATAAGGAGATAAATATGAAATTAACCAGAGAGGAAAGGGCAGATATTCTTATTCAAGCTTTGCCCTATATCCAAAAATATACCGATAAAATCGTAGTGGTAAAATACGGCGGAAACGCAATGATTAACGAGGAATTAAAAGAAGCGGTTATGGGCGATATCGTCTTGTTATCGCTTATCGGTGTAAAAGTCGTGCTCGTGCACGGCGGTGGTCCTGAAATTACCGAAATGCTGACCAAAGTGGGGAAGAAATCGGAATTCGTGGACGGGCTCCGTGTGACGGACAAAGAAACGGTGGATATCGTGCAAATGGTGCTTGCGGGGAAGGTGAACAAAAACCTCGTCAACCTTTTGCAAAACAAAGGCGGAAAAGCGATTGGGCTTTGCGGTATGGACGGACACATGATTCACGCCAAAAAAGCGGACGAGAGATTGGGCTTCGTCGGCGAGATAACGGACGTCAACGTGGCACCCGTTTTGGACGTTTTGGAAAAGGGGTATATCCCCGTCGTTTCCACAATCGGTTGCGACAAGGACGGCAACGTGTATAATATCAACGCGGATACGGTGGCGGCGCGTCTTGCAGGGGAGCTTAGAGCAGAGAGCTTGATTTCTATGACGGATATCGTGGGCTTGCTCCGTGATAAAGACGACCCGACTACCCTTATCCCCAAGGTGTACGTTTCGGACGTATTGAAACTTATCCGTGACGGTGTAATCAGCGGAGGGATGATTCCCAAAGTGAATTGCTGTATTGAGGCTATTCGCCGTGGCGTAAAGAAAGTGTTCATTATCGACGGACGTATTCCGCACTCGATACTCATTGAAACGTTGACGGACGAGGGTATTGGTACGATGTTCGTGTCGGGGAGCCACATATAAACGGAGCGCCTCCGTTGACGAATTTTTCTATCTTTCGCTATCGCTTTTTTGTGTGGTATCGTGGATAGGTAGTTTATTGGGAAATTAGTATGGATATTAAACAAATAGATAAACAATATATAGCCAACACGTACGCGCGCTTTAACGTGTGTTTGACGGGAGGGAAGGGCTCGATTTTATTAGACGAAAAGGGCAAGGAATATATCGACCTTGGCACGGGCATCGCCGTTAATTCGTTTGGGATTGGCGACGAGGTTTGGAAAAACGCGGTGATTGCTCAGCTTGATAAAATTCAGCACACCTCGAACCTTTATTACAGCGAGCCGTGTGCGTTGCTCGCACAAAAGCTGTGCGAAAAGACGGGCATGAAAAAGGTGTTCTTCTCCAATTCGGGCGCGGAAGCGAACGAGTGCGCAATTAAGACGGCAAGAAAGTACGGCGCGGACAACAAGGGAAAGGAATATTATACAATAATCACCTTGAAAAACAGCTTTCACGGGCGTACGATTACCACCCTTTCCGCTACGGGACAAGACGTCTTTCACGAGCATTTTACCCCCATGACGGACGGCTTTGTACACGCTACTCCCAATGACTTTGCGGAAATGGAAACGCTTGTTAAAACGCATAAGTGTTGCGGGGTGTTTATGGAGCTCGTACAAGGCGAAGGCGGGGTTATGGCGCTCAATAAAGAGTACGTTAAGGCGGTTGCAAAGCTTTGTGAGAAAGAGAATATGCTTCTCATGATTGACGAAGTGCAAACGGGCAACGGCAGGACGGGGGCGCTGTATGCGTATATGCAATACGGTATCACGCCCGACGTTATTACGACGGCGAAAGGCTTGGGCGGTGGCTTGCCCATTGGCGCAACGATGCTTGGGGAAAGAGTGCAAGATTTGTTTACGCCTGGGCTTAACGGCACGACGTTTGGGGGGAATCCCGTATGTGCGTCGGGGGCGCTTAGCATTATCGAAAGGCTCGATGAAAAATTCTTGGAAGAAGTTCGCCAAAAGAGCGAGTATATTTTTAGCCAACTGAAAAACGCAAGAGGCGTGAAAAGCGTTTCGGGTATGGGGCTTATGATTGGCGTGGAAACGGAAAAAGACGCTACGCAAATCGTAAACGAGTGCATGGAAAAAGGGGTGCTCGTAATTAAAGCGAAACATAAAGTACGTTTGCTCCCCGCGCTCAATATTCCCTTTAAGCAGTTGCAACAAGCGATAGAAATTTTGAAGGAAGTTATAGAGAAATGAAGCATTTATTGAAATTGATGGATTTGTCGAAGAAGGAGATTAACGAAATTCTCAATCTTGCAGACCAATTGAAATTTGAAAAGAAGAACGGTATACAGCATCACCTTTTGAAAGGAAAAACGCTTGGTATGATTTTTTCCAAGTCTTCTACCCGTACCCGCGTATCTTTTGAGGTAGGCATGTACGACTTGGGCGGTAGTGCGCTCTTTTTAAGCGCGCGCGATTTGCAAATTGGCAGAGGCGAACCCGTAGAAGATACTGCGCGCGTGCTTTCCCGTTATTTGGACGGTATCATGATTCGTACTTTCGCGCAAAAAGAAGTGGAGGATTTGGCTACGTACGGCTCTATTCCCATTATCAACGGGCTGACCGATTACTGCCACCCTTGCCAAGTGCTTGCTGATTTGATGACGATTAGAGAAAAGAAAGGCGCGCTTTCGGGAAATAAGCTTTGCTATATCGGCGACGGCAACAATATGACGAACTCCCTTATCGTGGGCGGTATCAAAATGGGTATGGAAGTGTCCGTGGCTTGCCCTAACGGGTACGAGCCGGACGCGGAGATTATG
>SVIK01000015.1 GCA_015069525.1 Clostridiales bacterium | reverse complement strand
ATTATAGCATTTTCCAATACGCTTGTCAATGAAAAATATCCGTAGTGCGTCTTACACTACGGATATTTTTATTTTTTCTTTTTTGTCGTTGCTTTCTTCTTCGCGTAATAGGATGCAACTGCGTCCTTTTGCCGTTTTCTTGCTTCGGGCGTTTTTATTAGATTTATCGTTTTTTGTAAAGCCAAAACGCAAAACGTCATTTTCTAATATGTCCGCCACAAATGACGATACTTTTATTTTGATTTTATCCGTCATAAAAACTACTCCTCCACTCGTATTATACAACATGTCTACCCAGAAATTCAAAACAGGGTAGACAACTATTTTTCATAATCGCTTTTTTGCTTTTTAAATTATGGTATACTATAAATGCAAGGAAAGTTAAGCGCGCAATTCTCCTTGACTACTTATAAAGGTGGTGATATAATATGAGTATACTTGGTTTCTTATTTAAGCCTAAAAAAGAAATGGCAAAAAAGAATACTAAACACGTTAGAGTTGGTAAATACGAGGTTTCTTCTCACGCTCAAAATCGTACTGTTGATGCTTCAAGAAACTTAAAGAAAAAAGATATGATTATAAATCTTTTAGGTAAAACGAGCCAAAACTCAAAAATTTATAAACATAATGACGGAACAAAACAGTATGATAGAGTTAACGAGAAAAATAGAACGTTAACACATATTGTAAATAAAACTCACGTTGTAAAAAGTATAAATAAGTTTCACGATACGCCAAGAGCAAGAAAGCAAGTTTATAAAAATTTTAAATAGGAGGTTTTTATGTGTTTTAGAAAAAAAAGTAAAGAGCCAAAGGTTTTCAAGTTTTCTAATCAAGCAGTAGATTTTATAAGGCTTTATTTATTAAAAGAATGCAATATTGATAAAAAAATTGATATGGATACGTTAGACGATTTTGTATCTATTGCTTTTAATTGGGAATCACTAATGGTTGACGAAAACGGATACGATAAAACTTATGACTATCCAAACAAAGAACGTAATGAAATGGCAGACCGTTTTGTTTCGGAAGTGTCGGGAAAATTGTCAACCGATTTGTGGATTCCTGATTTAGACGACTTAAATAAAAGATTAAACCTAATTTAGTCGTTTATTCTCTTTTTATAAAACTTTGAATCGTACGTATTAAAAAGAAGGACTAACAAAAATTTGTTAGTCCTTCTTTCTATCTAATTTTCTCATTATTCCACCGTTTTAAGCGACGCGTTCATATCCGTTTTCACAATCTTTTTGCGAAGGAGCATGGTCGAAAGGAAGCCAAACACCATCGTCAACACGGGCGTAAGCACGTACGCCCACCACTTCACCTCGCCAAGCGAGCCAAACGCGATAAAATCGAACACGAATCCAACGAACGCTATCCCCAAAGGTACGCCCAGCACCGCACCGATTGCGCACATAATATACACTTCGCGATAGATATACCAAGCCACCTCTCTATCGCTATACCCAAGCACCATCAGCGTGGCAATCTCCCTCGTCCGTTCGCTGACGTTGATGTTCGTCAAGTTATAGATAACGAGCGCACACAAAACACCTGAAAAGACGACAAGCACGCCGGAAATAGCAATTAGCGATTCGGCGTCGCCGTAGTTGACGGCACAGTTAAACAAGCCCAACCCCGCGAAAATCAACGCCGTACCCCCAACGACGGACACCACCGTCATCAAAAACCTACTTTTGAAAAGCAACACGTTGCGCAACGTGGATTTATATTTAAAGGACAACGCCTTCCAAATAAACGGGATTTTTTCAAGCAGTACTTTCTTGCCTGCCTTGGGCGCTTTGGGGGTGAGTAGCGTAGCAGGCTTACCTGCCGTTGCTCTTTTCCCGCTGATATACGAAAGCAACACGTTCGCCACCATAATAATGCCAAACGTTATCAAATAATAATAAAAATTAAGCGAATCGGGGAAAGGTGGCATATTGTATTGCAAATGGAAACCGTTATAGAGCATACTTGTAAGCATCAACCCGACGAAGAAGCCCAATCCACCGCCCAAAAACGTGCCCACCGCCACGAACAGCACGTATTTATTCGTAATTTTTCTATCGCTCATACCCAGCGTCTTTTGGCACGCCGTTTGCGCGCGCTCCTCGTCGAATAGACGGCTCATCGTCGAATACACGACGAGCAGGGTGACGAGCAGGAAAAACACGACGAAAATCACCCCGATTTGTCCCACTTTTTCCGCGTACGAATACAGCGAATATACGCCGATATTCTCGTATAAAGTAAGTACCGTCGCGCTTTCGCCAAGCAGTTCTTCCGTTTCCGCTTTCACCGCCTTAACGTTGTCTTCGTATCTCCCCGAAAATAACGTCCCAAGCGTTTCGCCCCCTATATGTACGTACATATCGTTTATAACGAAAGGCGCTTCGCCGTTCGTATAGTATACTTGCCCCAACGTCAAATATTCGCCGTTTTCCGCTTGGATAAAGCTCGGTTCGGCTTTGTTATAAATATGCAACGGATTGTTGACGATACCGCAAATAGTGAATTCCGTTTCCAACTGCGTAATGGGATGGGTGAACACTACGATATCCCCCACGCTACGCTTTGCTATCCCGTCCGTTTCCCGCTCGGCAAGAATTTCGTTGGGAGCAGACGGCATTTTCCCTTCCACCAAGCCAAGCGCGTTTACGTCGCTTTCCATGTTTTGGATATAATAGCGCATCGCTTGTCCGTCCCTTTCCGTTTCGTAGAAAAAGCCCGCCTTTACGTTCTCCTCGCCAAATTTATCCTTGACTTTTTCAATATCTTCCTTGGAAAAACCCAAAAGGTTGTTGCTGATAATATGTAAATCCGCAACACGGCTCGTTTCGTATAAATCACGCTCCGCTATCTTAATTTTATTTTCAACTTCCATTATCCCCGCCATAAACCCGATAGCAACGAGCACGATGGCAACAATGGTCGTGAGCCTTGTAAAATGCTTTTTAAACAATCGCAAGGCAGTTTTTGCACTCGCTTTCATTACCACTCAATCTCCTCGATAGGTTTAGGCTGTTCGTTTTGATACACGCCCTCCACAAGCCCGTTTTTAATGGTGATAACCTTATCCGCCATATCTTTCAAGGCTTGGTTATGCGTGACGATAATGACGGGTTTTTTATTCTGCTTGCAAACGTCGTGCAAAAGGCGCAAAATGTTTTTCCCCGTCGCGTAATCGAGCGCACCGGTAGGCTCGTCACAGAGCAAAATTTTAGGGTTCTTCGCAATCGCCCGCGCGATACTTACACGCTGTTGCTCCCCGCCAGAAAGCTGTGCGGGAAAATTCTTCAACCGCTCCCCAAGCCCCACGCTTTCAAGCGTTTGCTTCGGGTCGAGCGCGTTAGGACAAATCTCCGTAGCAAGCTCCACGTTTTCAAGCGCCGTTAAGTTGGGCATTAAATTATAGAATTGGAATACGAACCCGATATCCGTACGGCGATAGAGCGCAAGTTGCTTTTTATTCAACCCCGATATCTCCTTGCCGTCGAGGATAATCTTCCCCTCCGTCGCGTCGTCCATACCGCCCAGCAAATTAAGTAGCGTGGTTTTTCCCGCCCCACTCGGCCCTAAAATCACGACGAATTCGCCGTTATCAATATCAAACGAAACGTGCGAGAGCGCACGTACGCTTCCCGCTTGCGATTTGTATTCCTTTGCTACGTTTTCCAATCTTAAAAAACTCATATTATCCTCGTTTTGTGTAGATACTTAACAGTTTGTTTTGGGGGAAAGAACGCACCGTACCAAATAGATACAGTGCGTTTATTTCGTTTTATTTGATAAAACCGTGCCTTGTAAAAAAGTGCACGTTCTCCCGATTATTCCTTGTCGTCGCCCGTGTTTCCGCTGTTGCCAAGGAAAATACCGAAGAAATCGTTGGACGTTTTCAACGTCGTTCCACCCGAAGCGTTGTTGCCACCGTCGCGGTTATACTTTTTGAAACCACCGCTCTTGCCCGTATTCTTACTACGGTTGTACCCGCCGGAACGTCCGCCGTTTCTGTTTCCGCCCCTGCCGTTTCTATGCTCTCTTCTATCCTCACGTCTTTCACTTCTTGCAGGGATAGCGGGTGCAGTAGGGTCTTCCAAGTTATCGGGAATAACCACGACGTAGCGGTTGGGTTCTTTGCCTTCGCTCGTCGTTTTTACACCCTCGTATTCGGACAAAGCCGAGTGGATTATCCTTCTTTCGTACGGGTTCATCGGTTCAAGCTGAATTTTCTTTTGCAAACGCATCGCCTTTTGTGCCAAATTATCAGCAAGCTTGTTCAAGGTCGCTTCGCGGTTTTCGCGGTAGTTTTCGCAATCGACAACTACGCGCTTGTAATCGTCCCTGCCCGTATTGGCAACCGCCCCTGCGAGCGTTTGAATTGCGTCCAGCGTCGTGCCGTGTTTGCCGATAACCGCCGTCGTGTTGGAAGCGGTCACGTTGATTTCCACCTTTTCGCCTTCCGCTACGAGTTCCGTACAAGCGGTAATATTTAAGAGCTTGAAAAGTCCTTCCAAAAACTCCACCGTTCTTTCGCCGTCCGTTTTATTAGCGGAAACGCTGATAGGCGCTTGAACGGGGCTTTCCCCGTCAAGCGGTGCAATCTCTACGCGAGCTTTTACCGAGCCGAATAATTTTTTCTTCCCTTCCTCCAAAACACGGATATCCGCGTTCTCTTTGGTTAAGGACAATTCGGCAAGCCCCTTTTCAACGGCTTCTTCCACCGTCTTGCCTGTAAATTCCGTATATTTCATTTTCTTCTCCCTTTCCACCCAAGTGGGCGAAAAAACTCATTATTTGCGCTTTTTGTCAGATTTGTTTTTACCGTCTCTGGGCAAACGTCTGTTGTATTTTTCTTGCAACGCCTTTTGTTCCTTCTTTCTCATGGAAACGTCCACCGCCTTATTGATAAGGAGCGTCGAACCAAGCGAGAAGAGGTTGCTCGTGACCATGTAAATGGAGAACGCCGACGAATACATGAACGAGAACACACCGAACATTACCGTCATCATAATCATCGTCATCTTTTGCGTAGACGCCGATTGTCCGTCCGCAGACGAGTATTTTTGTTGTTCCTTTTGCGAACGCGACGTGACGAACTGTTGCAACAAAATCGTACCTATCGAAAGCACGATAAGGATAAAGTAGCCGTTCGCTTGTTCCTTTTGTTCGCCGAGAAGGGACGTCACTTTGTTATAGCTGTTTTCTTCGTAAACGTTCGTTTTGATAGCGCCTTTCTCGTCTTTAACGATACCCTCTTTATTCATCGAAAGCTTTGCGCCGTCCGTCGTTTTAAACGAACCGTTCGAACCGCATCCGCAAGAAGAAGCACAACCCGCCGAAGATATCTCCGTCACGAAATCCTTATGCGAAAGAATCGGGTGCTTATAACTTGCGTCGACAGCCCAAATATTCTTCACCCACAAGAATTTGGTTTTGCCCTTAATCTCGCTATGGTAAACGTCCGCAGACGCCTTTGCACCGAGGTTGTCGAAATACGCTTTTACTTTCGTTTGGTAATCTTCTTCCGTCATACCGGCAACGGCATAATTTTCCGTATAATACGCTTCGCCGTTTTCTTCTACAATCTTATTTTTAAAAGCTTCGCCGTCTACGTAATAATATTTATTGCCCGTATATGCGAAAACTTCCGCTTGCATTTCTGCGTCCGTTGCGGTTGCTTTTTCCGTAGGGATAAGGCAGTAGATAAGCTTTCCGTCTTCTTCTACCTTGATGTAGTTTTTACCGTCTTGCGAAACGAAGGTGTACTTATCGTTTTTCGTTTCGTCCTTTGCGTCGTCGATATCCACGACGTATTCGTTTACCTTATCGGTAAACGCCGTTGCCATCGTGTTGTAGTTTTCTACCGTAGTGTATTTGGAATACGCGTTGAACGCGCCGATAGCGACGAAGAATACGACCATCGATAAAACCATCGGCAAACAGGAAGAAAGCAAAGAAATACCGTTTTGCTTTTGAATTTCCATCAGCTTTTGGTTGTACATTTTTTTATCGTTGGCGTACTGCTTTTGCAGTTTTTCCATCTTGTCTTTGTTTTCTTTCATTTTGATGTTTTGTTTGCGCATTGCGATACGTTGGAAAACGTCGAAAGGCAATACGATAACCTTCAAAATAAGGGAAAACAAAATAACGCCGAGACCAACCCCTACCCCCGAAGAGATAAGGATTTTAACCAATCGGCCTACCCAGTTAAGCGAAATTTCATACGTTCCACCCAAGAAGGAAATGGCTACGTCACTTGCTAATACGTTAAAAAGTTCCATTTATTTTTTCCTTTTTTACTGTTCTTTACAACAGCCAGCGTTTTTTAAAATATTTTTCGGGCGCAGGGTCGTATCCCCCTTTCACGAAGGGATTACACCTGATTATCCGCCACGCGCCTAATAAAATGCCGAGTATAACTCCCTGATTATTGATACACTCCAACGTGTATTGCGAACAGGTGGGGCGGTATCTACAAATGCCTTGCGAAAGATGTCTTTGGTAAAAAAGAATCATGCGCATACACAGCATTTTTAAATACGGCTTGAATACCGTCTTACGTAAATACCTCCAATTCGCCCTATATAGCGAACGAAACGGCATTATAAATTCTCCTTTTTAAAAACGGTTTGCAAATGCTTTTCGTAGGTATGGAAAGAATATTCCTCTAATACCTTGGGAACGAGTACGATATCGTAGCTCCCCTTTATCGTGTCCGCCGTCTTTCGAAAGGCCTCTCTAAGCAAGCGCTTAATGCGGTTTCTCTGCACGCTTTTTCCGTGTCTTTTTCCTACGGAAACGGCAAAAGAAGGGGTGTCCGATTTGCGGTAAACCACGGTGACAGAGGGCGAAAAAGCGCGCTTTCCGCTTTTAAAAATCTTTTCGAAATCCGATTGTTTTTTCAGCCGTCCATACCGCATATTTTACCTTCCGAATCGGTTTTTACACGTTTTTTATTCGCTTTATAAAAATGGCAAATCCTCTCCTTATGGAAAAGGAAAGGAATTTACGCAAGTTTAAACCGTTTTCTTTTTTTTATCAATCCGTAGGATTAGTGGGTAAGTCTCTTTCTACCCTTATCGCGACGACGCTTCAACACTCTTCTTCCTGCCGTCGTAGCCATTCTTTTACGGAATCCGTGTACTTTGCTTCTTTGTCTTTTCTTGGGTTGGTAGGTTCTTTTCATAATTTTTCTCCTGCTTTGCTTATAGCAATTTATTATTTTCTTTTATAGTCCGCTTTTTCAAAAGCTTATCCATTATACCCTAAGCAAAGGATTTTCGTCAAGCAATTTTACAGTCTTTTTTATTCTTTCCTGGGCTTGTTTTCGCTTTTTTTTCGCTTTTTATAAATAACTTTATCGTAAAACGCTTACATATTTCCCGTACGCATGGGCATTACGAGATATTGGAAACGCTTATCCTTTACGTTTTCAATCGTGAACGGCGCGTTTGCAGAGTTGAAGGAAAGCACGATTTCGTCTTCCGTAAGCGCTTTCACCGCATCCAACAAATATTTGCCGTTCATCGCAATTTTCAATTCCTTCCCGTCGAGCTCGACTGCTACCGTTTCTTCGATTTTACCCATATCCGAGTTCGCATTGATGACGATTTTACCGCTCTTAATATCAAAGATAACGAGGTTATTTTTATCCCCTCTCGTCAAGACGCCGGCACGTTCGATACTTTGGGTAAGTTCGCTCTTTTTCACCTTCACTTCGCTTGCGAAATTGATAGGGTAAATGTTTTCCTTTCTCACAAATTCGCCTGCGTACAAACGGGAAGTGATTACCGTATCGTTTACCGCTACGGAAAGCTTATTTCTATCTGCGTAGATACGCAAAGCTTCGTCCCCTTCCAACATTCTTGCAATTTCCGTCAACGTTCTTGCAGGGCAAACGATTTTCATATTTCCGCCGTCCGTCGTTTCCGCCCAACCGCTCGCCATTCTCAATCCGTCAAGCGCCGTTGCAAAAATTTTACCTTCCTTTGCTTCCAAAAGACAGCCTTTCAAAATAGGTCTGCTTTCGTCCGTTGCACAACAGAACGTCACTTTGGAAACGAGTTCCTTTAAATCGTTTTGCTTAATTTCAAAATAGTTATCTTTTGCCACTTGGTCGTTCGAAATTAAGGGGAAATCGTCTGCGGGAAGCGTTTGGATATTCGTTTCGCTATCACCATAACGTACGATAATGCCTTTATCGTTGGAAGAAATAATCACTTCACAACCAGAAACCTTGCTCATAAAATCTGCAAAAAATCTGCCGTTTACGCAAATTTCGCCTTCTTCAAATACTTCCGCGTTAATTTTCTTTTCAATGGAAATTTCGCCGTCGTACGCCGTCATAATAAGCACGTTATTTTCCGCTTTAATTTTGATACATTCCAAAACGGGCGTCATCGTTCTAATAGCGCACGCCTTTCCTACGATAAATGCCGCTTCCGATAAAATAGTTCCTTCACACACGAATTTCATAAATTACTTCCTATCCTTTTTAAGCTCGATTAAACACTTTTTTCTGCGTTCAATTTATTTTACCATATACGCTGTTTTTTTGCAAGCAAATTATTTACTTTTCCACCATTATTTAACATCTTTTTTTTATTTATAAAAAAATTATCTCTTTCAAAGGATATTTTTTCTTAAAATAACGCACCGTATACGCCGTTCCGCCCGTGTCCTTTTTACAGTATGCTATCATAACGTCTGCTTTATCCGCCATAAAACGGTCACGCGTTAACATACAGCCTTTATAATAATCTTTTGCTAAATATATTTTTTCATCTGCTTTTTTTAAAATTTTAACGTACCGTTTTTTATCCGCTTCAAAATAATTCCTTTCCTGATTTTCGCAGGGAATACAAGCAATAAGCTTTATATTATCCCATTTTTTCTTTAATGAAATTACCGTTTCTGCACAAATTAAATCGAACCCAATAGCCATACCGCATAAAAATTCCGTCACACCCTTTTCAACCAAGCTTATAATCTCTTTTTTCAATTTGCGTGCGGAAAAATCCGCTTCCAAAATTCTGTGTCCCGTAAAGGCACAAACGGTAGGCGAGATTTTTACGTTTTCTATAAGCAATTGCGTATCCATTAGGTTTAATTTTTCCATGTTTACTATTATACCACAAAACATTTTTTTGTCAACAACACCCTTTCGCTTTTTTTAGAAAGTACCCAAAAAATGATTGCGGACATTTTTTAATTGTCTTTTATTTATTATATAAAATATAATAGTTATATTAGTAATAGGTGGCTGTGGAATTGTGGACAAGGGGTAAAAATACCGTTTAACAGCAGGAAAAATAAGGATTTTTTACGGTGGAAAAGTATGTGGACAAGTAGGGTAAATACGGTGGATAAAAGGTGTAAAATTTTGTGGAAAAGTGGAGTTTAGTGGAAAACAAAGAAAATAAAAATTGTATAAATATTAAAAATTTATTTATAAAAATAATAAAATATATAGATATCCACAAAAGTTATCCACAGGGTGGAATTCGTTTTCCACTTATAAAATAAAGTTTCTTTATAAAAGGTAAAAAAAGTATTGATATTTTCAAAAGAAAATGGTATAATAAAGGAGCTATGAAAACGGTAGAATTATTAGAAAAATACGAAAAAGAGATAAGGCAAGAAAAGTGGGAAAAGTTCTCTATTTTTCGCGAATTATTGCTGGAATACAATGAAAAATACAATCTTACGACCATTTTAGAAGAAAAAGATATGTTTTATAAGCATTTTCTTGACAGCGTTGCAGGCGAAAGATTTTTTAAACGTGACGCACGCGTTGCCGAAATCGGTTCGGGGGCAGGATTCCCCTCTATTCCCTTGAAAATTTTCCGTCCTGATTTGTCCTTCGATTTATTTGAAAGCGTTGGAAAAAAATGTGATTTTTTGCAAGCCGTTGTGGATAAGTTAGGGTTGGATAAAATGAATATTTATAATTTACGGGCGGAAACGGCTGGAAAGGACGTTCATTTTAGAGAAAAGTACGACCACGTGACGGCAAGGGCGGTTGCGCGGATGAATACTTTAAGCGAATATTGTCTGCCGTTCGTAAAAAAAGGCGGTTCGTTTATCGCGTATAAAAGCGGTGACGCTACGGAAATAACCGAAGCGGAGAGCGCGTATAAAGTACTTGGCGGGAGATGGAAAGAAAGCGATTTTTATGCCCTTCCAGAAGGCTTTGGGGAGCGTAATTTGGTGGTAATTGAGAAGATAAAAAATACTCCGCCTAAATACCCGCGAGGACAAGGAAAAGAGCGTAAACAGCCGTTATAAATGGCTAAAAAAGATAATACGCTTTTTCTAAATTGATAAGAGGAAATTACAATAAAAAAGGAACGGATTTTCCGTTCCTTTTTTGGTTGGTTAAAAAATTATTCTTTGTTGGATTTTTCTTTCTCGTCTTTATCACTTTCGGAAGAATACGCATAAGAATAATACTTATATCTGTATTTATCCGAGTGGTAATACGTTTTCTCGTTTGCCGTATAGTCGTTTACTACGACGCCCAAAACGTTTGCTTTCGCAAAGTTGAGCTTTTCCATCGTCTTGGCAATATCGCTAACGTACGACATTTCATAACGGGTGACGAGCACCGTTCCGTCTGCTTGCGTAGCGAGCGCGATTGCGTCCGATACAACCAAAAGCGGAGGCGTATCAATGATGATATAATCGAAACGGGTTTTTACTTCTTCGATAAACTTTGTCATTTGCTCGCTTTCCAAAAGCTCGAAAGGACGGGGAGCGTGCGTACCGCAGGTAAGGTAGGACAAGTTTTCGTTTTCCTTGTATTGGTGGATAGCGTCCTCCAAGGAAATTTGACCGGAGAGATAATCGGCAAGCCCGGGCGCAGATTTTCTACGGAAAAATCTTGCAATTCTACCCTTACGGATATCCGCGTCTACCAAAAGCACTTTTGCATCCGAAAAAGCAAAGGTCATCGCAAGGTTTACCGCAACCGTCGTCTTACCGTCTTCGGGACAAGCGGACGTCATTACGATAACCGTGCCTTCGCCCGATTGCTTTTTGGGAATAGATACGGTCAACGAAGATTTAAAGTTTCTAAACGATTCCAATACGTCAAAGGATACGTTATCGGAAAGGAGATATTCGATTCGGTTGGAGTTGCTGTTTTTTAATCTTTTGCGAATTTTATAATCGCTTCTGTTGAAAATACTCATTCTTGCACCTCCGTTTCTTCGGCCTTTTTATCTTCTACTTTTTCTGTGATATTTTCCGCCGTAGGGGAAGGCGCTTTTGCCCTTTCGGATTCCTTAAACGTAGGAATTACCCCCAAGACGGGTACGTTGAAGATATCGGTGATTTGCTCGATATTGCGCAAACGCTTATCCGAACGGTCTACGAAGATAACGATAATACAAGCGATTACAAAGAACGCTGCACCGAAAAGCAAGGCGTTTTTAACAGCCGTGGGTTTTGCTATGTCAGAGTTCGTTCTGTATACGTTATCCGTACGCGTGATACGGATACAGTTCGTTCCGTTATAACCAGAGGGTACGGGCATTTTTTCTTCGATATATTCGGGAACTTTTTTAATAAGCTCGGTACGGAGCCAGCAAGCGTAATCGTAATCTTCCGTCACAGAAATTCTTACGTAGATAAAGCTTCTTGCCAAGTCGTCCGCTTCTACGTCCGCTTTCTCGTCGTAGTAGGAATAGGAAACGCCTCTAACGACAGCGCTCAATTTGCCTGCGTACGTGCCGTCTTTTTCACGCCATCTTTCAAGGGCAAGCTCTTTTTTCGTGTCTACGTCGTCTTCTAAGCTCTGTGTGCTTTTATTCAACGCGTCGTACCGTCTTTGCAATCTAAGACATTCTACGTTTAAAGCACTTACGTTATCAATAGCTTCGTTAATATCGTTTTTAAGATTCGTATTGCTGATATCGGGGTTTTTCGTCGGCTTTTCCCCAATCGACGGGTTCAAAAGCGTTGCGTCTGCCCACATCAATTCAAGCTCGACTTCCGCTTTCGAATAATCGTCGTTGGCTTTCGTGAGAGAGGAAAGCACTTCTTTCATTTGCGTAAAAGAATCGTTATACGCTTTAATAGCGTCACGTGCGTCGTTAACGCGCGTAGTCAACGTTTCGTCTTTAATCGCCGATAATCTTTCGTCCGTAGGCAAGCCGTCGTCGTCTAAGAGCAATCTTTCCGCGAACGCTTGGGATGAGAGCAACTCGACCATGTTGTTCAAAACGTTTTTACCGTATGCACCGTATACGCCGTATTGGCTATCCGAATTTACGGAAGAATCTTTGTCTTTGCTCGGGTTGATGTAAAATTGCATTTCCGTGCCGTATACCTTTACGTCCGTCGTACGGAAATAGCCGAAACATCCGCCGAGTACGGCACCTAAAATTACAGCGAGAATCAGCCATTTTATCTTTCTAAATAAAAGGCGGATGATTTCCATAACGCTGACTTCGTTTTGCTTTTGTTTGTATTCCTCCATTGCCAACCTCGTCTAAAATGTTTAATATTTGTTCATTTGCTTAAATAACAGTATTATTATAACACCCAAAAGTGTAAAAGTAAAGCACTTTTGTCATAAAAATAATGTTATTTACGCGCAAATAGTGAAAAGAAGCGGGTTTTTTAGTCCTCTGCGATATCTTCCTCGTCGTCGCCTTGTGTTTGTGCGTTTTGGCATTGTTGACAAGGCTTTTTAAAGCGAAGCTCGCTTGCGGGGTAATCTTTATATATCCAACCGCCGTTTTTGTCGTCTATTTTCACGCGTACTTCCATTTTCAGCATGTTTAACGACGCCACGATGGCTTTGCCCTCGGGCGTGCCTACCTCCGCACCTACTTTGGGAAGCTGTTTCCCCGCTTCTACGTAGTAATCGACTTCGTAGCCTAAACAACACATAAGCCGTCCGCAAAGACCGCTGATTTTGCTAGGGTTGAGGGAAAGGTTTTGCGCTTTCGCCATTTTTACGCTCACCTTCTTAAATTCGGGCATGTTGCCTGCGCAACAGCACACTCTTCCGCAAGGTGCGATACCGCCAAGGTATTTCGTTTCGTCACGGATACCTACTTGGCGCAAATCAATACGGGTGTGGAAGGCAGAAGCAAGGTCTTTTACAAGTTCCCTAAAATCTACCCTGCTTTCCGAAGTGAAGAAAAACGTGAGTTTTCCGCTGTCGAAAGAAAACTCGCAATCCACGAGCTTCATTTCAAGTTCTCTTGCTAAGATTTTTTCTTTGCAAATGCGGATAGCTTCCGGTTTTTTCGCCTCGTATTCTTGATACTTTTCCGTGTCCTTTTGCGTAGCGATGCGTAAGATGGGTTTGAGAGGGGATACGATTTCGCTATCCTCGATTTCCCTTTCGGGATGCGCCACCCAAGCGTATTCTACGCCACGGGAAGTTTCTACGATAACGGGCATATTTCTTTGGTAAACCTCGCCCGTCTTGGGGGTAAAGTAATAAAGCTTGCCCCCGTTTTTGAATTTGATACCTACAACTTTTGTCATATATTTTCCTTTTCGCCGTTTAACCGAGTGCGCTAAAAGCACGGTTTTCGGCGTCTTTTTCTAGTATTTTTGCAATCAACAGTTCTAAACATTGCGGGAACGTAGCGTTGAAGAAGGTTTGCAGTTCCGCTTTCGAAAGCTCGTTTTGCGCAAAGAGCAAGGTGCTTGCCGTAAAACGATGGGCAACCTTTTGCAAGCGCTCCTTTTCTACGACGAGTAGCGTATGGCTATCGTTAAAGGCGTCGCTTTTTTGTAAGAGCGCGTCACGGAAAATCACGCGGAGCAAATGCAAAAGCTCCTTTTTGCGTTTCGTCTCGCCCGTTTTTTTAATGAGCATGGGCAACGCCGATTTTTCCGATAAGAGCAGGGCGAACGCCTCGTCTACGAGCGCGCGATAATCTCCGTCTTCCAAGGTATTTTGCGCTTCGCCAACGCTCCCTCCGCCCGCTACGGCGCACAGAGAGAAGTCCCTATCCGTGTACGGGGAATCGGTATAAATGCGTTTGAGCGCGTCCTGCACTTCCCTTTCGGTAAAGGGCGGAATTTCCAGCTTGGAAACGCGGGAGAGTACGGTGGACAAAACGGGGAAAGCGGTGGTTGCGCCCAAAAGGAAGATAACCCCTTCGGGCGGTTCTTCCAAAAGCTTTAACAGCTTGTTTTGCGAGGGGACGTTTGCGTCGGCAAAATCGGAGATGATAAACACCTTTAAATCCCCCTCGATGGGGCGGAGCATGCATTCCTCCGTCAACCGTTCGGCGTCTTCTACCGTGAACTTTTTATCCGCGCTTGGGAAAAACAGACAATCGGTAAACGTTTCCTTTTCAATACGCTCTGCAATGCGCGCGCCTCTTGGCGTATCGTCGCAAGCAAAGAGAATTTTTGCAAACGTTTTCAAGGCGCTTTTTAAGTTTCTTTTGTCGTCGAGAAGAAGCAAATACGCGTGCGAAAGCCGACCTTTTTGCGCTTCCGCTTTCAAAAGGCGATACGCTTGTGTGTTTTTGATAAGCGTTTGCATAGCGATTTTTGCTCCTTTTCCCGCATTATACACTATTATAACACAACATGGGCAAATAATCAAGTGGTTATAAAAAAAAGAAAACAGGAAAAACCTGCCGTTTTCCCTGTTTTTCAACGCATACATGGGTGGGTTGTTTTGTTTTTAACGCGTACCTGCCTTATGCTTTTTATAGGAAAGCAGATATTTTGCCACAGCCGAGCCGATGATAATGATATACCCGATAAAGCTTAAAAGGTCGGGAAGCTCGGCAAGGAAGATGAGCCCAAGCAGGGCGGAAAAGAGCACTTGCGAATAATCGTACACAGAGATTTCTTTTGCGGGGGCGTAGGAATAAGCTTTCGTGATAGAAAACTGCGCACAGCTTGCACAAAGCCCTGCAAGGAGCAGGAAAAGTACCTGCATAAACGTCATGGGCGTAAAAGAGAGTATCGTCATCGGGAGGACGGAAAGGCAGGAAAAGGTGGAGAAAAAGAACACTATCATAGAGGCGGGCACTCCCCTTCCGCCAAGATAGCGCACGAACGTATACGCAAGCCCTGCGCCTAACCCGCCAAGCACGCCGATAAACGCGGGGAAAGCGGTGGTGGAGGCAAAGCTGGGTTTGACGACGAAAAGAGCCCCGAAAAAGGCTACGCCAACGAATAACCAATCTTTCCAATTCGCCCTTTCGCGCAAGATGATTGCGGAGAAAATGACGGAAAAGAAAGGGGAGAGTTTGTTTAAAATAGACGCGTCCGATACGGGTAAATGGTCGATAGCGTAAAAATTACACACTATCCCTACCGTGCCCGCGATAGAACGGGCAAAAAGCGCGGGTAAGCTCCCTTTTTTAATACGAAAGGAACGGTTTTTACAAAGGATGATAAAGGCAACTATCATCGCTATTGCATTGCGGAAGAAACATTTTTGGAAGGTGGGCAAATCCCCCGAAAGGCGGACGAATAAGCCCATAAGCGCAAAGAAGAAGGCGGAAAGCACAAGAAAAAGAACGCCCCGTTTGGTGCGTTTTATTTCTTCCCCACTTTCCTTTGTCGGCGAGGGGTATTCCTTTTGCTTTATTTCTTCTTGGCTCATAAAATCCCTATTCTTGCGCCGATAAATTGCCACGTTTGCGTGGTTAGGCGCGTTTTGCGCGGTTTGTAAGGGTTTACGCTAAAACGTTAATCCCTGTCAAAGCTCTCAATCATGTCGAGGAATTCCTCAAAACGGTACAAGTCCTCGGGGGAGTAATAATCGATGTAAATTCTCCCCTTTTTCTCGTTTCCAAGCAAAGATACCTTGGTGCGGAACACACCGCGCATACGCTCTACAAACGCTTTTAATTGCGCGTTTTTCGCGGAATTTTTCGCTTGGTTCTCTTGCTGTAAGATTTCAGGCGGGGTGAGGAACGCTTTGACGGCACGCTCCATTTCCCGTACGGAATATTCTCGCTTTATCGCCTCTTCCGCAAACGAGAATTGCTTTTCTTGCGGTACGCGGACGAGCGCACGCGCGTGCCCTGCCGACAGCTTTCCGCTTTCTATTAAGCCCAAGACTTCGGGTGCGAGCGTTAAAAGACGGAGGGTGTTGGCAACGGCGGGACGGGATACCCCGACGAGCGAGGCTACGTCGTCTTGCGTCAAATTACAATCGGCGGTGAGCCGTTTCATAAGATACGCTTCTTCCAAAGCGGGTAAATTCTCGCTCTTTAACCGTTCGATAAGCGAAAAAATTTCAGCGTTCTTTTCCGTAAAGGAATACACGCGGACGTCTACCGTCGTTGCGCCTGAAAGCTTTGCCGAATAGAAATCTTTATCCGAGGCGAGCAGGCGGAATCTGCCGTTTGCCGTTTCGTTGACGGCAAAGGTGGGCAAACCGTTGAGAAGAAAGTATGCGGTACGCGTCTTTAATTCCTTTTTATCCCACGCATTTATGTCCGTTTCCACGTCGATTAGCGAAAGTGGAACGGTGCGCGTTTCATAGCGTACGTCTAACGATTTTTTCGATTTGGCTTTTCTCATAGCGTATTTCCTTTTCGTGAGTAAACGGAGCTGATGGGACAGCTCCGTTAAATAGCGTTATTCTTGATTGTCTTCGTTGGAAGAATTGACGGGCTTTTCCGTCGTTTCCGTTTTTTCCGTCGGTTGTTCTTGTACGAGATGTTCGGCGGAGGTAGTGCCTGCGGAGGCGAAAGGATTGCTTTCGTGCGTGCCCTCGCGCGCTTCCATAAAGGCGATAACTTCCTTCCAATCCGCCCCTTGCATAAGCATTTTCACCTCTTCCGTGTAAATGGTTTCCTTTTCCACGAGTACGCGGGACATGTTATCCATAATCGCACGGTTTTCTTTGAGGAGCTTGGTGGCACGCGTGTGCGCTTCCGTAATCAATCTTCTAATTTCTGCGTCAATCGTCGCCGCCGTTTCTTGCGAATATCCGCCTCTACCTTGATGACCGTATTCCATACCCATAAACACGGGTTGGTCGGAATCGTACGCAACGAGCCCAAGTTTGTCGCTCATACCCCATTGGGTGACCATTCTACGCGCCAATTCGGATACGTGTTGCAAATCCGCACTCGCGCCCGTAGTCACGTCTTGGATAACGAGTTCTTCTGCGACTCTTCCACCGAGCGACATACAAATATTATCGATAAGTTTGTTATACGATACGTCGTTATCGTCCGTTTCGGGACGCGTCATCGTGTAGCCTGCCGCTCTACCGCGGGGAATAATCGATACCTCGTGGACGGGGTTGCAATGCTTACAAAGACATGCCAAGACGGCGTGCCCCGATTCGTGATACGCTGTACAGCGTTTGTCCGATTCGGTGACGACACGGCTCTTCTTTTGCGGGCCCATAAGCACTTTGTTGATGCCGTCGTATAATTCGAGGTTGCCAATCATGTGCTTGCCTGCGCGCGCCGTCAAAATAGCCGCTTCGTTTAAGAGGTTGGCAAGCTCTGCGCCCGAAAAGCCTGCCGTGATGCGGGCTATCGTTTTGAAATTGACGTCGGGTGCCATGGGCTTGTTTCTTGCGTGCACTTTCAAAATTTGTTCACGTCCCTTTACGTCGGGAAGGTTTACGTTGATTTGTCTGTCGAATCGGCCAGGACGAAGCAGGGCAGGGTCGAGAATGTCCGCGCGGTTGGTCGCCGCCATAATGATGATGCCCTCGTTGCTCTCAAACCCGTCCATTTGTACGAGGATTTGGTTGAGCGTTTGTTCTCTTTCGTCGTGTCCACCGCCAAGACCTGCGCCACGGCGACGGCCTACGGCGTCGATTTCGTCGATAAAGATAATACAAGGCTGGCTCTTCTTCGCCATATCGAATAAGTCGCGTACGCGCTTCGCGCCCACACCGACGTACATTTCTACAAAGTCCGAACCGGACACCGAGAAGAAGGGTACGCCCGCTTCTCCCGCTACCGCTTTTGCAAACAGCGTTTTACCCGTGCCCGGAGGGCCGACAAGAAGCACGCCTGCGGGGATACGCGCACCAAGCGTGGAAAATTTCTTCGGGCTCTTCAAAAATTCTACGACTTCGGCAAGCTCTTCTTTTTCCTCTTCCGCACCTGCTACGTCCGAAAAACGAGTGCGTACGTTGGCTTGTACGTGCGTTTTGCTCTTGCTCATGCTCATAGCGTTGTTTGCACCGCTCGTCGCACCGCGCATCAACGCGAAGAACAAAATGCCGATAAGCACAATCCCGAAAATGGGGAGAAGGCTGGACCAAATGCTACCTGCGTTGGGGTCTGCCATGTCGATGGTAAACGATTCGCCGTTAAATACCGTGGGGTTTGCCGTAGAGAGCGTATCTAAAAATGCGCTGTAATCGTTGAAGGAGTATACGCTGGGCATCGTGCCGTTGTAGGAATACAACCTATTGCCGTCGATAAAGCGCGCTTCCCACGTGTAGCCGTCGATATAAATTTGCGCCTCCGCCGTTGCAGGGAGTTCCCCAAATTTGATAATCAGCTCGTTAAAAGAGATTTCCTC
>SVIK01000014.1 GCA_015069525.1 Clostridiales bacterium | reverse complement strand
ATCGTTGAAGGAGTATACGCTGGGCATCGTGCCGTTGTAGGAATACAACCTATTGCCGTCGATAAAGCGCGCTTCCCACGTGTAGCCGTCGATATAAATTTGCGCCTCCGCCGTTGCAGGGAGTTCACCAAATTTGATAATCAGCTCGTTAAAAGAGAGTTCCTCGGAATTGTTAAAAAGGGAGGAAATGAAAAAGCCGATGGCAACGATGGCAACGATACCGACTACTATCCAAATGATGTTTCTTGTTCTCTTGTTCAAAGTTTTGCTCCTTTGGTTTTGTGTTTGCTTTTAAAAAAAGCAGGTCTAATACCTAAATTATACCCCTACTTTGTGCTTATTAAACGAAAAAGTGGGGGATACGGCGTTTTTTCTTGCCGATTTTTCCTTATTTTACCATATTTTTTGCGTTTTTTCAAGTGTTTGCGTGTGCGCCCGATAAAAGCTTTACCAAACGTACACAATTTTTAACAAAAACTTCACTTTTTTAACGATAAAAAGCGCTGATTTACAAAAAACTCTCGATTAAAATTTTTACGCCGATAGCGACGAGCACGATACCGCCGAAAATGCCTGCCTTATCCGCGAGCTTGTTGCCCAAAACTTTCCCGATATATACCGCCCCTACCGAAAGCAGGAAGGTAATTCCGCCGATGAGTAGCGTTGCACCCCATACGCCAAGCGCTAAGCCTTGCGAAGAGATGCTTGCCATTTGCAACGTCACCCCGACGGCGAGCGCGTCTATCGAGGTGGCAATCGCTTGCGAAGTCAGTTTGCCTATCGTTAGCTGTGCGCACGGGCAAGAAGAGGGCTCGGTATCGGGAGCGGTTTTGTTTTTGTGTAGTTCCAAAATGCAATCAAACAGCATTTTTCCGCCCAAGAAAACGAGCAAGCCGAAGGAAACCCACGCGGAGATTTTTTCAAACGTAGCCAAAAACGCGTTGGCGACGATACCCGTCACGAAAAAACCGATAAGGGGCATGAGGAATTGGAAAAAACCAAAAAAACCGCCGATTAACAACGCACGGTGCGGGGGTAATTTCGGGTTTGTCATGCCGTTTGTCATGGCGACGGCGCATGCGTCCATGGCAAGCGCAACCGCTAAAATGAGGATTTCGTAAATCTGCATAAAAACAAAATTCCTAAAATTATAAACAGTTTTTCTCTTTTAACGCAATAATAACCTGCTCGAAAATTTGCAAAGGCGTTTGTTTGCCGTCGATACGGATAAAGCGGTTCGGCTCTGCTTTGGCAGTCAAATCAAAGCCCTCGTAGACGCGCTCGTGAAAGCGCATGCCCGCTTGCTCCAATCGGTCGTTCTCATCTGCGCCGTGCTTTCTTTTGAAAGCGTCGGCGGGGGTTAAATCGATGAAAACGGTGGCGTCGGGAAGATAGTTTTCAAGGGCGTACGCGTTGATTTTACGGACGAAATCTTCGCCCAAGCCTCTTGCGTGCGCTTGATAAGCGAGGGAGGAATCGACGTATCTGTCGCAAATGACGAGCTTACCTTCCGCAAGCGCAGGGGCTACCTTATCGTGCAAATGCTGTACGCGCGCCGCGGCGTAGAGGAGTGCCTCGCATTCGTCCGTCATTTCCGCGTTTTTGCCGTTGAGCAAAATTTCACGGATTGCTTCGGAGATTTTTCCTCCGCCCGGCTCTCTCGTGAACACGTGCGGAATTCCTTTTTCCGTCAAATAATCGCTTAACATTTTTAATTGCGTGCTTTTTCCGCAACCGTCGCAACCTTCAAACGTGATAAATTTTCCTTTCATATCTTATTCCTCGTTTTGCTTCGTAAACACCGAAATTTTGTTTTCTTGTAATCCAAATACGTTGTCCGCCTCTTGCAAAAGGCGCACCTTCTCTTGCGTAATCCTTTCGCCTTTTCGTAAAAGCGGGGTGCAGGGCGGGAACAATCCGCAATTTTCAGCGCATACCTGCCCTATGCTTTTTTCAAGCGGTATCCACTCCGTTTCCCCGTTTTTTTGCAAAAGGACGGGGGTAGGTACGTCTTCAACACGCGTGTAGGGGAATTTTTCAAAGAGCGAGCAAAGCCGTTTTTTTAAACGGAGAAAATCCCCTTTCTTCGTGGCGGGAGAAAGATAGAAATTGACGACGTTTCCGTCGCAAAATTCTGCAAAAATCCCGTCCCGCTGTAAAAGGGCGTGTACCGTATTGGCGTTTTCACCAAACAAGGCGCAAAGCTTTGTCCAGTCCCCGCCAAAATACAATCTGTCGCACGTTTTTTCCCACTCGGTTGCCATGCGTGCAAGCGGTTCGTTTGCTGGATATTTCACCGCGTATTCTACGCTTGCCATAATGGGATAAGAGGGGCTGGTGGTGCGAAAAACGTCCACCGCCCTTTCGAGGGCGGATGCGAGCGCTTCCGTGCGCGCGGAAACGATTGCGCCTTGGGTAAACGCGGGCAAGCTTTTATGTACGCCGTCCACCCATAAATCGGCATACGTACCTGCATATAACCGTTTATCAAAATGCAAATGTCCACCGTGCGCGCCGTCGACAAGAAGTAATTTTCCCGTCCTATCGCAGTACGCGCGGATTGCCTCTAAATCGGGGATATTTCCGTAATAATCGGGAGAAGTGAGCAAGATTGCGTCCGCCTCTATCCCTTGAAAATCCTCCACGCAAACGGGCGCGGGAATACCGTCTTTCGTCCGTTTATGGAGAACGGTAGGCGTTAAACGGAGCAGGGACATGCCGTTAAAAACGCTCTTATGCGAATTTTCGCAAACGGCAATACGCGTTATCCCCAACGTTTTTGCCGATAAAAGCATAGAGAGCACGCCTGCCGTGCTCCCATCAGTCAATATAAAGCTTTTGTTTGCGCCCAAAATGCGCGCAATATCCTCTTGTGCACGCGCAATACAGCCGTGGGGAGAGGATAAATTGTCTGAAAAAGACAATTCCGTAATGTCCCAGCCCTTTTGTTTATGGCCGGGCGTGTGAAAGGAAACGTGACGCTTTTTTGCTTGCAAAGCGAGCATGCTTCCTATATGGCAATTTTTCAAAATGCGTTTGTTTTTCAATACTTTACGCATACCGTTTGTGCACTTACGCCGATTGCGTAGGCAAAGAACTCTCGATTACCGTATTGAGATACAGCAACGTTTCGTAGAGGTAATCGTCGTCCATATCGGGGAGAGAGAAGACCATCGCGCACATGTTATCCGCGCAAGCTTGTCTTGTACCGTCCTCTAATTCCAAGCTATAATAAACGGTATCGGTGAGTTTCGTGTTCTTGCCGTCGGGGGAAATGTTTAACGCGTAGTTGCCTTGTTGAAGAATATTCCCCTTGTTATCCAACATCGGTTTGCCGTCCGCGTCTAAAAGGACGACGTTTTCCAAACGAACCGTGCCGTCGGCAAGATAAGCTTCAAATTGGACGAGTGCGTCACGGTATTTTTCAAGACGTTCGAATTCCGCTTTAACGCCCTCTTCGATTTGCGCTTTGCGCTTGAAACGCTTGTCGTTATTCTTGTCGATACGGGCAAGGAATTCACGTTCCGCTTTCGCTTCGTTTAATTTGCCGTTGGCGTAATCTTCGCCGTAGAAGGAGGATACGTACGCCTTTGCGCCGTCGATGAATTTATCCCAGCTCATAACATATCCGATATAGCGAGCGTAGAAGCTTTCCAAATAGGAATGCGTATACGTCGTAATTTCTTCGCCGTCTACGGTGGACGTTTGGGCGGTATCGGCGTCGTCGATGTTCGGGATAAACATCAAATCGCCCTGTCCCGTAGAAAAACGGGTATCGCAAAGCATATAGTAATCGTCGCCAGCCGTGGCAAGGTCGATAACGTCCGTTTCCAAAACTTCGTAAGAGAAGACGTCGCGGGAAATTGCCGTATCGTAGCTATTATAAAAAGAGGTATAATCAAGAGCAACGTTTCCGTAGTGATTGAACACCGTGAATTGTTGCGCGGGCGTAATTCTGGTTGCCGTCATCGTGAAGATAAGCGACCAAAGGATAATGATGGCCACCGCAATCCCGATGATTTTTATCCAATCGTAGGAAAGCAAACGGCTCAATCTTTGTTTTGTGATTTTTGCATCCATTGTTTTTTTCCGCCTGTACTGTATTCGTGTAAAAAAGATTATTTTTTCGGTTTCATCGTCGGGAAAAGGATAACGTCGCGGATGGTGGAGCTATCCGTAAGCAACATGACGAACCTATCTAAGCCCATACCCAAACCGCCTGTGGGAGGCAAGCCGTATTCGAGCGCGTTAATGAAATCTTCGTCCACTTGCGCGTCGTTGTTGCCCTTTGCACGCTTCGCTTCCACTTGCTTTAACATACGTTGCTTTTGGTCGATAGGGTCGTTAAGCTCCGAGAAAGCGTTGCCGTATTCGTGCCCGCAAATGAAGTATTCGAAACGTTCGGTAAACGCGGGGTTGGAGGGCTTGCGCTTTGCCAAAGGCGAGTTTTCTACTGGGTAATCGTAGATAATCGTCGGTTGGATAAGCTTGTCTTCTACGAACGCGTCGAAAAGCTCGATAAGAACCCAGCCCTTCGTTGCGTTTTCGTGTTCGAGCTCTACGCCCAAAGCTTTTGCGCTGGCACGGGCGTCTTCGTCCGTTGCCCAATCGTTATAATCGACGCTTGCGTATTTTTTCACCGCTTCCGCCATGGTAAGGCGCGTCCAATTCCCCATGTGAATTTCCGTGCCTTGATAGGTGATGTCAAGCGTTCCGCAAACCTTTTGCGTGACCGTTTTATACAAGTCCTCTATCATATCCATCATATCGAAATAATCGCTGTACGCTTCGTACATTTCGATAGAGGTGAATTCGGGGTTGTGGTACGCGTCCATGCCCTCGTTTCTAAAAATTCTGCCCACTTCGTATACTCTGTCCATACCGCCGACGATAAGACGCTTTAAGAAAAGCTCCGTTTCGATACGCATGTACATATCCAAATCGAGTGCGTTATGGTGCGTTTTGAAAGGTCTTGCATCCGCGCCGATTTCCAAGGGGAGCAGGGTGGGAGTATCCACTTCCAAATACCCACGGTTGTCGAGGTAGTTGCGAATTTCTTTCAAAATGAGCGAACGGGTACGGAAAGTGTCGCGTACGTCCTTGTTCATAATCAAATCCAAGTGGCGCAGACGGTATTTCATATCCTTATCTTGCAAGCCGTTGTATTTTTCAGGCAACGGGAGCAAGGATTTGGAAAGCAACGTAAGCTCGGTCACGTGGACGGAAACTTCGCCCGTTTGCGTTTTGAATACGAAGCCCTTAAACCCGAAAATATCGCCGATATCGTAATCTTTTTTATAAGACGTATAGTTTTCTTCGCCGATGTCTTGACGGGTGACGTAGATTTGGATAGAGCCACTCTTATCCGCGATATGCGAAAAGGAAGCTTTGCCCATGATACGGCGGGACATCATACGTCCTGCCATGGCTACCGTTTTGCCTTCGTACGCTTCGAAATTGTTTTTAATCGTTTCCGAATCGGCATCGACGGGGTATTTTACCTGTTCGTAAGGGTTTTTGCCTTCGCCGACAAGCTTTGCGAGCTTTTCACGACGGATTCTTGCTTGTTCAATGAGCTGTTCTTCTTCCGTTGCGCCCTCTACGGGTACGTTCTTATTTTCTTGCATGGTTAACCTCTCGTTCTTCGCTACTTTGCGTTAGTTAAAAATTTCCTTGATAAGTAATTCGTATTCGCCGTTGGGTGCGGATACTTTTACGACATCACCTTTCTTGTGCTTCAAAAGCGCAGAGCCGACGGGGGAATCGTTGGAGATTTTGTTTTCGATAGCGTTTGCCTCCATCGAACCCGTAATCTCGTAGATTTCTTCTTCGTCCAAATCCTCGTCGTAAACGCGCACTTTCGAACCGATGTGTACGAAGGTGTTGTCGCTACTTTCTTCGATGATAACCGCGTTTTTCAGCTTATAATCAAGGTCGGCAATTTCCAATTCGTTTGCCGCTTGTTCGTTGCGGGCTGCGTCGTATTCTGCATTTTCCGACAAGTCGCCGTGGCTTCTTGCTTCGGCGATGCGTTCTACGATTTCTTGGCGCTTAATCGTTTGCAAATAGGTAAGCTTTTCCTTTGCCTCGTCATAGCCTTTTTGCGTCATCATGTATTGCTGTTCTGCCATATATATCTCCTTATCGTCCCGCTTGTTTTTTGCGTTTGGTTTTGCGCGTATGCAATACAAAAACAACCTAACATACGTGAGAACGGATAAAACCGTCCGCCTATCGGAACGAACAAAAATCCACCGTGACTTTTCCTGCCCGAAAAAGCCACGGCGTTATTTTCCTTATTATTATATAGTATTTTCTCTTCCTTGTCAATGCTTTTTAAAAGATTTCCACAAAGTTTCAGCCTTTTTTACCGCTCTTTTGCCCCTATTTTATCAAAGTTTCGACAAATATGCGGACATTCTGTCGAACGCTTCGGAAAGGGAGTTCATACTCGTAGCATACGAAAGGCGGAGGTTATATTCCCCAAATTTTCCAAACGCGGTGCCGGGGACTACCGCTACCTTTTGCGCTTTCAGCAGTCCGTCGGCGAACGCGTCCGCCTTCATGCCCGTCGATTTTACGGAAGGGAAAGCGTAAAACGCGCCTTGCGGTTCGAAACAATGCAAACCGATTTCTTGCAAGGAGTGGAGCACGAATCTTCTTCTCTTATCGTACGAATCGCGCATTTCTTCCACGGTTGCAAAGTTGTCGGAAAGCCCGTCTTTTAACGCTTCAATCGCCGCGTATTGGGACATAATGGGCGCGCAAAGCATACCGTATTGGTGAATTTTGAACATGGCGTCGTCAATTTCCGCAGGCGCACATGCAAAACCCAAACGCCAGCCCGTCATCGCAAACGCCTTGGAAAAACCGCCGATATATACCGTGCGCTCTTTCATGCCGGGGATAGAGGCGATGCTCGCGTGTTTGCGCCCGTAGGTGAGCTCCGCGTAGATTTCGTCGGTAATTACGAGGATATCGTGGCGGATAATCACGTCGGCAATCGCTTGCAACTGCTCCTTCGTCATAATTGCGCCCGTAGGGTTATTGGGATAGGTGAGGATAATCGCTTTCGTCTTTTCCGTAATCGCCTTTTCAAGATATTCGGGTTTCAAGACGAAATTGTCCTCTTCACGGCACTCTACGTGTACGGGTACGCCGTCCGAAAGGGATACGAGGGGTGCGTACGAAACGTAGGCAGGGTCGGGTACGAGGATTTCGTCGCCCTGCTCTACACACGCGCGGAGCGCAAGGTCGATAGCCTCGCTCCCGCCGACGGTGATGAGGATATGCTTGGGGTCGTATTCCAAGCCAAAGCGTTCGTTTAAGTATCTGGATACAAGCTGTAAAAGCTGGGGCAAACCGCGGTTGCCCGTGTACTGCGTATACCCTCTTTGCAGGGAGGTTATCGCGGCGGAACGGACTTTCCAAGGCGTGACGAAATCAGGCTCGCCCACGCCAAGGGAGATAGCACCCTCCGTTTCCCGCACGATATCGAAGAATTTTCGAATACCGCTCGGCTGTATCATTTTCGCTTTTTGATTGACAAAATCGCGCATAGTTTTCGTTCCTTTATGAATAAATGTTTACGCTATCGCTTTCAACGGGCGACAACGGAAGATGGGAGGTCGTGGCGGTGTGCCACGACAACGCATTACGCTTGCACGGAAAGACGGTAATCGGCGTCCTCTTTTTCCGTCGCTACCCCTTCGATTTTGTATTTCTTTAAAATGAAATGGGTTGCCGTACTCAAAACCCCGTCAAAGGTGGAGATACGTTCGGATACGAAGCGGGACACTTGTTGCAAGGACCTATCCTCTACGAATACCGCCAAATCGTAAGCGCCACTCATAAGATACACCGATTTTACCTCGGGGAAGGAGGCGATTTGCTTGGCGATACCGTCAAAGCCTTCCTTTTTCTTGGGCGTCACTTTCACTTCGATAAGCGCGCAAACGACGGAGTCGTCCGCTTTTTCGTCGTTGACGATTGCCGTGTATTTTACGAGCAAACCGCTCTTTTCCATATTCTTGATACACGTTTTCACTTCCTCTTCGTCTACGGAAAGCATAGCCGAAATTTTCTTAGGGCTAATACGTGCGTCTTCGGTGAGTACGTTCAAAATGTCCTTTTCTAATGCCGTCATAGTTTTTCTCCTTGTGTTATATAACAAGTTATATAAGATTTTCTAAAAATAAACAATCGTATCCCAAGCTTTCCACAAAATCGCGCGGGATAAATTTTACGTGGTTGAATTTGGCGAAATTAAAAATATGCGTTTTCGTCAATACGGGGGTAGGGATATCCATCGTTTGGCAGATATCCGTCAAATAATCGAAAAAGCGGGAATAGCTGAGCCGTTCGGCGTTTTCGTATACGTATTGTTCGCAGATTTTTCCATCTGTCATCAGTTTTGCCCAAATTCTCATATTCGTATTATACACGAAACGAAGAAAAAAGTAAACCTATTTCATAAAGAAACACAAAATAAAGGTGGAGAAAATCTTTCTTTTTCCCTTTTTTCGAGGGGTATATTCGTAAATGGACGCGCATACGATAAGTTGACGGATAAAAAATCCGTTCGCAAAATAGTGCACGGCGTTTTTTACAAAAACGGACAAAAAAAGCGGTATTCTTTGAAATTTTGACGGAGTGGAATTGCTACTATGGATAGGACGAAAAAAATACGCAAAAGCAAGCGGACGTACGGGCGTGGAAGCAGGGAAAAAATAGGCTTGACGGCGGTGCTCGTCACCCTATTTTGCGCGCTCTTTGTTATCGTGTCCGTGCCGACGTACGTTGTGAAACGCGAAGCGGTAAAAACGGCGGGGAGCAGCCGCGTATTGCCCATTTATTCCGTGGAGACGGCGGAGAAAAAGGTGGCGATTAGCTTCGATTGCGCTTGGGGTGTAGAATACACGGAAAAGCTGTTGGATATCATGGAAAAAAACGACGTCCGCTGTACCTTTTTTGCCGTGCAGTTTTGGGTGGAGAAGTACCCCATGTACGCGTCGAGTATCGTGGAAAAGGGGCACGAGCTCGGTACGCATAGCCGAACGCACTCGTATATGAGCAAGCTTTCGGAAAAGGAAATTCGGGAGGAATTAAGGAGCTCTTGCGAGGCGATAGAAAAGGCTACGGGGCAGAAAACCAACCTCTTTCGCGCGCCGTACGGCGATTACGACAATCTTTTAATCGATACGGCGAAAGATATGGGGCTATATACGATTCAATGGGACGTGGATTCGCTCGATTGGAAAAATTTGTCGGCAACGGAGATAGCTATGCGGATTATTAACGGCGCAAAAAACGGCTCGATTATTCTTTGCCACAATAACGGTTTACATACCGCCGAGGCGTTGCCACTTATCTTTTCCACGCTGAAAAATAAAGGGTTCGAATTTGTGCCGATTGGAGAGCTCATTTATAAAGAAAACTATACGGTGGACGCAAACGGCAGACAACATAGTAGCGTTTAATGCGCACGTGTTTGGGGATAGATGAAAAAAAGTAAAACGGATACGATAGGAGGTATTTATGAACTACGTGACAGAAAAAAACAACAAGGCGTACGTTATGGGGGAAATCGTCAGCGACGCGACCTTTTCCCACGAGGTATACGGAGAGGGCTTTTACGAATTTTTCGTAAAGGTGATGAGGCTTTCAGGGCAGGCGGATATTTTGCCCGTCACTCTTTCCGAACGGCTAATTCAAGGGGGTATGCTTTGCAAGGGCAAAACTATTTGCGCTGTGGGACAATTTAGAAGCTATAATAAGATAGAAAACGGAAAATCGAGGCTAATGTTGACGGTGTTCGTTAGAGAGCTTTTAGAAGAAGCCCCTGAAAAGAATCCCAACAGCATATTGCTGAGTGGGTATATCTGCAAACCGCCCGTATATCGAACGACGCCCTTTAATCGGGAGATTGCGGACGTGCTTATCGCCGTCAACCGCGCGTATAACAAATCCGATTATATCCCCTGCATTGCTTGGGGAAGAAACGCGCGCTTTGTGAAGAACCTCGGTGTGGGCGATAGAATCGCCGTTTCCGGCAGAATACAAAGCCGTGAGTATCAAAAGAAATTATCCGAAACGGAGAGCAAGACGATGACGGCGTACGAGGTATCCGTTTCCAAGCTCGCTGCGTTTGAGGCGGACGAGGAGTTCGATTTGGACGGGGAATTCGATTTATATTCCCTCTCGCAAAAGGCGGAGATGCACGTGGCGTCCTCCGATTATTGATAAAAATTATTCGTAAAAGCGGTGCGTATTGGGGGGTAAGCCTGAATACGCACTATTTTTAGTGTTTTTTCACCCTTTCGTTCTATTCCCTCGTGGACGTGCATAGAATAAGATAGAGATAAAAAAGCGGTAAGGAGAAATTTGTATGAACGAAGAAATTGAATACGCGGAAATGCTGGAAATTCCCGTGTCCACGGTGAACGTGGTGCAAAAAAAACACGGCAAGAGAAGAAAAAGAGAGACGATTTTTGCGCACGAAAAACAAAACGGTGTGCCCATGCCCGATATTAAAGATTCGCTGATAGCGCAAATGAACGACAAACTGCACGAAAGCGCGGATGAGAAAATTACGGCGGAAGCGGAGCTGTTTGCCGAGAGCGCGAACAGTAGCGGAGAATTGCGTTTTGACGACGTGCCTGAACGGATTGACACTTTCCGTTTATACGGCGAAAACGAACGGCCGTATTTTGAGGAAGCGGAAGCTTTTGAAGGGGGCATGGACGAGGATACGCCCCTCCCCTATCCGTATGAAAAAAAGAATAAGGCGCTGGGAAGCAACAAAGTTCGTCGAGTGCTTGGCATAGAGTTTGGGGCGGTGTGCGCGCTTTGCGGGGCGATATTCCTCACCAACGTCTTTATGCCCAACAGCGCAATCAACACCTTTTTCCGCTCGCTTGGTGGAGGTGACGAAGTAAAGACGGACAACCGCACGTACACGGAATTTACTTTGTCGAGCGTGGTAAGCGAATATACGGACGTAGAGCTTTCGTTGAGTGAAACGGGCGTACTCACCTTCCAAAAGGAGTGCTGTGTCTACCCCACGGCGGACGGCGAAGTTTTGGAGGTGATGCAAACGGGCGACGGCGTTTATACCGTAAAAATCGGGCATTCCGATACGTTTACGGGGGTAATCGAGGGGTTGGATTGCGTATATTACGAAGTGGGGGACAAAGTGAAAGCCAACGTGCCCGTGGGCTATACGGACGGTGAAGCGCAGGTGCAAGTGACGATGTATTCGAACGGCGAGCTGTTAAATTGCTTCCAAGTGACGGAAGAAAATTGTCTTGCTTGGATTACGCAGGAATAAAGTGCGCAAAGGTAATGGAGAAAAGCGACGGGAAAGCCGACGGGAAAATCGTCGCTTTTTTCGCCCACGCAAGGGAAAAGAAAAAAATCCGTCGAAAGAGGGCGGATTTTTCAAGATACACCCCCTATTCTTGCTCGTGGGGGTGTGGTACTGTTTCAAAGGCGAACTGTTTGTCTTTTTTATGAGTTGTTTGGTTGCCGTTCAGCACGAGTGCGCGCACGCCTTTGCTTCCGCAAAGCTTGGCTATAAACTCAACCGAATCGTGTTGATGCCGTTTGGGGCGGTTATCGACGGGGATTTGAAGGGAATATCTTTAAAAGACGAGATAATCGTGGCGCTTTGGGGGCCTCTTTGTAATTTGATTACGGCGGGCTTTTTCGTGGCGCTTTGGTGGATTACCCCCGACACGTACGCCTTTACGGACACCGCTTGCTTTACGTCGCTTGCGATTGGGCTTGTCAATTTATTGCCCGCGTATCCCTTGGACGGGGGAAGAATTTTGCGTTGCGTACTTGCAAGGGCGCTTACAAAACGCTACGGCGACGAGGCGAAAGCGGAGCGGTGTGCTATCCGCGTTTGTCGTTGCATTACGCTGGGGATAGCGTTTTTAGGCGTCACGGCGTTTACGGTGTTGCTTTTTAGTGGGGAAAGAAATTTTTCCTTGCTACCCTTTTCGATATTTTTGCTCGTTGGAGCGTTCGGCAATAAAAACAATCCCGTAGCTTACGGAAAGATAGCGTATTCCTGCGTGGACGCCATCAAAAAAGGGGTGGAAATTCGTCGGGTGGCGGTGTCCGTCGATTGCCCGATTAAAAACGCCCTACGCTACGTTTCAAGGGGGAGTTATCTGGTTTTAGAGGTGTACGACGAACGGGCAAGAAAACTGTTTGAAATCCCTCAAAACGAGCTGGACGAATATTTTGCCCTTGCCCCCACGCCGTATACGCCGTTAAAGGAATTGTATCAAAAAACCGCGTAAAAGCGGGGGCATGTACGTGTTAAAAATGGACGTACCATGTACAAACGGAATAAAACGGGCATACCAAGTATGCGTTGAAAAGAAAAACCCGCGCGATGAAAATCGCGCGGGTTAATTGTATTTTAAGATTAAGCGGATTGTTTATAGATAAGCTTGGGGGAGATGCCGTCCGTTAAGCACTCTTTCGTGATAATCACTTCTTCTACGTTTTGTTCGGAAGGGATTTTGTACATAACTTCCGTCATAACGCTTTCGATAATGGTACGAAGCCCACGAGCGCCCGTTTTTAAGCGGATTGCCGTTTGCGCAATTTCGCGCACCGCGTCTTCCTCTACCGTCAATTTCACACCGTCGAAGCCGACGAGCTTTTGATATTGCTTGATAATCGCGTTCTTCGGCTCGGTTAAAATTTTCACGAGCGCGTCTTCGCCAAGCGGGTCGAGATTGACGACGATGGGGAGTCTACCCACGAATTCGGGGATTAAACCAAACTTGGTCAAATCTTGCGGTTTTACGTCGTCAAGCACGCTGTAATCCACTTCGTTTGCGCCCAAGCGCACTTTTCCACCAAACCCAAGCGTCGTATCGTCCTTTCTCGAAGAAACGATTTTATCCAAGCCCACGAACGCACCGCCACAGATAAAGAGGATGTTCGTCGTGTCGATACGCAAACATTCTTGATTGGGGTGTTTTCTACCGCCTTGGGGGGGAACGCTTGCCGTCGTGCTCTCGATGATTTTAAGGAGCGCTTGTTGCACGCCTTCGCCCGATACGTCGCGCGTAATGGATACGTTTTCGCTCTTTCTCGAAATTTTGTCGATTTCGTCGATGTAGATAATACCGCGTCCAGCCCTTTCCACGTCGTAATCGGCGTTTTGGATAAGCTTTAAGAGGATATTTTCCACGTCCTCGCCCACGTAGCCCGCTTCCGTAAGCGTCGTTGCGTCCGCCGTCGCAAAGGGTACGTTGAGGATTTTTGCAAGCGTTTTTGCAAGCAAGGTTTTCCCGCTTCCCGTAGGGCCGAGAAGAAGAACGTTGCTCTTTTCAATCTCTACGCCGTCGTCCTCCTTTTTGTCTTTGGACAGGGCGTTAATACGCTTATAATGGTTATATACCGCCACGGAAAGCACGCGCTTTGCTTTGTCTTGCCCGACGATGTATTTGTCGAGTTCCGCCTTGATTTCCGCAGGTTTTTTCAAGGGTACGTCCTTTTGCGGTTCTTTATCGTTTTCCCATTCCTCCACCATAGACTTGCAAATTTCCACGCACTCGTCGCAGATACAAGCGCCGTCGGGGCCCGTGATTAAACGACGGGTTTCTTCCTTGGGTTTTCCGCAAAATGAACAATGTTGATTTTTATTTGCCATGAATTTTGATTGCTCCGTTTTTTAATATGCTATATACTATGCAGTTTTTGCTTTGATAAGCCACTATTATATATTGCTATATAGTATATACCCTTTTCCAAGCGGTTTTAATCGCGTATAATCCGTTTGGAAAAAGACCGCGCAAAACCTTGAAAAAGTTTTGCGCGTAGTTCGTGTGTTTTGGTGCGATTATCTGCTGACGAACACTCTGTCGATAAGCCCGTATGCACGTGCTTCTTCCGCCGACATATAGTTATCTCTATCGGTGTCCCTTTCAATCGTAGCGATATCTCTGCCCGTGTTTTCTGCGAGGATTCGGTTGAGCTTCGCTTTCGTGCGAAGGATATGCTCCGCTTGAATTTTGATATCGCTTGCTTGCCCTTGCGCGCCACCGAGGGGTTGATGAATCATGATTTCGCTGTTGGGCAACGCATAGCGTTTGCCTTTTGCACCGCTCGATAACAAGAACGCGCCCATAGACGCCGCCAAACCGATACAAATCGTCGATACGTCGCATTTGATATAGTTCATCGTGTCGTAAATCGCCATGCCTGCCGATACGCTACCGCCAGGGGAGTTGATGTACAAGCTGATGTCTTTCGTAGGGTCTTTCCCTTCGAGGTAGATGAGCTGTGCGACGACGGTATTTGCAACGGCGTCGTTGATTTCACCGCTCAAAAAGATAATTCTGTCGTCTAACAGCCTTGAATATAAGTCGTACGTGCGTTCGCCCGAGGAGGTGCGTTCTACAACGTAGGGGACCAATACGTTTTTTGTTTCCATACTATTTTCCTTGTCGCTAAATTAGTCTTGATACATTTCGTTGTTCGCTTTCAAGAAGCTGAAAAGCTTGGTGATGATGATATCGTTGCGGATATAATCGAATTGACGAGGGTCCATACCTTTCTTGTATTCAGCCACGTCTTTTTCCACCGATTTCGCTTGTTCTGCAATTTTCGCGTCCACTTCTTCTTCCGTCGCTTCAATTGCTTCGTTTTTGATGATTTGCGAAATGATGAGTTGGTTCATAACGCTCTTCTTCGCTTGGTCAACGTAGTTCTTTCTAAAATCTGCTTCCGATACTTTAAGGAAGTCGAGATAATCGGCAAGCTTTAAGCCTTGATACATAAGTTGATATTCGAACTTCTTGACGATAGAATCGATTTCTCTTTCAATCATAGCGTCGGGGATTTCCGCTTCCGCGTTTTGCGCGATAGCTTCGAGAATGCTGTTTTCCGTAGCGTCGTTGCTTCTTGCGTCCGCTTGCTTTTGCAATCTTTCTTTCGCCTTTGCTTTGTACGCTTCTACGCTTTCGCTACCCGTTGCGTCTTTGATGAATTCATCGGTGAGCTCGGGAAGTTCTTTTGCTTGCAAGCTGTTGAGGGTGACGGCAAATACTGCGGGTTTACCCTTCAAGTTTTCCGCTTGGTAATTTTCAGGAAACGTCACGTTTACGTCCTTCTTGTCGCCGACGTTCATGCCCACTACTTGGTCTTCAAAGCCGGGGATGAATTGACCGCTACCAAGCGTCAAATCGAAGCCTTCCGCTTCGCCACCGTCGAATTTCACACCGTCAACCGTACCTACGAAATCAATGTTCGCGATGTCGCCAAGTTGAGCAGGTCTGCCTTCTACGGGCACCTTGCGTGCGTTTCTATCAAGGACGCGGTTGATGTCGGCATCAATTTCTTCGTCTTTAACAGTATACGCGTATTCCTTGATTTTCATACCCGTGTAGCTGGAAATTTTTACCTCGGGTTTTACGGGCACAACCGCTACGAGCGTCACGCCTTCTTCCGAAAAATCTTCTACGGAAACGTCAGGGTCGCCAACGACTGTAAACTTCTTTTCGCATTTTTCGATTACGTCGCCGTAGTTATCTCCGAAAAGGATATTGAGCGCGTCTTCATAGAACACGCCTTTGCCGTATACGTTTTCAATAACATTCTTGGGCGCTTTGCCTTTACGGAAACCGTTAATGCTGAACTTGTGTCTGCTTTTAAGGTACGCTTGCGTTTGTGCGGACTTGAATTCTTCCGCGTCGAATTTAAGCGTGATTTTTACCGTGCTTTTTTCACTTGCTTTGGTGGTGTACTTCATGATACTTTTCTCCTGCTATATGTTTGTTTGCTTTATTTATAACCGTTTTTGCAAGACGGAAAACATAGTTTTCAGTTTTGCTCATTACATTTTATCACATTTATCGAAGAAAATAAAGCGTTTTTATTTACAATTTACGATTTTTGCGGTATAATTTAAAAAAAGAATTTTGCGCTTCGACGCTTTTTTGCATTTTTTGCAGAAAAACGACGGGCACGGAGATAAAAATGCCTCAGGACGCCTTTCATATCCGCCGTAGCGTTGCCGAATTGAACGCTTTGCTCGTCGGAGGAAAAATCAATCGAATATCGCAGGTGAATAAGGACGAACTCACCTTTATCGTCTACACGGGGAAAAGCACGGTGAAGCTGATTGTCAGCGCCAACGCTTCCAACGCCCGCGTATGCCTTTCCACTACGGAAAAAGAACCGCTTGCCGTTGCTCCTAATTTTTGCATGCTCCTTAGAAAGCATTTGCAAAACGCCGAAATTCGCGCCGTGCGTCAACACGAGTTTGAACGGATTGTGGAAATCGATTTGCATTGTACTACCGATTTTTCCGAGAGCGATAGAACGCTCGTTTGCGAGTTGATGGGGAAATATTCGAACGTCGTGCTCGTGGAAAAGGGAACGGTGCTCGGGGCGTTGAAAACGACGTCGTTAGTGGACGATACCCACCGCATTTTATTTACGGGGGCGAAATACGTGTATCCTACTCCGCAAGACAAAGCCTCTCCCCTTGATAGCGAAGAGATTTTGAAAAGACTGAAAAATTTTATGGAGAACAGGAGCGGGGATTTAGATAAAGAAACGCTTGCGGAATTCGTTTTCGGGGCGGTGTCGGGGGTGGCGTTGCCTACGGCAAGAGAAATGGTGAAACGTGCGGAAAAAGAAAACGGCTCGCTTGCCCTTTGCTTATCCCCTTCGGCGAAAACGCCTATTTGGAAATTCGTAGGAGCGTTTTGTCTAAACGAACCAAACAACCCGTGTGTAAGGGTGGAAAAGGGGGTAATCACCGACTTTTTCGCCTTCCCCGTAGACGGGGGCGTCGCTACGCCCTCCCTTTGTAAGGCGCAGGACGAATTTTATACGAAACGGGAAACGAAAAAGGGATTTGACGATAAAAAAAGGCGGTTGGAAAGCGCGGTAAAAACGCAAATAAAAAAGATAAATAAACGCTTGCAAGAATGTAGAGAGAAACTGTGTGAAGCGGAAAAGGCGGAGGAAAACCGCGTAAAAGGCGAGCTTTTGACGGCAAATTTATACGCGATGGAAAAAGGCTTGCGCTTTGTCGAGCTCGTCAATTGGTACGACGAGGCGGGCGGGAAGATGAAAATTTCGCTCGACCCCCTGCTTTCTCCTGCGAAGAACGCGCAAAAGTATTTTAAACTGTACAATAAGCAAAAGCGCGCGAAGGAAATTTTGTTGCCGAGAGAAAGAGAGGACGAAAACGAGCTTTCGTATGCGGAGAGTATCCTTTCCTTTCTCGCCGTGGCGGAAACGGACGAGGATTTAAAGGAAATTGAAACGGAATTGACGGAAGCGGGCGTGCTTCGCGCGCAAAAAGCGGTGGCGAAGAAGAATAAAAAGGAAACGCCTATTCCGTTTAGGGAATACGAGCATAACGGCAAAAAAATACTCGTTGGGAGAAACAATTTACAAAACGAACGTTTGTTAAAAATCGCCTCCCCCGACGATATTTGGTTGCACGTGCAAAAATACCACTCCTCGCACGTAATTATTTTTGCAGAAGGGGGGCAGGTATGCGATGAAACCCTTTTATACGGGGCAAAACTGTGTGCGTATTACTCCCAAGCGCAGGGCGGAGATAAAATCCCTGTCGATTATTGTAAGCGCAAATTCGTTAAAAAACCGAAAGGGAGCAAGGCAGGGTTCGTCACGTACACCGATTATAAAACGGTGCTTGTAAACGCAAGGTTGGAGGAAAATTAAACGAACGCGAATCGCCCCGCGCAAACCGTTGCGCGGGGCTAAAAAAAGCGCTTATCAATAGATAAATTCCGCTTTTGCCACAAGACAAAAACTCCACTTGATTTTATCAAACTTCACTTGCGCCAACGGGCGAAAGTTTCGCTTGCTGATAGGCGCTTCGCTTTATTACAAATACGCTTTCCACGTCTTTTCAAACTTTTCTTCGGCGGAAATCATATCGTCGAGCAGTTGTAAAACGTCGTCTGCCCCCTCAATGCAAGATTCGCCTTGCGACTTTCTAAGGGCGGTTATCCCCATAACCGTGCCTTGCAACATCATGTCCGCAATATGCGCACGGGAGTTGTCCATCATGGAGTTCATTTTAATCGAACCCCACATCATCATCTTCTTGAAAGGGTTGGGTTCTTTGAGCTCTAACCCCTTATCTTTCGCGAGCATAGACGCTCTTGCCGAGAATTTTTCATATTCTTCGTGTTGAGAAGAAAGCTCTGCTTTCACCTCCTCGTCCTCTACTTGGGGAAGGATGTTGGCAATCGATTGTAAAGCAAGTTGTGCGTTGCGATAGATTTCGGAAAGAATTTCTTCCGTTTGTTTAATTTGTTTGTCTTCCATAATTTGCTCCTTTTCCGTTTTTCACAGTTTACCGCGTTTGCGTATGAAAAATACGCTTTTTTGTGGAAAAATTTGATTTTTTTCGAAAAAGGAAAGAAAAATTGCTTGACGGGGTGTTTATAAATATGATATAGTAGTATCCGAGCCGATAGAAACGGGCTGTTTTTAAGTTGCAATTTTTAGGGGATATACCCAAAATGGCACGCCTTGGATATTCTTCGAGACTGGAAAGAGGAGGTAAAATTGTATGTACGCTATCATCGATAACGGAAACAAGCAATACAAAGTAGCGGAAGGCGACGTAGTTCGCGTAGAAAAACTTTCGGCAAACGAAGGCGACACCGTAGAATTCAAAGTGCTTATGGTTTCCGACGAGAACGGTATCAAAGCTGGCGCAGAAGTTGCTTCTGCAAAGGTGACTGCAACGGTTGTTAAGCAAGACAAAGCGAAAAAGATTATCGTCTTCAAGTATAAAGCAAAGAAGAACGAGCGTAAAAAGCAAGGTCATAGACAACCTTTCACCGCTGTTAAAGTAGAAAAAATCGAACTTTAACCGCATCGCCCCCTACTAAGGGGAAAGAGAAATTAGAATTAAGGAGAAAGAAAAATGATATTTATTCGTTTGTTCGCTCATAAGAAAGGTACCGGTTCTTCCCACAACGGTAGAGATAGTGAAGCAAAGCGTCTTGGCACGAAGCGTAGCGACGGTCAAAGC
>SVIK01000013.1 GCA_015069525.1 Clostridiales bacterium | reverse complement strand
GGTCGCCTGCGCCAATTTGGTCGGCTTCGTCCCCGCCCGCTTTCTTTTCCACGGAAGCGTTTACGCCCATGGCAATGTCGGGGGATTGGCTGTGTATAGCCACTAAAATTTTGCATTTGTCGTATGCAAACGTGCCGAAATCGTAGCCGATTCTCTTAATAATTTCACGCGCTTTCGCTTCGTAATCGATTTGCGCCGTCGTCGTCACTTCCCCCATAATCAAAAGGGTGTCGAACGCCGCCGAGCACTCAATCGCTGTGCGTGCGTTGGGGTCAAGCGTTAAAACGGCGTCCAAAAGTCCGTCAGAAATATTATCGCAAACTTTGTCGGGATGTCCTTCCGTCACGCTTTCGCTGGTAAAAAACTTTTTCATGTAAAAAATCCTCTTTTTAACATAGTTCATCGTCGCCCTTGGGATTTGCGACGAAGTTTCCACTACGGAAAAGCATAGCTTTTCACTCGGGATTTTTATTATAACTTATTTTGTCTATCCTTGTCAACTTATTATGCTATCCCTTATCACACGCTTGCAAAAAATTTTTGCATATGCTATAATATTTTTATGGATAACGGTTTTTTAAGCGAGCTTGAAAATTGCAAACTTTGTCCCGTGGAGTGTGGAGCAAACCGCACGACGGGAGTGGGCGCTTGCGGAGTTTCTTCGTTGCGCATCGCAAAATATTATCTGCACCCCTTTGAAGAACCGTGCATTTCCTTCCAAAAGGGAAGCGGGACTATCTTCTTTTGCGGTTGCAATTTGCGCTGTGCGTTTTGCCAAAATTACGAGGTTTCACGCGCACAAAGAGGGAAAGAAATTACGCCTTTACAGCTCGTTTCTATCTTTAAGGAATTGGAGGATATGGGTGCGGAAAACGTTTCGCTCGTCACTCCCTCCCATGTTATCCCCTATATCGTGCAGGCTTTGCGCATTTATAAACCGAAAATCCCCGTCGTCTACAACAGCGGTGGATATGAAAAAATCGATACGCTAAAACGCATCGACGAATACGTGGATATCTATCTTCCCGATATGAAATTCTATTCCTCCGCCCTGTCCAAACGCTATCTTGGCAAAGAAGATTATTTCGACGTGGCAAGCGAAGCCATTTCTTTTATGGCGCAAAAGCCTTTACAAATGACGGCGGAAGGAAAAATGCTGTCGGGGTGTATCGTTCGGCATCTCGTTATGCCACTTTGCACGGCGGATTCTAAGGCGATTCTTAGATGGTTTGCAAGTAGTTTGCCAAAATCCACCTATTTGAGCCTAATGAGCCAATACACGCCCTTTGGAAATATCGAAGGCTTCCCCGAATTAAAGCGCCCGATTACGGCAAGGGAATATGCTACCGTCACGGACGAGGCGTTTGCGCTGGGGATTAAAAACTTATTTTTACAAGAACGCAAATCAAGCGGAGAAAAATTTATCCCCTCGTGGGATTACTAATCGAATACGGTTGCTTTTAAGCGGACGAGCTCGCTCGTGATTTTTGCCGTACGCTTGGGCGACGCAAAGGCAATTTCCGCCTCCAAACGACGGATTTTACGTAGAATTTTTTTTCGGTCTTTTTGTTTCATCTATCTTATTTTGTGGGGTTTGCGGAGAATTATGTCCGCATACTAAGTATTTCGTAAAAGGTGAAGATATGCTCGTTTCGTCTAACAACTTAATATTCGGGTTTAACGGCGAAACGCTACTCGAAAACGTTTGCTTTTCCTTAAACGAGGGGGACAGGGTTGGGCTTATCGGTGGAAACGGAGAAGGCAAGACCACACTTATCCGCCTGATTTTAGGGGAATTGGAGTGTGAAAGCGGTTCGCTTTTCGTAAAAAGCGGGATACGCATCGGCTACCTTGCGCAAAACGGCGGATACGATTCCTCCAACACCGTTTTTGAGGAAATGCGCGCTATTTTCGAGGAGGATATCCGCGCGATAGAACAGCTTTCCGTGTTGGAAAAAGCCATCTCCTCCACCGCTGAAAACACACAAGAATATCGTGCTTTATGCGCAAAATACGAGGCGTTAAATAAGAAAATCTCTGCACGGGACAGCTGGAATTTCGAAGTGAAAATCCGCACCGTGTTGGGGGGTATGGGCTTTGAACACGCTTATTCTCAACGCGTGGATACGATGTCGGGCGGAGAAAAGACAAGGTTAAAGCTTTGTCGCTTATTATTAGAAGAGCCTGAGCTCCTTATCCTTGACGAGCCTACCAACCACCTCGATATGAAAACGCTGTTTTGGTTGGAGGATTATTTACTCTCCTTCAAAGGGGCAATTCTCGTCGTTTCGCACGATAGATATTTCTTGGATAAGCTTGTTTCTACGATTTACGAGCTGGAAAATAAAAAACTTTCCGTATTCAAAGGGAATTATTCCAAATACAAAATTTTGAAAGCGGAAAAAGTTGCGCGCCTTTTAAAGGAATACGAGAAACAACAAGAAGAGCGCGCGCATATGCAAGATTACGTGGACAGAAACCTCGTGCGCGCCTCCACCACCAAAATGGCGCAATCTAGGCGCAAGGCACTTGAAAAAATGGAACTTATAGAAAAGCCCGCCTTGCCTCCCCCTCCGCCCAAATTTCATTTTAGCTATGCGGAAAAAACGTACGAAAAGGTTTTAGACGTGCAAAATTTGCGCTTAAAAGCGGGAGAAAAAACACTTTTGGAAGATTGCTCCTTTACCCTTATGCGTGGCGAAAAATGCGCCGTTGTGGGGGATAACGGAACGGGAAAATCCACTCTGTTAAAAACGTTGCTCTCCGCCAAAAGCGACGCTATCCGTTTGGGTCGGTTTGTAAAAACCGCCTATTACGACCAAGAAAACGCCAATCTTAACGGAGAAAATTCCGTCCTTAGCGAGCTTTGGGAACGGCACGTCTTGTGGGAACAAACGCGCGTACGCGCTACGCTTGCAAGAATCGGGCTCCCCGCAGAAGATATGGATAAAAAAGTGCGTATGCTTTCGGGCGGGGAACGGGCGAAGCTTGCCCTTGCCGTATTTGAAAGCGAGCAAGGCAATTTCCTATTGTTGGACGAGCCGACCAACCACCTTGATTTATCCGCGCGCGAAAGCCTTGAATCCGCCTTGAAAGAATTTGACGGCACTATCCTTTTCGTATCGCACGACAGATACTTTATCCGCGCGATTGCAGGAAAAATCCTTGAACTTGAAAAGGGCTATGCCACTTGCTTCGTCGGCGATTACGACGAATACCAAGCGCAAAAAAACAAGGCTAAAACGGAAATTGAACGCGTACCTACCCCCGTTGTTTCGCAAAAATCGGGGCATAAGGAAAGCTATTACCGTACAAAGGAAGAGCGCTCGGCTGAGGCAAAAAGACAAACGAAGATAAAGAATATTGAAAAGGAAATAACGGCGCTTGAAAGCGAAGAAGCGCAAATCAACGAGGATATCGCTACCCCCGCCGTTTCCGCAAATTTTCCCCTATTAAACGAAAAATGCAAGCGCTTGGAAGAAATTAAAAACCGCTTGGACGAGCTGTATACCGAATACGAAACGCTTATTGGATAACCCTTTTCTGCTTTTTCAAAAAAATATTTCCAAAATACTTGACATCTTTCTTGTTATATGATATCATTTTAATATCAAAATATAATAAGGAGATAACACTATGCAAGAAATTACTTTGAAAAACAAAAAGCACGGCATGCGGACGCTATTGCTTTGCTTATTATTAGAAGTGGCGTCTATCGTGGGCGTTGTCATTGGCGGAGCGAACGATTTTACGACGTGGGGACCCATACTGTTAATCGGTTCGTTTGTCGTAATGGCTTTTGCTTGGATTCCTCTTTGCGGATTGCGCGTGTTAAAACCGCAAGAAGCGTTGGTGCTTACTTTATTCGGCAAATACGTTGGTACGATTAAAGGAGAAGGATTTTATTCGGTAAACCCTTTCTGCGTTGCGGTGAACCCTGCGTCTAAGACGAAACTCAACCAAAGCGGGGACGTGGATAAGAGCGCGCCGATGACGGCTACGGAAATGAAAATGGCGATGACGGACAAGAAAATTTCGTTGAAGATTATGACGCTGAACAACAACCGCCAAAAAATCAACGATTGCCTTGGCAACCCCGTGGAAATTGGTATCGCCGTCACTTGGAAGGTGGTTGACACGGCAAAAGCCGTCTTTAACGTGGATAATTTCAAAGAATACCTTTCCTTACAATGTGACAGCGCTCTTAGAAATATCGTACGTATTTACCCCTACGACGTAGCGCCTGGCGTGGATACGACGGGCGACGGTGTGGACGACGACGGCTCCCTTCGCGGTTCGAGCGATATCGTTGCAGGACGTATCCGTGACGAAATACAAAAACGAGTGGACGAGGCGGGCATTGAAATCGTGGAAGCACGCATCACCTATCTTGCGTACGCTCCTGAAATAGCCGCCGTAATGTTGCAAAGACAACAAGCATCCGCCATTATCGACGCGAGAAAAATGATTGTTGACGGCGCGGTGGGTATGGTGGAAATGGCACTTGAAAAGCTCAGCGAAAACCAACTCGTCAATTTGGACGAGGAGCGCAAAGCGGCGATGGTTTCCAACCTTTTAGTGGTGCTTTGTGGCAACCACGACGCACAACCTATCGTCAATACCGGTAGTTTATATTAAATTTTTACAAGGGCCTTTTATGCACTTAAATACACCTTAACGTAGGCAGGTATGCAACTATGAACGACAACCAAAAGAAACAAATCCCTTTGCGGTTATCCCCTAAGCTTTACGAAGCCGTGGCTTCGTGGGCGGAGGATGATTTTCGTTCCGTCAACGGACAAATTGAATATTTGCTTTCCGAGTGCGTACGCCAACGCAAGAAAAACGGTAAGTACGTTTCCGATGAAATCGACGTACCACCGGAGCTTGATATTTAATCTATCTTTATAACGAAAAACACCCCGCGCTTTACGCGGGGGTGTTTATTTACGGAAAAGGAACGCTCCCTGAAACCAATCGTTTCAGGGAGCCTTTTTATTAGTCTTTTAACAATGTGTCAAGGATTTCTTTTACGAGCTTCACGTCGCGTCCCGATTTCAACACCACCATCATCGGGGTATCGTCAAAACTTGCGTTTATGCTCAATTCCTTGAATTTGTACGATTGATAATCGTTTGCATCCAACGCCATGCAGATTGCAATGTTCTTGCCAAGTGCAACCAAACGCGCTTTTGCAATGCGATGCATCGTGAACGATTCATAACCGGAAGACATACGGGAGTGCACTCTCTTATGTTCGAGGATATATGCACGAAGTTCATCGTAATACGCTTTGCGCTTTTTCTTCACCTTTGCAAGCTTTTCAATAAAGCGTTGTCTGGTTTGGATAACTTGCGCGTCCGTTTCATCGTCGTCCTCGTCGTCGTCCTCTTCTTCCTCAGCGGGAGCAACTTCTTCCACAGCTTCTACGGTTTCTTCTGCAACTACTGCTTCTTCAACCGTTTCTTCTACAACTGCTTCTTCAACGACTTCTTCCACGGGAGCTTCTTCTACAACAACGTCTTCTACGGGTGCTTCTACAACCGTTTCTTCAACGACTTCTTCTACGGCTACTTCTTCCGCTACGGGCGTTTCTTGAACGACAGGTTCACGAACGACGTCGGAAAGTTCTACCGTTGCAGGGTCGCCCACTACTTTAATCAAGCCTTCTGCAAAGAGTTCTTTGTCCGATTTGTAGATAATTCTGTAATCGCCTTCAACGTAATTTTCGTCCTTAATAAGTCCGTCAAGAACTACGTCGATAAGTTCTTTCGCGTATTTCAAGCCACGGTCGGATTTAACCTTTACCATCATCGGCGTATCGGCAAATTTCTTCGTGTCGCCCATATCCTTCGGGAAGTACTTCGTGTTTTCGTATTCCTTCGGGTCGAGTGCGAAGAACGCTACGAGCGTCTTACCTCTAACCGCCAAACGTACCTTTGCGTTGCGACGGTTGGAGAACGTTTCATAACCCCAGCTTGCGCGTGCGCTCACTTTCTTATATTGCAAAATATAATTCTTGATTGCGCTGTAATACGCTTTCTTCGAATCTTCCATTTGCGAAATCTTCGCGAGGAAGTGTCTCTTTAAGCGTGCCGTATTGTCGTCGTCTTCGGCAATTGCAACCGCTTCTTCAACAGCCACTTCTTCGACAGCTTCTTCCGCTACGGGAGCCTCTTCAACGGCTACTTCTTCAACGACTTCTTCAACAGCTTCTTCGACAACTTCTTCCGCTACGGGAGCCTCTTCAACGGCTTCTTCTTCGACAACCGTTTCTTCAACAGCTTCTTCAACGACTTCTTCCGCTACGGGAGCCTCTTCAACGACTTCTTCAACCTTTTCGGGGTCTACGCGAACGTAATCGGAAAGGGTGACGTCGCCGACAATCTTAATCAAGCCTTCTTCGTAGAGTTGTTTATCCGATTTGTAAGGAATCGTATAATCTACCGCTTCGTAATTTTCGTTCTTTTCCAAATCTGCAAGCACGAAATCTACGAGTTCCTTCGCAAATTTCAAACCACGGTCCGATTGTACCTTCACCATCATCGGCGTTTCTTCGAACTTCTTCGTTCCGCCCATATCTCTGGGGAAGTATTTCGTATCTTCATACTCTTTCGGGTCAAGCGCGAAGAACGCTACGAGCTTTTTACCTCTAACCGCCAAACGGATTTTCGGTTCACGACGATACGAGAAGGTTTCATAGCTCCAACTTGCACGTGCGCTTACTTTCTTATATTGCAAAATATAATTTTTCAGCTCGTTATAGTAATCTTTCTTTTCTACTTCAAGATGCGATACTTTCGCGAAGAAGTGACGCTTGATGTGGGAAGCGAACGCTTCGTCCGAGAGAATCGTGGAAAGTTCTACGGGCGCAGGTGCTTCCGTCGGTTCTTCCACCGTTTCTTCCACCGTTTCTTCTACGACTGCTTCCGCAACCGTTTCTTCTACGATTTCTTCGATAATTTCTTCTTCAATCTTATCTTCTACAACCGTTTCTTCTACTTCTTCATCCTTGAAATTAGGCAAACGTTTTACCCAAATCAAATCGCGCATGCCGTAATAGAACAAGTGGTAAACGCTTCCGCAAGATACGCAAGAATAGTCTTTATCCGACGGGGAAATAAGGCTGGAACCGCAGATAGGACAAATGGTCGTGTAAACGGAGAGCGCACCTTCCACCAAAAGGGTGAATTTTTTGAGGAGCGTTATCATCGCTTCGAGAACGTTCGTATCGGTGGGTTGCATATTGATAATGCCTTCACCTTTCACGTCGCAATCGGTAATAACCCAAACGTATTCTTCGGTGAATCCGTTTGCTTCCTTATACGCTACAAACAAGTCTTCCACCGTTTTGCCTTCAACGAGGCGCTCGTCAGAGGAGTGCACAATTAAAATGTTGTGTTGAATTGCGCTTCCGCTAACAAGATTTTTAACCGTGCAAATCAAATCGTTTTGTTTCCCCAATGCCAAAGTGATTTGGAACGGGTCTTTTACGAACGCAATTTCGCTGAATTTAAGCGTTGCGGAATTGCTGATAAGCATTTCTTCGACGGGATTTTCACAAGCAAAGCCGTATTTGTTCAACGCACAAATAAGGTTAACCGTCAAGAAGCCTTTATACATGTTGTTAAGAGAGGTGAAATCGATATCTCTCTTAAGATAGTTCAAATAAAATTCGTAGCAGTAGTTATAGTGCTTATCGTGCAACAAGATGTTGGTGGTCTTTAACGCCAACATATCGAAGTCCCCTGCTTTCTTGCACGCTTTATAAATAGGCGTTTGCTTTAAGGAAATCAAGCTCTTCTTGTTCTTGATAAGCATATCCAAGACGCCAACTCGGTTATCGCTCGACGAAAGGATAACGGGTACGCCACCCTCCGCTTCCGCGTAGTCCAAATAGATGCCTTCGGGTAAGCTTAAAACGTCTTTTTGATTGGTAATCTTGGAGTTTAACGTTTCAATCGTCGCCTTGATTTCGTTTACTTTTTTCACTACGATTTCGTAAACGGTATCGATTAAGCAAGAAATGAAACGGTTTTCATAAATTGCATAATCGTCTTCGTAGACGAAAGTATGTACGAATTCGGGCGAGGAATCCAACGCTTTCGTTTTCCAAAGCTTGCTATCCTTATAGTTCATACGAAGCGTTTCGTTATTGATGTGCGAAGCTACGGAAATGTTTTGAATGATTTCTTCCTTTTTCAAGAAGATGTGCGGGTCTTTGAAAATCGAACGGATATGCGTAATTAAGCTTGCTACGCTGGAAGCAAATACGCTCTCATTGGTGACAAGTTCGTTATTTTCCTCGTCAACCGTATACCCGAATTGCCCTTTATCCATGTAATCTATGAGCGATTTTACGGGCACTTTATAACGGCAGTTCGCTAATTTTCTCGTAAACAATTTTAAGATTTTATGATTATTGCTCATACATTACACCAACCTTTTCAAGATTTTTGCGATAATACGCTCCGTTTCTACCATGGTACCTTTACCATACGTAGAATTCAACAATTTGGTAAGTGCAATCAACTCGTCTTTTACATAGTCTTCAAACATACCTTCGAGCTTACGAAGAACTTTGCTTGCAAGCATGAAGTCGAGTGCTGCTTCTTTCGTTCCGCCAAGCGCTACGTATACGGGTACGAAATTCGTGATTTGTACCATGATACGATTACCAAAGCGAATATCAAACGCGTCTTTGATGAAATCGCAAATACGGAAGAACTTATCCGTATCGAAGCCCGTCAAGCAGTAATTCGGGTTTTCTTTCGCAGCATCAAACAACGCTTGCAATTTTTCCGACGTCATATGTTCAAGAGGGTCGGAAATGTAATTGCTGGAAATGGGCGAAATTCTTTCACGGAAATCGAGCGTGATTGCTCTATCGTATACCTTGTCGGTAATCGTGAACGTAGAGTCGTCCGTGTTTGCCGTACCAATGAACCACGTGTTGGCAGGAATTTTTACATAACCGCCTTCGAGGTGTACGGGAAGTCTTTGTTCAAGTTCAGGTTCGAATACCTTAATCTTCCATTCTTCCTTCGGGTATTCCAAGATGGACAAGAAGTCTGCAAAGTAATACTCGATACGGGAAAGGTTCATTTCGTCGAGAACCATCAACGCCGTCTTTTCGGAATAGGACGAGGAGTACAAGTCACGAAGGAAGTCGGTAATTTTGAACGTCTTCGTGAATTCGCTGTAAAAGCCGAGTACGTCCGTCTTGTCTCTCCACGTTGCTTGTACGGGCGAGAAGTATACGTCGCTACCCGTAAAGCGCGAGAACATACGAGGCAACAACGATTTACCCGTACCGCTTAAACCTTCCAAGATAATCAAACGGCTGGACGCCATACCTGCAATGAAAGAACGAAGCAAAGGCAATTCGTAATATACTTTGTGATGATTACATGCATAAGATTGGAAGCGGAGTGCAAATTCTTCCAACGTAATTTCCTCTTCTTCATCTGCTTGGGCAACCGTTGCGACAGCCGTTTCTTCAACTGCCTCAGCGCCTTCGCCTTCGACTGCTTCAACCCCTTCAACAGCTTCGCCTTCCACCGCTTCAACGGTTTCAGCGCCTTCTTCGCCCTCTACCACTTCTTCCTTTGCGTTTGCAAGGTCAATCATTGTGAGCGCGGGGAAAAGGTCTCTATCCAATTCGTCGCTGTTATCGATTTTTGCAGTAAACGAACCGCCGTTGATACCACCGCCATTACCAGCGCCGGTACCATCGATAATGGTACCCTCTTCTTCGATTCTTACAGCCTTGGCAAAGCCCGTCGCAAGCAAGTATATGAAACCGAACGCCATACGGAGCACGATTGCCATAAACGTCATGAAGACAATGCCGATAGCAATGAACAGCAAGCAAAGGAGCAACGTATACACCAAGTCGATGAATACGGGCCCTACCTCTGCCTCGGGACGGAATCTTTCAAGACCGCCTGCCATGACGAAGATAAACACGAGCAACGCTGCAATAACGAATACGGTCAAATAATACATTGCCGTATAGAACCTTCTTGCTCCGTTTTCCGTGTTAAACTTATGTTTCTTCGCTTCTACTTTTTCGTATACGTAATCTACCGAGAACATGTTCGCAATAAGGAAAAGCGAAACAACGAAGAGGATGATGAAGAACAGCACCCAAGCTTCGATACCGATATTATAACGACCGATATGTAAAACGTCCAACAAGTTGGAAACGAAGTTAGAAGACAAGCCGGGCATGTAGCGAGCACGCACATAGTTCCCTCTGTCTAAGAGGAACATACAAAAGACGGATAAAAGCAAGAACCCGAAAATAATCGTGTTTCTTACTATGCCCGACCTAAGTACGTTTCCAAGTCTTTCTCGAAAAGCACCCTTTTTTTTCTGCACCATAATATCACCTATTATTGTTTATTTTAGTGGCCGAGAATAAAATACCACTTATACAATATTTTACCTTAGGTAAAAGCATTTGTCAAGTAATTTTGTTAAAATATAGTAGGTTTTTATGAAATTTTGTTAGTTTGTTTTTGTTATTTTTAAACAATTTTGCGTAATTTGGCAAAAAACAACCATGCGGGTTAAAAATTGCAAAAAAAATTATTAAAAAAGTGCCGTTTATGCGTGTCTTTGTCGTGGTGCACTCTTTACAAAAAACAAAAAAATCCTCTCCTTGCCGAGGATTTTCTATTGACTTTGTATAAAAAATCGGGTATAATAGAAACGCTTGATTTAGGCAAGCGCTTGAAATAAATAGAATTTGCATACGCAGGCGTATCGAAGCGGTCATAACGAGGCGGTCTTGAAAACCGTTTGGGTGAAAGCCCACGGGGGTTCGAATCCCTCCGCCTGCGCCAAAAAAGGCTTCCCGTTTTGGGAATGCCTTTTTTTGGTTTAGAGGGTAGCACGAACGCGCGAATTATCGGGGGTTCGTGCGACGAGCGAATAACAGTTGGCTTTTTATTTCAATCGTATACGTGAGCGAGGACACTTTTGCTTTGCAAATCTCCCTCCGCCTGCGCCAAAAAAGGCTTCCCGTTTTGGGAATGCCTTTTTTTGGTTTAGAGGGTAGCACGAACGCGCGAATTATCGGGGGTTCGTGCGACGAGCGAATAGCGGTTGGCTTTTTATTTCAATCGTATACGTGAGCGAGGACACTTTTGCTTTGCAAATCTCCCTCCGCCTGCGCCAATAAAAATCCTCCCATGCAGGGAGGATTTTTATTTTACTTTTTAGTTGCTTCTTCCAATACGTCGATATATCTTTGCGCGCATACCTTAGACGACGCGTTTTCTTCTACGTACGACCTTGCGTTGCTCGTCAAAGCCCCGTTTTCTCGATTGGTTTTCGCTTGAATAATCGCCTCCGCCAACGCAGATGCGTTTTCTGGCTCTACGCATACGCCCCCGCCCGTTTCCTTTAACAAATTCGCCAAATCGCTATCCTCGTCAAAGGCGCTGATTATCGACGTGTTGCACGCCATAATGCTCCACGTTTTGCTGGGCATTCCGCTTGTTCCTACCCCCTTTTTGCACACAATCAACGCCACGTCGCCAAGGCTGTACACCTCCGACACGCGCTCTTGTGGCAAAATGGGATGGATGATAATATTGTTTAACCCTTTTTCCTCTATCGTACGACGTGCTTCTTCATATTGCACTCCGCTACCGAATATAACGAATTGAACGTTCGTTTCCGCTTGTAAACGCTCTGCCGTGCGGATAATGACGTCCGCACCCTGCGCCTCGCCCAAATTCCCCGCGTATACGACGGTAAATTTCCCCAAATCAATACCGAGTTCTTGATACAAAGCGTTTTGTTCCTTGCTTACGGGACGCACTTTTTCTACGTTCACCCAATTGGGGATAAGCGCTATCTTCCCCTCGTCCTCGCCCTTATTTAAAAGATTTTGCTTGCAAGAATTGGATATGACGATAATTTTATCGCACCGCTTATACGTCTTTTTCTCTATCTTTCTGCCTATCTTCCAAAGAAGGCTCCCCTCTCTTGTCAAACCCGTCGTCACAAGCGAATCGGGGAATATATCCTGCAACGAATACACCAAAGGACATTTTAATTTCTTGGCGACCTTTCCAGCCACGTAGCCTTGCGTGGGCGGAGTACTCACGGCGAACACTACGTCGATATCTTTATACTTTTTGCCAATTCGACAGGTACGCCAATTGCACCAAAAATACCGCAACGCACGGACGATAGGATTTCTTTTTTCCTGCGGAGCACGAAAACGGCGTACGGATACCATTCCGTTATACAACGTTTCCTCTTTTATTTTCGCGTACCGTTTCGCCGTTTCCTTAGATATCCCGCGCGTAGGCGTGGGACATACGATATGGATACGATGTCCTTGTTCCACCAATCGGGAAAGCAAGTCCCGTTCGAGGTGGGTAAAAGAAATCTGTTCCGGCTCGTAATACGCGTTCAAAAACAGAATATTCAATTCTGTGGCCTCCATCTATATTCGTTCATCGCCCGTCCTTCACGGGTAGTATAATTTCTTTCTAAAACAAAACCGTTCTTTTGATAAAAACGGTTGACGCCGTCGTTGTTTTCCGCGTCCGTTTCCAAAGCGATATACGCGTGCTTTGAAAAATCCACGCGCTCCTTTAACGTATCTATCAGCGCACTCCCTACCCCAACGGATTTTGCACCCGGGTCTACGCCGATAGACGCAAGCTCTACGTAAGCTTCCTCTCGTGCGCTTTCGCTCGGTTTCAAAAAGGCGCGTATTAAGCGCATAAATACGCGCGGTTTTCTAAAAAACGCGCCCATGCTGTACCATGCAAACGGAATCAGCTTTTTCTTTATCATGTATTTATAAAGTCCGCTCATGTTTGCCGACCAAGCCAAAAAGCCGACGATTTCGCCCTCGTCGTTGTACGCTCCCAACAGCTCCGAATCGGCATGTCTACAATACGATTGATACATTTGCTTTAAAAAGCCTTTTCCCATAAACGTCAAGAAAAAGCCCGTAAACGTTTGCATATGCACGGATACGATACGCTTTATCTCTTTTTTATCCTTGCCGTCGACAACCCTTATCTCCATTATTAGCCTCTTATTGCGCTTTTTCTTGCACTTCGTTTTCTACTACTTTTTGATACGGTTCCTTCGGCTCGTACTTCTTCCCGAGCACGGCAAATACCGTCATAAACAGCACGGAAATATCGTGCCAAAAACCAAACCGTTCGATAGCTTTTAAATTGTAATACATCTTTTCGGGCAACACTTTTTCTACGTACACCTTATCCGTGTCTTCCGCTTCTTCTAAAAGTTTGTCCTCGTCTTTATAATAGACGCTCGTTTCGCTGGTCACGCCTGCGGGCAACAACAGCGTTGCCTTCATTTCGGGCGTATATTCGTCCACGTATTTAGGGACTTCGGGACGAGTCCCCACGAACGTCATCGTACCCCTTAACACGTCTATCAATTGACAAATTTCGTCCAAACGGCATTTGCGGATAAACCGACCAACGCGCGTTATACGGGAATCGTGATTCGCCGTCACCTGCGCACCAATTTTATCCGCGTTTTGCACCATCGTGCGGAATTTAAAAATTCTAAACCGCTTGCCGTACTGCGTGACGCGCACTTGACGATAGAACACCGGCCCACGGGAATCGATTTTTATTGCAATAGCCAAAAGAAGGAATACGGGCGATAAAATTAGAAGCATGAAAAAGGAAGCTACTACGTCAAAAGCGCGCTTGAAAAAAAGCGACGCTTTCTTCTTTTTCAATACGTCGTAATATTTTTTCACCTCTTCCGTTTGCATGCTCAAAGGAAGTTCTTCCCATTTACAAAGTTTCATTGCATATACCCTTTTATAATATCGATATAATTTTCCAGCACGTAATCCACTTCCTCATCCGTCAAGCAAGTGTGCAAAGGCAACGTAATTTCCTTTTCGAAACGCGCGTAGGCGTTGGGATAATCCTTGATGGCAAAACCCAAATTTTTATACGCCGTATGCATAGGCAACGGTTTATAATGCACGTTGCACGCAATTTCCCGTTCCGCCATTTTTACGATGATTTCGTTTCTTTGCTCCGCGGAGATATTGGGAATCCTCGTCAAGTACAGATGCCCTGAGGATTGCTTTTCTTCGCTGTAATGCGTAAGCGTTTCCACGCCGAGCGGACGAAGCGCTTTATCGTATTTTTCAATAATTTCCTTTCTTCTTGCCAACATGGCGGGATAACGTTCGAACTGCTTTAACCCAATCGCCGCCGTCACGTCCGCCATATTACACTTGTAATACGTACCGACAACGTCGTATTCCCACGCGCCAAGTTGCGTTTTTGCCAAGGCGTCTTTCGATTGACCGTGCAAGCTTAAAAGTTGCAGTTTTTTATAAATCTCGTCGTTATCAACGCCTGCAATCGTGCGCCAAGTAAGCGCACCGCCCTCCGCCGTCGTCAAATTTTTTACAGCGTGGAAAGAAAAGGAGGAAAAATCCGCCACAGCCCCTATCATCTTCCCTTTATACCGCGCACCAAACGCATGCGCCGTGTCCGCCATAACCGCAATTCTGCCAAGCGCTTTTTGATAAGCGTTTGCGGGCTTGAAAAGATGCTTCTTTTGCTCCACAATGGCAAAAATGCGTTCGTAATCGCAAGGCACCCCCCCCAAGTCTACGGGAATAATTGCTTTCGTGCGCTCCGTTATCGCATTTTCCAATGCGTTATAGTCCATTTCATAGGAGTCCTTTTGCGTATCCACTAAAACGAGCTTTGCCCCCACGTGACAAACGACGGAAGCGGACGCCGTATACGTATACGCCGTCGTAATTACCTCGTCACCTTCGCCAATCCCCATGACGCGCAACGCCATTTCTGCACACGCCGTTTGGGAATTTAAGCATACGCAACGCTCGCACCCAATCCAATCCGCGATTCGTCTTTCAAGCAATTTCGTGCGCGGGCCCGTCGTAATCCAACCCGAACGCAACGCTTGCGACACCTCCGCTATCTCCAATTCCGATATGTCCGGCGGTGAAAACGCAACTTTCATAACCTTTCTCCTTTTTAAAGAGTTCTGCCTCTTATACTAAACCAAATAAACACTCCGTATAATGGCAGTATATATTATATCACGTGCGCGCGGGAAAGTCAATACCCGTCTTTATTTTTTATCGCTACGCTTCCCGTTTTTTCACACAAAAAAAGTGCCCCTCTTAACCAAGAGAGGCTCTTTTAACCAATTCATTGTTTAGTATTTTCTCCAAACCATTTTATCCACGACGCCCGTGTAGCTTTGGATAAGTTTTACCACTTTCGTAGAAACGTTCTCTTCTACGTAATCGGGCACGGGAATACCGTGGCTACCGTCCTGCGTTAAACGTACCGCCGTATCCACCGCTTGCAAAAGGTTCTTTTCGTCTATCCCTGCAAGCACGAAACACGCTTTATCAAGCGCCTCGGGACGCTCCGTCGAGGTGCGGATACATACTGCGGGGAAAGGCTTGCCAAGGCTGGTAAAGAAGCTACTTTCCTCGGGCAAAGTACCGCTATCCGATACGACGGCAAACGCGTTCATTTGCAAATTGTTATAATCGTGGAATCCCAAAGGCTGTTGGCAAATCACCCGTTTGTCGAGCTCGAATCCACTCGTTTCCAAACGCTTTTTGCTACGGGGATGGCAGGAATACAAAATGGGCATATCGTATTTTTCCGCCATTTTATTGATTGCCGTAAAGAGGGAAATAAAGTTCTTTTCCGTATCGATATTCTCCTCTCTATGCGCCGACAAAAGGATGTATTTCTTCGCTTGTAAATGGAGCCGTTCAAGCACGTCGCTCTTTTCGATATCCGCAAGGTTGTTTCTTAATACCTCTGCCATGGGCGAGCCCGTCACGTACGTTCTTTCCTTGGGCAAACCGCAATCGGCAAGGTATCTACGGGCGTGCTCCGAATACGCCAAATTGACGTCGGAAATGATGTCCACCAATCGGCGGTTCGTTTCCTCAGGCAGACACTCGTCCTTGCATCTGTTTCCCGCTTCCATATGGAAAATGGGGATATGCAAGCGCTTTGCAGGGATTGCTGAAAGACAGCTGTTCGTGTCGCCCAAGACGAGCAACGCGTCTGGCTTACAGGCGTTCATAAGCTTATAGGAACAATTGATAATATTCCCAACCGTTGCGCCCAAATCGTCGCCGACTGCGTCCATGTATACCTCGGGAGCGTCTATCTTCAAATCCTTAAAAAATACGCCGTTCAAATTATAATCGTAATTTTGTCCCGTATGTGCCAAAATACAATCGAAGTATTGACGGGCTTTATTGATAACCGCCGCCAAACGGATAATTTCGGGGCGCGTGCCCACGATAATTAAGAGTTTTAACCGCCCGTCTTCTTTGAATTTTACGTCGGAATAATCCAATTTCATCTTCGTTTCCATGCTTTATTTCTCCTTAGTATCCCTTTCGAATACCTTTAATTTATCGTAAATTGCTTTGCGTTTTTTTGCTTCGTTAAATACCTTTATCGGTTTACTTTTTCCAAAAATCGCCCTTGTTAAATGCCAACAAATTCTCCATACGTATACGAACGGATAACATAATTTGCAACGGTTTACCGCGCGATTTCCCATCGTTTCCGTATGCAAAAGCTTGCATAAATAATACGCTCTATTATGCTTTGTACCCTCTTTGCCGTGCTCGGATACGAGCATACCACCCTTGGAGCGTTCCTCGTCGTTCCGCCCAAAATTTCCGCACGCCAACACGTCGCTTATCACTTCAAGGCAGAGCGCCTCTTTCGCGTCACACGCCCAATCGGGACAAACGCTTTGCAAATATATCGCGCACGTTTTCGTCATGACCTTTGCGTATGTGTACAACCCGATTTTTTTTAGGAAAGGAAGCAACGTTTCCGCCCAATATTCCTTTTCGTACGTGCCGTTCACGTATGTTGCCCAATCGCATAAATGGCGTATACCCAGCCCTTCGCCAAGCATGTGGTGTTGCATGTGCAACAGCAAAATTAAACCGTGATGCGCATCGTTTGGCGCGTAAAACACGCCGTTTTCTCCTCGTTTTATAGAAGAGTTCAACGCGTCTTGCAAGCACGCGCGAACGAGCTCTCCCACCTCTCCGTGCGGTATCCCCGCTACCTCAAAGTGCATTTCCAAATGCGCCTTTTGTTTATAAAAAACAACGTGGTGGTCCGTTTCCTGCGCGCTCTTTTGATAACCGTTTTCTATTAAAACGTTTTCTATTTCCTTTTGTTTTTCGGGCTCGATTAAAAAGTCGACGTCGCCAAGCGAACGCAAATCCGTTTTGGGATAATACGCGCCCGCAGAAAGCCCTTTTAATATAATATACGGAAAAGAGTTCTCTTGCAGAAGCGCTGTTAATTCCGTCTGCGCTTGCATGACAAAATAATTGGATTGGAGCGCTGAAAAAGCGTTCTTTTTCCAATGCTCGTATACCGCCGTCGGGATAAGCTTTTTATACGGAGAAAGCGCGTCGAACGCGGAAAGCGTTATCGCTTGCATTTGGCATATACGCTCCACTTCTTCCCAATCGGCGTTTTCAAAATATTCGTTTGCTAAAACGAGAGAAGACGGTTCTGCGGAAATGCTCCGCCCCGCCAAATGCAATACGATTTGTTGTTCTCTCGTTAAAATTTCCATGCTTATTCCACTATCTCAAAAAACGTGTCGGGGTGATTGGAATCGAATTGTTCGTTCGCCCACATTACCGTCACTAAGTTTTCCGTATCCGACAAATTAATGATGTTATGCGTGTATCCAGGAAGCATATGCACCGCTTGGATTTTCTCTCCGCTCACTTCAAAATTAAGCACCTCGTCCGTGCCGATTTTGCGCTGTTGAATTAAGCCCTTGCCCGCAACGACAATGAAGAATTCCCATTTCGTATGATGCCAATGCTGACCTTTCGTAATGCCTGGTTTGGAAATATTAATAGATACTTGTCCGCATTTTTCCGTTTTCAAAAGCTCCGTAAAGCTCCCCCTTGCGTCCACGTTCATCTTCAAATCAAACGCGACTTTTTCCTTCGGCAAATAGGAAAGATACGTCGAATAGAGCTTCTTTGCAAAACTCCCTTCTGCTATTTCGGGAATAACAAGCGTTTCGCTTTGTGCGCGGAAGGTGTGCAACAAATCCACAATTTCGCCAAGCGTCACTTTGTGGCTGGTCGGGACGAAGCAGTATCTTCCCGTATCGCTTGCCACCGCGTTCAACCCGTCGTAATCGCAACGGTGTCCTTTCCCCTCCAACAAATCCAGCATTTCCTTTACCAAATCGTCCACGTACACAAGTTCTAGCTCAATCGCTCTATCGTTTACCGTTATCGGTAAATCGTTGGCAATGTTATTGCAAAACGTCGCTACGGCGCTGTTGTAGTTAGGACGGCTCCATTTGCCGAACAGGTTGGGAAAACGGTACACGAAAACTTCGCTACCGCTATTTTTTGCGTACTCGAAAAAGAGTTCTTCCCCCGCCTTTTTGCTCTTGCCGTATTCCCCGTCGGCATAACGACCGATAAGCGTTGCTTGTATGGACGAGGAAAGCATAACCCCCGCCTTGTTATTGTATTTTTGCAAGGTATTCAAAAGAGTGGAGGCAAAGCCGAAATTGCCTTGCATAAATTCTTCCTGCGTCTTTGGACGGTTTACACCCGCAAGGTTGAATACGAAATCCGTATCCTTACAAAAGCCCTCCAAATCGTCAAGCGTGTTATCGATATCATATTCGTAAACGGCTTCAATTTTTAAGGAGGGACGTGTTCTGTCCTTTCCGTCTTTTACGTTGTTTAATGCCGTGCAAAGGTTTTTGCCTACGAAACCTTTTGCACCCGTCACAAGAATTTTCATGTATTTGTCCTTATTTTTTTAATTCTTCTTGAATATAGCTAAGCGATGCAATCTTCGCTTTCGTCTCTTCTACCGTTAAAAGTTGTGTGTTGTTGGAGTTGAATTCCGTCAACGGATTGCGTTCTACGTCCCCTTGCTTAAAGAACTTATCATAGTTCAAGCCACGCTTGTCGCAAGGCACTCTATAAAAGTTGCCCAAATCGATTGCGTTTGCGCATTCCTCGTTGGTAAGAAGCGTTTCGTACATCTTTTCGCCGTGTCGGATACCGATTACCTTGATATTGTTCTTATCGCCACCAAAAAGCTCGCAAACGGCTTCCGCTTGCGTTTGAATGGTGCAAGCAGGCGCTTTTTGCACGAGAATATCCCCGCTTTCGCCGTTTTCAAAT
>SVIK01000012.1 GCA_015069525.1 Clostridiales bacterium | reverse complement strand
GTCGCCGTCCATTAACGTAACGGTGTACGTTTCATCGTCGCCTTTACATGCCACCAGGTTGATACAACTTAAAGCGAGCATGCTAGCCACAACTCTTTTCAGTTTTTTCATACTTTTTCTCCTTTTCTATATATTCGCCGATTGCTCGACGTAATAGACTTTTTTAACCTTAAATATCTACGTCGCCACCGTCTTTGATGACGGGGATTAAATGGATGGTGTCGCTAACGTTGCTACCGTCCATGGACATAACCGTAATAACGACGTCTACCAATTTTCTAAACGTAACCTTGCCCGTTTCGGGATCCACACGCACCAACGATTCGTCTACGTTACCCGAAAAATACACTTCTTGATTGGTGGCGTTTTCAGGACCAACCACCCAATCTAACGTATAACTGCGATTCTCGTCCGTCAATTCCAATTTCAAAGGTACGTCGTCTTCAATCTTCGTGCCGTCTTTGTACGTGAAATAAATCTCCGTAACGTACACCTTATTGACGGAATTGTAAATGGCTTGCCCTAAAAAGCTGATTAAGAATACGGCGAGAACACATTCGATTAAAATAACAATGAATACTACTTTCTTACTCATATTCTCACCCCATTACATTTGAATTTCGTTGAAATATACTTTGATATTTCTTCTCAGCAAATAGAAGCGAGCCGCTATAAACGCCACCGCAATGGCAAGCAAGCGGATCCAACCGCTGGCTTTCGTCGAATCCATCATAAACAGCAACGTCAGCGCGCCTATAAGCGTAGCGATGATAAAGCCGATGACAATCGATTTACCAACGTTGACGTTGTCTACAACGTTGTTGCCCTTGGTTGCATAGTCCAAAATGCGAGGATTGTTGATATCGAGTTGGAAACTCCACATGATGTGCCCCATCGTGAGCAAAATCAAGAGCACCGCCATCAAAATCAAATCTCCCGTGCCAAGGTTGGTGGTGAACGTCAACATGACGAAAGTTACCGCCAAGGCAAACAAGTTGACAAGCGACGTTACCGCAATCTTTGCCCAACAAATAACCGCCGTATTGGACGGTGCCGTTTTCAGCACGGCAAACTCGTTCCCTTCCGACGAAATCGCCGCCGCCGCCGTGGCGTTGTTGGCGCTAAGCACGCTCAACGTGATCATAACGTTGAACGCAATACTCATAAAGTCGCCCAACATGTTTTTGTTGATAACGAGCAAAATGAAATTGAACACGTACGAAATGAGCGGGAACATCAAAATGGTGATGACTGCCGAATTGACCGATTGCGAGTTTCGTACAAACAACTTTAATTCCTTTCTAAAAAAGGTAAGGAACAGGTTGTTTACCTTATGTTTTCTATGCTTGTGACGTTTCGTTCTACCCGCTTCTACCGTGGACGATACCGCCTTGAAATAGAAGGGCCGCGCAATCAAGAAACACGCCGCACCGAACGCCGCAAAGATCAAGATGGATACGGGCAACGTCCAATACACCCCTTCGCCGTACATTGCCGCGCCGATAAACGCATACCACAGCGACCACGAACGCATCGCCGCAAACGCACCTTGCAGGTTTTGCATGAAATCGTGATAGATGACAACCAAACGAAGCGGATCAGGCAATTTGTCCAGTAAAATAGTTACACCGACAAATAAACCGACGATAAACGCTATCACCAAAAACGCATACAATCCGATATGCTTTTCTAAAAATCTCTTGACATAAATCAAAGGAATAGATAAAAGCGCCCCAATCAGTACGGGGAATAAACAAAGCATAAACCACATGGGAAGCAACGTCAACCAATAGGATACGCCACCCACTTGCACCCCGAACGCAATTAAAATGGGCACAAGGAAATACATACTCTTTTTCAGCTCTTCTATCGCAAACACGATGATACGGCTTAAAAAGATTTCGCCGTACGTACAAGGAAACGCCAATAGCATAGCGTTTTCCTTACTTGTATACAGTATCGAAATCATACTGCTCATACACGAAAACAGCGTAATAATCTGCGTGACGAAGATAAAAGACACGAACATGTCTTTTGTAGGCAACAAGAAAAATTGTTTCTTGATAAAAGACAGCAAGAAAATAATCACTGCCGTCACCACCACCGTGATACAGCATTTCAAGAAAATATGAAAAGCCTTTTTCTTCTTATCACGCGTCTTCTTCGCGCGAAGCTGTTCGCCCATCTGCATCAGCGACAGATATTTAACCCGACGTAACGGGGTATTTTTCATCTCTTTCGCTTGTGTCATAGTTTATACTCTCTCTTTTTCCATATCCTCGGGCGTGTGCTTTTGTGCGTATTGCAAATATACTTGTTCCAGCGACAAGCCTTCCTTTTGAATATCTTCTACGCGCGATACGCGGCAAAGCTTACCGCCACTGATAATGGCAATTCTATCGCATACCTTTTCCACAACTTCGATAACGTGGCTGGAAAAGAATACTATATTCCCCGCGTCCGCGTGTTGACGCATACATTCTTTGATTTGCCAAGAGCTGGTCGGGTCAAGCCCCGTCAACGGTTCGTCCAAAACCCATACTTTGGGATTGTGAATCAACGCACCGATTACCATCGTCTTTTGTTTCATACCGTGGGAATAGCACTTGATTTCGCTATCCAACGCCTTTTCCAAATGGAACATCTTAGCATATTTTTCAATACGCTCGTTTTTGTCCTTTTCGTTTACCATATACAAATCGGCAACGTAGCTGATATATTCTCTACCCGTCAAGTTTTCGTATACCGCGTGGTTATCCGATACGTAACCCATGCTCAACTTCGCTTCCAACGGCTGACGCGCTACGTCGTAGCCTTGCACTTCGATTTTGCCTTCCGTAATCGATTGGATACCGACAAGGCTCTTAATCGTCGTACTCTTACCCGCACCGTTATGACCGATAAAGCCGAATACTTCGCCTTCATGGATTTCCAAATTCAAATCTTCCACGGCTTTTTTCGTCGTACCCGCGTACGTTTTTGAAAAGTTTGTAAATTTAATCATGTGTACTCCTTCGGGGGATAACGGCTCTTTTACCGAACGCCCGTCAAGTTCTTTTAGTAATTGTGCATGGTCCAAACGCATCATCATTTTGCGTTTTGCCAACTCGCCATGTGCGTCCGCCGTACGGTACAGCAACACGTAAATGCCCCATATCACGAACATCAGCCCCACGAACACCAACCATATCACTAAATCGTACAGCCAGTAGAACATCAACGTCGTATTGCCGATTGTGAACGAAAATTCAAACGTCTTCAACGGCATTAGGAATTTGAACTTATCTACGAAAAAGTAGCTATACAGGAAGAAATAGTCCACTTCATCTTTATTAGGATTGAGCGTGGGCGAATTGTTCAGCCAGCCGTTCAATATCATGGCTAGCAGTACGTACGCCGTAAACGCCCCTATCGCCTTGTACATCATCTTAATATTCGGACGCGGGAATATACCCAGCGCAACACCGAAGATAGGCAACACAAACGCATACGTGTGGTTATACCAGAAAATCAACGCGCCGCTGTCCGTCAGCAAGTTCTCGCCCGTGTTTGGCATTAAGATTGCCAAGAACGCACCCAACACGTTAACGAGATAGGTAAAGTAGAATACGCTATTCCAACGGAACATGTACGCAAACAACATCAAGACCATCGCCGTATTGCAAAGGTGCAAGGGGAGCGACGTTACGCCCGTACGCTGTGCGTTGTGGCTGAAATATTGCAAAAAGCCACTGAGCGATAAGAACGACAAGAAGAACAGCTTTTCTTCTCTTGATTTTTTGCGCATGCATACGTATCCACCGAACATAAACACAATACAAATGTAGATAAGCAATCTATGCGTCAGCGTGAATTCCGCCGTTTCTTCCCCAATCAACCCAAACATCAGTTGCGGGAAGTACATCGGCATAAAGCCCATCAACCAAATCAAAACGAACAACGCCGCTTTACCCAACCGCTTTGCGATTTGTCCAAAGTCCTTTTCCGCAATCTTCGAATAGAGCGCTGCCCCCGATACGCACGCAGACAAGCACAAGCATACCGCATACATAATCAAGCGGAAATCGTAATATGCAACCGCACCTGTCACAAAGACGGAGTGTTGTTTGAAAAATATCCCGCTTAACAGCAACGGTACCGGCGTCAAAAACGCTACGCAATCGGTAAGATTTTTCTTTTTGAAAAATGGTTGCGTCATGCATGCCGCCATCATGAAATATGTAAACCATTTCAAGATTGCCATTGCAACCGTCGCACCTTTGGATAATACGCCACCGTCCAAGCCTTCTTGCCTACTCACCACTTCCAAAGAGAAAAGGTATGGCATATACGCCACGAAAAGCAAAACGGACAAACCGCACAACAGCAGTTTCTTCCACGCGATTTCCTTTTTGAATATACGCACATTGCCACGGAGCTTGCGAGAAATAAATCCCGTCAGCGCCCCGCCGCCACACATGCCTGCTATTAGTAAGAGTTCGTTCATAATTCCCTCGTCGTCCCGTCTTTTGTATCTTTTCAATAGACGAAAAAGTACAGTGTTTAACCCCGTTTTCACCGTTGTTCACACTACAAATATTATACCATTTTGCTTTTATGTGTGTCAACGATTTGACGAAGTTTTTTCAAATGTAACGACTTCTTGTGACTTTTTGTGACAAATTTTTACACCCAGTTTTACAAATGTTTGTATAAATATACAATATTTCCCAAAGATTATGCAAGAAATCGCAAATAGTCGCCTAATTCTCCTTATTTATGCATTTTTTTACATTTTGGCTATTGAGAAAGGCTTTTTATTAAAAAAAGGCTTTGAGCCAAGACTCAAAGACACCTACGAAATTACTGTTATTATTGAAACATGATGATTTTTAACGAAAAACTAACGATTTACTACTATAAAAGGTGTTCTGTTGGGGTTAAACAAACGCAGAATTCCCAATCGTTGTTACACTATCGGGAATTTCTATACTCGTTAGACTGTCACAATTATAGAACACACAATATCCAATCGTCGTCACGCTGTCGGGAATTACTACACTCTCAATATATGTATTTTTTACCGATATTTCCCCACTAAACGCATTATCTGCAATTTCCGTGACGGGTAAGCCTCGATAGGTGGACGGAACAACGACATCTACGTCGGAAATACTGCCAATGCCCGTCACGCGGTATTCTTCTTTGCCCGATATTTTTTGATATTCTAACGATTCCGCAAAGGTGGACGAGCCGTCGTTATTTCCACCCTCGCCACAACCGACAAAACCAACCGTAGCAAACGACAAAGCAAGCGTCGTTAAAGCCATAAACCATTTCTTTTTCATTTACGGATTCTCCTTTTTTATTTATCTTACAATTTCGCCTTTATAATCTAAAATACCGCCGATATCCACTACGTTCGTATACCCCATATACCGCAACGCGTTTACCGCTTGTTCGCTTCTTACTCCGCTTCTACAATACACGTACAAAAGCGTGTTTTTACCCGTCACTACGTCCGTGACGTCTTCAATCTCTTGCAACGGGACATTGATTGCGCCCGCTATGTATCCCGTCGAAAATTCCTCTTCGCGACGGACGTCCAAAAGCACGGCGTTTGCGTTTCTTCTAAACGCCTTTACCCCTTCGTTAATATCCATACTTCCCTCCTATAAAGAGTGTATTAGAAGAAAAGACGAGCTTTTACGTACGCCCGTCTTTGTCTTGTTTGATTAGTCTTCCAAGCCTTCGTTAAGCTTTGCCAAAAGTGCGTCCAAATCTTCGCCGTGTACAGCAACCGCTTCGGCAACCGATTCCCCGTGCGCCATTGCGCAACCAAAGCAATGCATGCCTGCCGACATAAGAATTTCGGGAGCGTTAGGGTTGATTTGTAAGCAATCCGCAATCAACGTATCCGCAGTAATTTTAGCCATAATTTTTTCTCCTTTCTTTATTTATTATAATTCTTTTTTCTAAAAACTATCCATTTTCAAAGCGTAAACGCTTTTAAAAATAGAATTTGCCCAATTTACGTACTTGTCCAAACGGAGTTCTAATCGCTTCGTTTGCAAGTACTTTTTTCATGCACCATTGTACGTTTGTAAACTCGTCCGATTTCTTTTTCTTACGCAAAAGCTCCTTCGCGTTCTCGTAATCGGGGGCGCGACGTTCGGCATTGTGCGCGTCCGTGCCGATACAATGCGCCAAGCCGTGTTTAAGCAAGGCAAAGGCAAAACGGCGGGTGTGCTTGCTGACAAAAGCGTGCGTATTGACCTGAATTAAACAGCCCATTTGCACCAATCGGGTGACCGTTTCGGGGTTTTCCAACGTTTCTTCGTACCGTTCGACGTGCGCAATAATGGGCGTATAGCCCGTTTCCGCGATAAAATCGGAAATGCGGTCTAACAATCGCTCCGACCAACGGGACGTAAACGGCAATTCGAAAAGAACGTACTGCGTCCCTTCTATCGCAAGCTTACAAAGCGTTTCATCGGACGGGTCGTTGACGCCTTTTAACAGCACCTCTGCCCCCAAACGAACTTTCATTCCGCGGGGAATATGCTCGTTAACCTTCGCCCTTGCTTCCGCGCGTTTCAACAGAAATTCGTTTACGTCTTGCGTACCGTAATAATGGGGTGTAAAGACAAGCTCTTTAACGCCTTGTTCCGCTTCCATACGCAACATCTCCGCCGACACGGAAACGTCTTTTGCACCGTCGTCTATATTGGGTAATATATGCGTATGAATATCAATCATAGCCTACCTTCTTCGCTTTCTTAGCCTAAATGATTATTTGAAATAACGAACGCCACTTTCGAATATCTTCATATCGAAGTTGCCTTCTACGTTCTTATACAAGTTATCGCCGATACGTTCGCTATGCCCCATTTTACCGAGCACCCTACCGTCGGGCGACGTGATACCCTCGATTGCCCACATAGAGCCGTTGGGGTTGAACGGCGATACCATCGTGGCATTACCGCTTAAATCTGCGTATTGCGTAGCAACTTGCCCGTTCTTCTTCATTTCTTCGAGTGCCGACACGGGCGCAACGATTTTGCCTTCGCCGTGCGATACGGGAACTTTGTAAACCTCGCCCACTTTGCAAGCGTTGAGCCAAGGCGAAAGCGTTGAGGCTACGCGTACGTCCACAATCGTGGAAACGTGGCGCGAAATGTTATTGAACGTGAGCGTGGGCGAATCTGCCGTCATCTCTTTTACGTGTCCGTAAGGCACAAGACCAAGCTTGATAAGCGCTTGGAAACCGTTGCAGATACCGATTGCCAAACCGTCGCGGTTATTCAAAAGCTCTTCAAGCTGTTCCGCAATATACGGATTACGGAAGGTGGTTGCGATAAATTTACCGCTTCCGTCCGGTTCGTCCCCGCCCGAGAAGCCACCAGGGAAGGCAACGATGTTCGCTTTCTTAATCGCTTTGACGATTCTTTCTACGCTATCTTCGATATCCGAAGCGGTACGGTTTTTCACCACGACCGTTTCCACTTCCGCTCCGGCAAGGATAAATCTTCTCGCCGTGTCAAGTTCGCAGTTCGTACCAGGGAATACGGGGATAAATACGCGGGGTTTTGCCGTTTTCGTTGCAATATTCGTGTATTTTGCTCCGCCTAAATAATCGCAGTCTTCCGCTTTGCCCTCAGCAGGCGCAGTAATGGAGAATACGCTTTCAAGAGCACCCATGTACGCGTTCTTCGCACAAGATACGGATACGCTATCCTTTCCGCACGTAAACGCTTCACCGCATACCTGCCCTACGTATTTCTTGCAAATAGCCGTGTCAAACGCCTTTTCGTCTTTCAAGGATACGATTAAATCGCCGTATGCTTCGCTGTACAATTCGTCCGCCGTCATATCGAACGCTACGCCAACGCCGTTGCCGAGCGCGGATTTGATAACCGCCGAACCGACACCGCCGTTTTCAACGACCGTGGCAAACGTAATATTGCCCTTTTCAATATTTTTATAAACTTCTTCGTAAACCGCTTTCAAGCCTTCGAAATCGGGCACGAAGTTTTCGTCCTTGGGTACGGGGATATAGTAAAGCTTTTCCTCCCCTTTAAGAACGTTGGTTATAAGCTTGCTCGCCTTAGCGGGTGCCAAGGCAAACGAGATAAGCGTGGGAGGTACGTGGATACTTTCGAAAGTACCGCTCATGCTGTCTTTACCGCCGATTGCGCCAAGCCCTAAACCCATTTGCGCGTATACTGCGCCAAGGAGCGCGGATGCGGGTACGCCCCACACTTTCGCTTCGCCCGTCATACGTTGGAAAAATTCTTGAAGCGTAAGACGGATATCGCTGTATTTTGCGCCCGTCGCCACCACTTTGGATACCGAGCCTACTATCGAGTAAATTGCGCCGATAAACGGGCTCGTTTCCATAAGATAGGGAGAATAGCCGTATGCGGACACCGTACAAACGTCCGTTTCGCCACCGCAAATTTTTGCCGCCATGGCAATTGCGGGCGTAGCTTGGTTTTTACCGCCCCAAGGCATATATACCGTTCTGGCACCAATCGTGGAGTCGAACGTTTCCGACAAACCTTTCTTTGCGCAAACGTTCAAATCGCCAAGTACTTTCTTCGTCGTTTCTGCAAACGATACGCCTTGCTTTTTATCAAACCACGTCGTTTTCTTGTCCGTAATTTCTACGTTCGCTTCTTGTTTTACACCGTTCGTGTTTAAGAATTCACGGGAGATGTCTACGATTGCCTTACCTTTTAAGAACATCTTCATTCTGCCCGTATCGGTGACTACTGCAACGGGCGTAGCCGAAAGGTTTTCTTCTCCTGCAAGCGCGATAAACGCGTCTACGTCCTTTTCCGCTACCACTACCGCCATACGTTCTTGCGATTCGGAAATAGCAAGCTCCGTACCGTTCAAACCTTCGTATTTTTTAGGCACTTTATCCAAATCGATATTCAAGCCGTCGGCAAGCTCGCCAATGGCTACGGATACGCCACCTGCACCGAAGTCATTACATTTTTTAATCTTTCTCGTCGCTTCTTTATTGAGGAACAAGCGTTGCAATTTTCTTTCGGTGAGCGCGTTGCCCTTTTGCACTTCTGCACCGCACGTTTCAACCGAGTGGGAATCGTGTGCCTTGGACGAACCCGTAGCACCGCCACAGCCGTCACGTCCTGTTTCTCCGCCAAGCAAGATGATTACGTCCCCTGCCTTAGGCGCTTCACGGTATACCATATCCTTTCTCGCACCGCCAACGACAAAGCCCGTTTCCAAACGCTTTGCTTTATATCCTTCGTGGTACACTTCGTCAACGATACCCGTCGCCAAACCGATTTGGTTGCCGTAAGAGGAGAAGCCCGCCGCCGCACGTTGCGTAATGGCGCGTTGGGGAAGTTTCCCTGCAAGCGTGTCTTCCAATTTTTCGCGAGGGTCGCTTGCGCCCGTCACACGCATCGCTTGATATACGTACGTTCTACCAGAAAGCGGGTCGCGAATAGCACCGCCAAGACAGGTCGCCGCGCCACCGAACGGTTCAATTTCCGTCGGGTGATTGTGCGTTTCGTTCTTGAACATGACGAGGTATTGTTCTTTCTTGCCGTCAAGCTCCGCCTCGATACAAATGGAGCATGCGTTAATTTCATCGGAAATGTCGAGGTTGTCGAGCTTTCCGTCTTTTTTCAATTTCTTTGCCGCAATCGTCGCCAAATCCATAAGACAAGGATATTTGTCAGGACGCGCACCGTTGAGTTCCTTATACAAATCTTCGTACAAGTGGTACGCTTTTTCGATTACGGGGTTTTCGGAGTTGATTTTTACGTTTTTGAGTTCGGTTGCAAACGTCGTGTGACGGCAATGGTCCGACCAATACGTATCGATAACTTTGAGCTCCGTTTCGGTAGGATTGCGTTTTTCGCTCTTGAAATAATCGCGCACAAACGCCAAATCGAGCGCGCTCATAGCAAAGCCTACGTTTTTGTGGTACGTTTTAATTTCGTCGTCGGACATATCGATAAAGCCCGCCACGTCCGTCACGGGCGCGCCCTCTACGGTGGCTTGTTTCAACGTCGTCGGTTTTTCAAAACCAACCTCTTCGCTTTCTACGGGGTTGATGATATGTTTCTTTATCGCAACGAGTTGTTCGTCCGTCACGCCTTTTACAAGATAAACCCTTGCGCATTTAACCATGGGACGGGATTTTCTCGTTAAAAGTTGCACGCATTGTGCCGCGCTGTCCGCGCGTTGGTCGTATTGCCCCGTCAAATAGCTGACGGCAAACGCCTTATACCCTTCGGGAACTGCTAAATTCTCCAAATACACGTCGTCAACGGGAGGTTCGGAAAATACCGTGCCCAACGCAGAGTTCAATTCCTCTTCGCTCAATCCTTCCACGTCGTAGCGGAGCACCAAACGGAAATCTTCCGCGTTGATTTTAAGGAGCGTTTTGATATCCGCTTGTTCCTTTCTCGCCTGTACGTTATCTTTCTTTTCCACAAAAATTCTGTAAATCATATCTTCGTCATCCACCTAATTATTCTCTTTCTACGTCACGGTATTTAATACCGATATCTTTTCTATAATGCATCCCCTCAAAGGAAATCTTTTCCACGTTTGCGTACGCTTTCTTTCTCGCTTCCTCAATCGTTGCGCCCTTGGCACATACGCCCAGCACTCTTCCACCGTCCGTGACGAGTTTGCCGTCCTTCATCTTCGTACCTGCGTGACACAAAATAACGTCCTTATCCAAATCCCCAAACGTAATTTCTTTGCCCTTTTCGTACGCTACGGGATAACCACCGCTTGCGAGCACTACGCATACGCACGCACCCGATTCCCACTCGATATCGATATCGGCAAGACGCTCGTCCGTGATAGCCTCGAAAATTTCCATAAGGTCGGTTTTGAGCATAGGCAAAAGCACTTGCGTTTCAGGGTCGCCAAAGCGGGAGTTATATTCGATAACCTTCATGCCGTCCTTCGTTTTCATGAGCCCGAAATACAAGACGCCTTTAAACGTTCTACCTTCCGCGTTCATGGCGTTCATGGTAGGTATCATTATCTTTTCCATTACTTCCTTTTCCGTCTTTTCGCCGTAGAAAGGAGCAGGAGAAAACGTACCCATACCGCCCGTGTTCAAGCCCTCGTCGTTATCGAAGGCGCGTTTATGGTCGCAACTCGTAATCATCGGCTTCATACTCTTACCGTCGGTAAAGGCTAATGCAGACACCTCTGGACCTTCCAAGAATTCTTCCACGACGACTTTGTTGCCCGCCGAACCGAATTTTTTATCGAGCATCATTTCCTTGATGCCGTCAAGCGCTTCTTCGCGCGTTTTGCAAATGAGCACGCCTTTGCCAAGCGCAAGCCCGTCCGCCTTTAACACCACGGGGATATCGCACGTTTCCACGTATGCTTTCGCTTCTTCATAATCGCTAAACGTTTCGTATTTCGCCGTAGGAATATTGTATTTCTTCATAAGCTCTTTGGAAAAAGCCTTGCTCGCCTCGATGATGGCGGCGTTCTTTCTCGGCCCAAATACGCGGTGTCCACGGCTTTCCAATTCGTCCGCGAGCCCCAGCGCAAGCGGGTCGTCTGGCGCAATTACCGTATAATCGATTTCCTTATGCGCGTCTACCCAGTCGCCAACCGCTTTTACGTCGCAATAATTGACGTTGACAAGTTCGGCGAGCTCGCCTATGCCTGCGTTGCCTTTCATTGCAAAAATTTTATCGACTTTGGGGGATTTCTTCAATGCTTGGACGATGGCGTGTTCTCTTCCACCGTTTCCGATTACCAAAACGTTCATATCTATCTCCGTTAAATCTTATTTTACGTATACCTTTCTGCCCACTTTTTCTATCTTGCCTTGACAAAGCAATTTTACACACTCGGGCAACATCGTGTGTTCTTCTTTCAAAATGCGCGCCTGCAAATCCTCAGGCGTATCGGTAGGTTTTACCTCTACCGACCTTTGCATAATAATCGCACCGCCGTCTACGTCCGCGGATACGAAATGTACCGTCGCTCCACTTAATTTGACGCCGTATTCTATCGCCGCCGCATGCACTTTTAATCCGTAATACCCCATACCGCAAAAGGCAGGAATAAGCGAGGGATGAATATTGATAATTCTATCCTCGAACTCCTTAATAAATTGCGGAGGCACGACGAGCAACCAACCCGCCAAAACGATATATTCTACACCGTTTTCCTTCAACGTTTTGGCAATGCGCGCGTAAAATTCGTCCTTGCTCTCCCCCGTCGTCTTATCGTAAACGAGCGTAGCAATGCCGTGCTTTTCCGCACGGTTGATTGCGCCGATTTGGGGCTTAGACGCCACTAAATATGCAATTTCACAAAAATTCTCACGCTCGTTAGCGTCGATTACCGATTGAAAATCAGTACCGCCACCCGACGCGAATACCGCTATTTTTTTCATGGCTTTTCCTTATTTCAAAATAACGCCTTTGCCTGCAACCGTCTTACCGATTACAACTACGTCTTCCCCGCTTGCTTTCAGCGATTCCATCGCCTTATCTACGTCTTTCGCGTCTACGACAACCATCATACCGATACCCATGTTGAAGGTATTGTAGATTTGTTCGTCCGTGATACCCGCGCGCTTTTGCATTACCTTGAATACGGGAGGTACGTCGTAGGAATTCTTTTCAATTTCCGCCGCTACGCCCTCAGGCAAAATTCTCGGCACGTTTTCGATGAAACCACCGCCCGTGATGTGCGCGATACCCTTTACGTCCACCTTTTCAATAAGGGAAAGGATACTCTTTACGTAAATCTTCGTGGGCTTCAACAATACTTCCGCGACCGTTGCGCCAAGTTCTTCATCGTACGCTTCAAGCGCTTCTCTATCGCTATCGCCAAAAAGCTTTCTAACGAGCGAATAACCGTTGGAGTGTACACCCGTCGATTTCAAACCGATAATGACGTCGCCAGGAACGATGTTCTTGCCGTTGATAACCTTTTTCTTGTCTACGATACCTACGGCAAAGCCTGCAAGGTCGTATTCGCCGTCGGGATAGAAACCGGGCATTTCCGCCGTTTCACCGCCGATAAGCGCGCAACCTGCTTGACGACAACCTTCCGCGATACCCTTTACCACTTCCGATTCTGCCTCGGGGTACAATCTACCGCAAGCGTAATAATCAAGGAAGAACAAGGGCTTTGCGCCTTGACATACGATATCGTTCACGCACATTGCAACTGCGTCGATACCGATTGTATCGTGTTTTTCCAAAAGGAACGCGTATTTAAGCTTCGTGCCAACGCCGTCCGTACCCGCAACCAAGACGGGTTCTTCCATCTTTTCGTTTGCAATCGAGAAAAATCCACCGAACGAGCCGAGGTCGCCGATAACGTTTTCGTTATACGTGGATTTTACGTGTTTTTTCATCAGTTCTACCGCTTTGTAGCCTCTCGTCACGTCTACACCGCTGTCTTTGTAAGAAATTGCCATCTTTATATTCTCCAATTTATTTTTTCTTCTTAACGTTTAATTTTTATTATCCGAAATTTTTTGTTCGTACTTGCTTACTTGTTCTACGGGAAGCTCGGTGGGATATTCGCCGTTAAAGCACGCCGCGCAATATCCTTTACACGTCCCTGGCGCACCCAATTTGAATACGTCTTCCAAAGGCAAGAAACCAACCGAATCTGCACCGAATATCTTTGCCATTTGTTCTGCGTTATATTTGCACGCTATCAACTCGTCTTTCGAGCCGATATCCGTACCGTAGTAGCAAGGATTTAAAAACTCAGGTGCGGACGAACGGATATGAATTTCTTTCGCGCCCGCATCGCGGAGCAATTTCACAACGCGCGTACACGTCGTACCGCGCACAATCGAATCGTCCACCAAAATTACGCGTTTATCCTTAATCGTTTCGGGCACGGGGTTGAGCTTTATCTTCACCTTATCCTCACGCACGTTTTGACCAGGGTCGATGAACGTTCTACCGATATACTTATTCTTAATCAATCCCAGTCCATAAGGAATACCCGATTCCTCCGCGTAGCCGATTGCCGCGTCGATACCCGAATCGGGAGCGCCGATAACGACGTCCGCCTCGACGGGATGAGCCTTAGCAAGGAACATACCCGCGCGTTTTCTTGCAAGGTGCACGGAGCAATCACTAATATTCGAATCGGGACGCGCCGTATACAAATATTCGAAAACGCAAAGTCTTTCAGGTTTCTTTCCACAATGGTCGCGGATACTCTTAACGCCCTCTTTGGTAAAGACGACGATTTCGCCCGGCTCGATATCCCTTACGAATTTCGCCCCCACCGTGTTCAGCGCACAGCTTTCGCTGGAAATTACGTATTCGCCGTCGTCGCGCACACCGTAGCAAAGGGGGTGTAAGCCGTTTTCGTCGCGCACCGCTATCAATTTTTGCGGAGACATCACCATTAACGAATAACCGCCTTTGAGCTTATTCATAGCACGGTTGATTGCCTCTTCAATCGAGGGAGCCGTGATACGTTCTTTGGTTATCGCACAAGCAATTACCTCCACTTCGTTTGCGGTGTGGAAGATACAGCCCTGCATTTCAAACTCCCTTCTAATCTCCGCATAGTTGACAAGCGCGCCGTCGTGCGAAATTGCAAGTTTCCCTTTCACGTGATTGATAAGCATAGGCTCTGCATTGACCCTATCCCGCGTCTTGCTCGTACCATAGCGCACGTTGCCAAGCGCCATTTGCCCAAGCCCAAGGTCTTTCAGCAAACGATGTGTGAATACTTCGTTCACAAGCCCTGAATCTTTATACGCACGGAACACGCCGTCGTCGTTGACAACGATACCGCAAGAGGCTTGTCCTCTATGCTGTAATGCGTACAATCCGTAATAAGCGCTCGACGCAACGTTTTCCGTCTTCGTCCCAAATACACCAAATACTGCCATACTTTTCTCCTAATTTGTTAACCGAGCATTTCTTGCAACGCCACGTCGTCGTTATTGATTTTCGTTTTCATTGCCATTTTGTATTCCACAAGTTGTTTTTCAATTTCAGGGTATTTAATCGCAAGCATTTGAAGCGCCAAAAGCCCTGCGTTTTCACCGCCGTTTACGCCAACCGTTGCAACGGGAATCCCCGCAGGCATTTGCACGATGGAAAGCAAGCTGTCAAGCCCACCCATCATATCCGTCTTAACGGGCAAGCCGATTACGGGGAGAGTCGTGAACGCCGCAATTACACCGCCAAGGTGCGCCGCTTTGCCTGCCGCGCAAATGATAACCTCTATCCCTTTCTCTTTTGCCGTAGACGCAAATTCGTGCGCCTCGTCGGGCGTACGATGTGCAGAAATTACACGCACTTCTACTTCTACGCCAAATTTCTTTAATACGGAAACCGCAGGTTTGACTACGTCAAAATCCGATTTACTGCCCATTAAAATGCCAACTTTACCCATATTTCTTCTCCTTATTTAAAAACAAATAAGTGCAACCGTTTGTTGCACTTATTTTATTTCATATCGTAAAAAACGTGTTTTGCCCCAAAAAAAGGCGTGTTTTGCCCGCGCAAAATTGCACCGCATTTTTTGCGGAAGACAACTGTTTCGAAAATCCCCTTTTTACACAAATAAACCATAGAGTTTTTCCTTCGCCGAGCTTTTTCTTTTGCTTTATGTTTCGTTTTTCTTTTACCTTTTATATTATAACAAAAACCGCAAAAAAACGCAAGTGTACGAGCGCATTTTTTCGCGGTTTTTTCCGTTAATTTTTTACTAATTTTTTAATAGATACTTATTCTTATACCAAACTCATGGAAACAATCCACGTATGCACGTTGCTTTGGAAGGTTCCGTCGCCGTAAGGAAGGATTTCTTCTTCCAATTCCTCAATTACCGTAATCTTACCTTTCAGGTATTTTTGCAATTTTTCGCGACAGGTTTTTACTCTGCGTTCCAAACCGCCCAAGCGCAAATCGTGCACTTCCCAGCCTTGCGGTTTGTTTTCCCTATTCCAAAGGTCGAGGAACGCTGTGTGGAAAATAGCGATACGTCTTTCCACTTCGGCAAATTCCTTGCAAATTCTCGTAAGCGTCTTTTTATCCTTCGCCTGATATGCACGACGGGTACGCACGCCCAACTCCGCCTTAATTTCAAGCACGGAGCAAAGCTTAGAAAGCGTATCGAAAAGATAATCGTATTTGCCTACGCGTTTTGCCGCTTTTTTCAATTGCAACGCATAATCGGTAAACGGGATAGCACGTTCTTGCGAAACGAGGTTGTCGAGAATACCCATGAACGGGTCGCTATAAAACAGCGATTTGCAAGGGTTTTGAACTTTTTCATTGCCGTTATCGTCCAAGAATTTGCGTTCCGTTTTGTTCGGCAAATCGAGCAACATGAAATCGGCAAACGACGCCTTGAATAATTTTTGGAAGCCCTTTTCAATGCTTGCCTTATCAAAGTTGCCTTCCGCGTATTGACGGACGGCGTACAAAGCGGGCAACAACGAGAAGAAGGAGCATTCCTTACCGTTATCCCCCCAGCACGTAATCATAACGTCTTTGATGTCGTTTTTGAGAACGCTCTTCATAGCGGGCAACATCGTTTGCTCCGTAAACCAGTTGAGTGGTGCAAAACCGTTCCAGCACCACGCCCCGCCTGCAAACCAAATATTTCCGTCGAATTGCTTGTGCGATTCAAACATCGCGTCGTACGTCTTTTGCGTAGAGTGATAGTAATCCCAATATACGAGCTCTACGTTTTCAGGCACTTTCTTCGTAATTTCTTCGGGGAATTCGAGCGGTTCGTCCACGTAGTAATCCCCTTTCGTCTTCAAGCGGAAGAACATATCGCTCCACATATGTGCGGTAAAGCCGTATTTCTCCGCAATTTTCGAAACTTTGTTTAAATGCTTCAAAATCAACTCGTTGCGGTTTTTATATCCGTGCAAATCCAAATATCGACCAAGCCCAACCATGTGCGCCTCGTCCATACCGATATTGACGTTTCTCGACGTAAAATTCTCCGCGAGCGTCGCAAAAATTTTATCGAGCAATTCGTACGTTTTCGGCTCGTCAATAAGCAAGATATCGTTCGTATCTACGATATCCGCATACTCGGTGTGACGAACGAGCGCCGTATAGTGCGCCAACGTTTGAATACAGGGTATCAATTCAATCCCGCGCGATTTTGCGTAGGCGTCGATTTCTTTAATTTCTTCCGCCGTATAACGACCGCGCAAGTAGCCAAAGTACGGTTCACCCTTCACTTCGTAGGTGTCTTCCGTATACAATTCCAACGTATTATAGCCCATTTTGTGCAAGCAATCAATCATTTGCTTAACCGCACTCACCTTCATTACGCCGTCGCGAGAGCAATCGAGCATTACACCGAAATGTCTATATTTTTTCATCTTTCTTTCTCCTTATTTTGCGAGGTATTTTCGCTTCTTGCGAAGTTGTCGCAATACGCCTTTTATTATAATGGAAAGCCTTCTACAAGTCAAGCATTTGACGAGATTTTTTTTCGCTTAACACGATTTTATTTGCTTTTCACTTCCCCGACAAAATATTCTCATTTTTAAGCAAAAAATAGAGCGCGTCTTTACGCAAAGACGCGCCGTTTGGCTTTATAAAATATCTTTTATAGTATTCCTCAACACCATTTTGGATATGCTTCCACTATACGTTTTCTTTACCTTTCCGTCCCTTCCTATAAAAACCGTCAAAGGGATAGAGGATACGTTGCACGCCTCCTCCGCTTCCCTATCCACGTCGTAATAGGTAGGGAAAGTATACCCGTTTTGTTGTAAGAACGCTTCTACGTCCTCCACCGTATCCCCTTGCCAACGTAAGACGTTGACAAAGACGAAAGATACTTCGTTTTTATACTCGTCATACACCTCTTGAAAGACTGGCAATTCCTTTTTGCAAGGCGGACACCAAATCGCCCAAAAATTGACAACGATTGGTCCGTCTATCTCGTGCAAAGAAAGGGAGTTCCCTTTCTTATCCTCTACGGTGAATTCGATTTCTTTTTCTGTTAAGCCATTGCTATCACAAGAAGCACGTGCATACGAAAAGGAAAGCGTTGCCGTCAACAACACGATTGCAAACAACACCCAAAGCGTTATCTTTAACCATAACGGTTTTTTCTTTTCCTTTTCCATAAGTGCCTCTAATTAAACCAATTCCTTTTCCGACAGCGTGACAATTCCACGGCGGGCAAAAATCTCTTCTACGCGCTTTGTATCCGACGTCTTTACTACGATAGACGCCTCTTCCCCCGCAATCGACAAACCGTACATGTATTCCACGTTGATTTCCTCGTCGGAAATTACGCGTAAAATGGTTTGAAGCGCACCAGGGGTGTGGGGTAATTGTATGATAAACACTTCGGTAAGCATACTTGAAAACCCAGCGTTTGAAAGCGCTTTTTTGCCCGTTTCCGCATTATCGGAAATCACGCGTAATAAACCGTATTCCGTCGTGTCGGCAAGGCTTAACGAAAGTATATTCACTTCGTTATCTTTTAATACGTCCAAAACCGCACCAAGACGCCCCTTTCTGTTTTCAATAAACACGGAAATTTGTTTTGCTAACATATCCTCACCCCTTATTTCGTATTTCTCAAATCTTTAATGCGCTTTGCCTTGCCCTCAAAACGTTGCAACGTGTTGGGCGATTCCAAACGGATTTTGGCATCCAAGCCGAGAACCACTTTCAGCTTATTCCTCGTCGCCGTTTCAATGCGTTGAAGCTCTGCAAACGAATCCGTTTCCTTGTTTAATTCTACGCGGACGGTCAGCTTATCCGTATACCCTTCTCTCTCTACGATAATCTCGTAATGAGGACCGAGCTCTTCCACGGAAAGCACCACTTCCTCGATTTGTCCAGGGAATACGTTGACACCGCGAATCTTCAACATGTCATCGCTTCTGCCCGACAAATTCTCCATACGTACCGTCGTTCTGCCACATGCGCAAGGCTCGTAAAAAAGCCTCGTCACGTCCTTCGTGCGATAACGGATAAGTGGCAACCCCTCTTTTTTAATACACGTGATAACGAGTTCCCCTTTTTCGCCCGCAGGCAACACCTCACCCGTTTCGCTGTCGATAATTTCAGGGATAAAGTAATCTTCGTTGATATGCATACCGCAATGCTCTAAACACTCACCCGAAACACCCGGTCCCATAAGCTCACTCATGCCGTAGTTAGAGGTAATCAACACGTCCCTGCCCCACGCCAAATGCATTTCTTCACGCATTGCGTCCGTCAAAAGCTCGCTTCCCACAAGGGCGATTTTGATGTGCAAATCGGTTTTAGGGTCTATCCCGTTTTGGCGAGCAACCTCCGCAAGGCGGAGCGCATACGAGGGCGTTGCCACAAGAAGCGACGTCTTGAAATCTTTCATGTACATCAGTTGCTTTTCCGAATTTCCCGTAGACGAGGGCACGATTGCCGCGCCGATTTTTTCCAAGCCGTAATGCAACCCAAGCGCGCCCGTGAACATACCGTAGCCAAAACAAATTTGCGCCACGTCCTTAGACGAAGCTCCGCCCATGCACGCAATACGGGATACGCAGTCCGTCCACGTTTCCAAATCCCCTTGCGTATACCCTACAACCGTCGGTTTCCCCGTCGTACCAGAGCTTGCGTGGATACGC
>SVIK01000011.1 GCA_015069525.1 Clostridiales bacterium | reverse complement strand
CTTGCCATACGTTGCTGTCTTTCATGAGAAAGGAAATTCAAGGAACGCATATTATGCAAACGGTCGGCAAGTTTTATAATGATAACGCGCACGTCCTTTGCCATCGCTACGAAAATCTTGCGGAAGTTTTCCGCCTCCGCATCCTCTTGCGATTTAAATACAATCCGTTCGAGCTTAGTCACGCCACTAACGAGCCTAAGCACCTCTTCCCCAAATTCCTTTCTAATATCCTCTTCCGTAAAAGCGGTATCCTCGATAACGTCGTGCAAAAACGCCGCCGCTATCGTAGCCGCGTCTAAGCCGAGGTCCATCAAAATTTCCGCAACAGCGCAAGGATGAATAAAATACGGTTCCCCCGAAGCACGCTTTTGGTTTACGTGCGCCGCCTTGGCGTAGTCGTACGCCTTAAAGAGGAAATCGCAATCGCTCTGCGAATAATTTTCTCTAATTTTCCGTAAAGTCAGTTCCATATAACCACTCTCTTCACTCTTTAACTTTGCTGTAAGAAACAAACCTTTCTATAAATAGCCGAATCGGTAAGCTCCGTTTTTACCCCACGGTATACCGTCAATTTGCCGTTTTCAAACGCCACTAAACCAAGTTCTTCAAACACGCTGACAGCGAAGATAAACGCCAATTTATCAAAGCCCAACGCCCCGCAAGCATTGGAGACTTCTTCCGCCGTTTCGCCTATCAGGGCTTGGGTTTCTCTACGCATAGCGGAGTAAATCTCCAACAAGTTTTCCCTTGAAACGGCAATCTTTTCAAACATCGTATATCCGCAAATATCCCCGTTTACGTACACGTTTTTCCCTGCAAGTGCTTGCAAATGGAAATCGGAGGGAGTATCCAAGAATATAAAATCTTTATACCCGTATAAATCGGCGTCCCCAGCGGGGGCGATAACCACCGTGTTTACCACGTTTCTCGACGAAGGGTAAAATAAATCGCACCCTAACCCTTCTATTTCTTCTTCAAAGCAACGCAACGTTCTTCTATCACTCGCAATCAAACAAAGCCCGTACGCACACTCTGCACGTTTTTCCTTAATCAACGCTTTCGTTTCTTCCGTGGAAAGTTGTTTAGATGAAAACTCCACCGCGGGATAGCGTAAACGGGCAATCGACGTTGCGAAAATACCCTGCGAAGCACCTCTACCCGTGCGGGCGTCGTACAATAGCTCCCGTACCGTGCCCTTGATATAATCCCTTCCCTTGAAGTGGGAAACGCTTACTTCGAAAACGATGTCCTTTTGCACGTCGCTTTCGATAATCTTTAAATTTTTAGCGCCTGAAAAATAGGTAAGCTCGATATAATCGCTCTTTACCGACAAGTGCGGAGACGCGGTGCGGAGCGGTTTTGCCGAGCAAGCCCCCACCGATACGGCAAACAACGGTCGTCTATGCCCCACCCCGTACGGCTCCATTGCCATCAATTCGTGCGCGAACTCCTCAGGGAAAACGTCCGTTATTTCCTCGCAAATGTACAGCTTTTGCTCGAAATCCTCCTCGCTATACGTATTGCTAATTTCCTCGTTGAGCGCTTTTTCCAGCGCCGAGAAATTCTCTACGCGTACGTTCACACCCGCCGCTTGCGCGTGTCCGCCAAACTCCTCAATGTATTGCGAACAGTTTTTAAGCGCGGAGAAAATATTGATGCTCTCAATGCTACGTGCACTCCCTTTCAGCATATCGCCGTTATGCACGAACAACAAGGTTGGACGGTTGAATTCTTCCGCCAAACGCGCCGCCACGATGCCGACGAAGCCCGTGTTCCAGCTCTCATCCGAAAGCATGATTACGTTGCCGTACGCACCCTTTTCTAAGAGCTTTTGTTTCGCCGAAAGATACAGCTCGTCACAGAATTTTTGTCTTTCCGTATTATAGAGGCAAAGCTTTACGGACAAATCGTAAATCTCTCCTTCGTCCTCGCTGATAAACAGCTTAAACGCCGATTGTGCGTCCCCCATTCTGCCCGCCGCATTGACGCGAGGCGCAACGTTGAACGCAAGCGTTTGCGCCGTGATAGAATCGTAAACCTTGCCCAAAAGTCCCGAAAAACAAGGACGTAATTGTTGATTGAATAAACGCAACCCCTCCGTGACGATATCACGGTTTTCCCCTAAAAGCGGAACGCTGTCCGCTACCGTTGCAAGCGTTGCAAAATCCAAATACCGATAGGCTCGTTCTCCAATCAATGCGCACGCCACTTTAAAGGCAACCCCTGCTCCGCAAAGATTATCGTACGGATAATCGTCTTTCAGTTTGGGGTTTACGATAACGCAATCGGGTAAAATCTCAGGAAGCTCGTGATGGTCGGTGACGATTACGTCAGAACCGAGTTCGTAAATATATTGCGCTTCCTTAGCGCAGGAAATACCACAGTCTACCGTGATAAACAGTTCAGGATTACACTCCTCAAAGATACGGTCTATCATCTTTTCGGAAAGCCCGTATCCGTCCGCACGTTCAGGCACGTATACGTGCGCGTCGATACCAAAATCGCGAAGGGCGTGGTACATGATTGCCGAAGCGCAAATACCGTCCGCGTCGTAATCCCCAAGGACGGCAACCGTCTTGCCCGTATCCCGCGCCTCCGTCAGCATTTCCACCGTTTCGCGCATACCTTTCATTAAGAAAGGCGAGAGGAAATTGCGTTTTGACGGCTTCATAAATTTCGTAATTTTTTCCACCGTATCCACTCCGCGCGCGTACAAAATACGCGTCACGTTCACGCTCAGCCCCGTCTTATACGCGAGCTCGGCTATACTATCCAATTGTTCAGCCGAAAACGAGTATTCGGGCACGAGTTTTTTCATATCCTCTCCTGTAAGTACACTATATTTATTTTGAAAAATCGGGCGGGTGGAAGCAATAGCCCCCTCCCGCCCGTACTATACAATTATTCTTTATCTTCCTTTTTCGCCCCAACGTAGCCACTCGCCGTTTTTCTCGACGCGCGGTTATTGGCAATATCTTGCACGAAGAAACATGCAGAGGGCGCAAATACCAGCCCGATTACCGTTGCTACGAACAAGCCCACCAACGAAGCGAGTGCAAAATAGCGCACCGCCGAGGTTGCAATTGCACCGACAAGCACAAGGGCAACGCCCAAAAGAATTGCCGTTAAGCCAATCCACTTGCTCGCCAACGAACCTTTGATAAGCGTTTCCGCATCCGCGTCTTTGTACGCGTCCGTCTTTGCATTGCTACGGATTTTGTTGAGCAACGTAAGCACGAAGCCCGTCGCAACAAACGTCATAACGGAAATTGCGTAGAAGCTGGAATTGACCACGGGGATACGCGTAAGCAACAATACAGCCGTAGAAAGTGCCGACGAAAGGATGGGCGTGAGCAACGCTACGAAACCCATACACAAACGGTAGCGAAGCGCCACGTAAGCAAACGCCAACACAGCGAAAACGCCAACGGCAATCGCCAAACGCCATACGCGCGTGGAGGAAATTCCGCCTTGCCCCACTTCCGTGCCCGTAGAAACCTTTATGATAGCACCGCTCAATTTGCTTTCTTCGTTGTTAGCTTCCGCCTCCAACGTTGCTTTCAAATCAGCCTTGGCTTTTTCCACTTTCTCGTCCTCCGTTTCCACGTCGAACACGAAAGAAATTTCACGGTCGTCACCACTCATAAGCGACCAATATTCGTATTTAACGGAAAGACCTTGTTTATCGAATTCGTTTTCGCAAACTTCTTCCAAGGTATCCTTTTCGTTGTCGTATACAAAGCTGTTTACGGTGACGGTAATCTTTTTGTTATCTTCAAGCCCCGCGCCGTAGTTCACCCCGCAAAGCACGGAAACGATGATAGAGACTGCAAGAAGCACAACCGTAATAGCCAACGTCAATACGGCAATTTTTTTATTGACAGCTTTCGTCCAAATCTTATTCGTCATCGTCGTCATCCTCCTCTCTTACGAAGCGGAAATACTTGAATTGGTTTTTGCTTGCCGACAGATACACGTAATTGATAAATCTTGCCCAAAGCAAATTGCAGAACGCCCCCATAACAAGCGCAACGAGCGCATGCACGGCAAGCGTGCTTACACCGCCAACCCCGATAAATAAGCAGATTGCGCCAAGCACCAATACCGCGTAAATATCGACGATATTCCAAAGCGTTTTCTTGTATCCGCCCTTCACGGAAGACATAACCGTCTTACCTTGCGAGAATTCCTTTTTGATTGCCGAATAGATATACGCTTGCAATACGTTGACAAGCACGAGCCCCGCTATGAATACGAGCACACCGCCAAGCGTTAATTCGAATACGCTTCCCAAAAGGAATTTATAGCAAATAGCCACAACCGTGAGATAGGAAAGGTTGGTGTACGCGCCCACGATACCAAATCTACCCATCTTAATCACAGGCAAGATAATGGAAGCGAGCAAGATTATCCCAAGCGCAATATACAAAAGCGTAATCGTGTTATCGCCGTGAACGGATTCGAATTCGCGCGCTTCAATTCTGCTCAAATCAAAAGTGAACTCCGTTTCGTTTTCCAACGCCGAGTTGAGGAGAATCGAATAAATTTCCACAACGTCTTTATTTTCTTTTTCTACGTAGAAGGGGCGCGCCTCGCGATTGTTTTCTTTAATCGAATCGGAATAAATTTGAAGGATGTCGTGTTCCCCTACCTTAATATGCATCGCCGTCGTAGCCGTATTGGAATCGGTAAGGTTTTCCTTTTCACGTGCAATCATCTCTTCGCCCGCTTCGGTGAATTTCACCTTCACGTACGCCATGTTGTATCTCGTCGATACGGAAACGCTTTCGATAAGGTCGGAAGCCTTTGCGTCTTCCTTCATTTCTTTCACGAGTTCGTCGCCGTCGCCAATGGTAATGCGCATTTCGCCCGTGTATGCAAGCATCGAGAATACGGAAGAATAATTCTTTTCCGCTTTCGGGAGTTCTACACGGATGGAATAATCGTCTACCACCGATACGCTACAATCGGAATACCCTTTCTTTTCGTATCTCTTCACAATCTCTTTCGCCGTCTTGTTGAACGAAGAGGTGAAATCTTGGGAAATCTCTTCGTAGTTTACGAAAATGCCGTATTTGTCTTCCGTCGAAAGATACAAGCCCTTGTACGCCTTATAGCTGTCGACGTGTTTATCCAATTGGTCTTGTGCTTCTTTCTTTTCCTTGTCGTCCTTCGCGTCGTTTACAAGTTCTTGATAGCCTTTTAAATCGTCCTCATATTCCGTTGCAGGAATAACGCCCTCCGGATAGTAGTACGCGTAATATCCGCCATCCAATTCGGTGCTGAAATCGTACTGCAACGCAACGGGTTTCCAATCCTTAACCCCTACGGGAACGGAGGGGAAAAGCACAAGCCCGCACAAAGCAATCATTACGATGGTAAGCAATACCATTAACGCCACCGATTTCTTCTTGCCCATTTAAGTGCCTCCTAATCTTTGGATTTCTCCAATTTACAATAATACTTTTTAATTATACCCTATTTTTCGTCCGCCCGTCAAGTTATATAGGCGGATATGCGAAAAATTTTTGTTTATTTTCCACGAAAATTGTGCAAAATCCACTTTCTTTTCCCTATGGGAAAACGTTTTTAATCGTTTAAGGAATTTACCTTCTTTTGCGCAAGGATATGCATAGCGCATTCCACACGCTTTTTCATCATCGCGCACGTCGTTTCGTACGGCTCGTCAATGTCGCCGTTGAAATGATAGTTGTTTGCGCTACATCCGCCCGAGCAAATGAATTTCGCAAAACAGTTCTCACATTTTTTACGAGTAAACAAACAAGAATTTTTGAATTTCTCACGAATATCGGGACGGGTAATCCCCTCGAACACGCTACCCATACGGAAATTCGTGTCCCCTGCAAATTGATGGCAAGGATACAAATCGCCGTTGGGCGTGACGGAGAAATACTCGTTCCCAGCCCCGCACGCGGATACGCGTTTGGAAAGACAAGGCCCGCCCTCCAAATCGATATTGAAATGGAAGAAGTTAAACCCTTTCCCCTCTGCATAGCGTTTCAAATAATCTTCGCAAAGGTTTTCGTATTCCTTTTCAATCGTAGGCAAATGCTCTGGCTTAATCTGCAAATCAGGAATTTCCGTGACAACGGGCTCCATAGAAATAGAATCCACCCCTTGGTCGGCTATAAAGAGTACGTCTTTGCCAAAATCGAGGTTCTTTGCCGTAAACGTACCGCGTACGTAATAGCTCTTATCCCCGCGCAAGGAAATGAATTTTTTGATTTTATCAATAATCAAATCGAACGTGCCCTTGCCGTTGACGCTCTTTCTAATCGCATCGTGTACTTCTTTCCGTCCGTCGAGGGAAAGCACTACGTTTTCCATTTCCTCGTTGAAAAAGGCTATCGTTTCGTCGTTTAAAAGGAGCGCGTTGGTCGTCGTCGTGAAAAGGAATTTCTTTCCCGCTTTCGCCCCCGCCTCTTTGGCGTAATAAACCGTCTTTTTCAATACGTCAAGGTTCATAAGCGGTTCTCCGCCGAAGAAATCCATTTCCAAAACTTTGCGTTTTCCGCTGTTTTCAATCAAGAAATCCACCGCTTTTTTCGCCGTTTCAAAAGACATGCTCTCTCTTTTAGAGTGGTACGCCCCCTCGTCGGCAAAACAGTAGCGACAACGGAAATTACAATCGTGACAAATATGGATGCAAAGCGCTTTAACGTCGTTGCTTTTCATTGGATAGGTCTTTACCTCTTCCTTGAACAGCAAGCCTTGCGCTTTCAATCCCTCCACGTCGGATAAAATCTCTTGAATTTGTGCGTCCGTGATATAGGAAATATCCACGGCTTGTCCCTCTTCTTTTGCTTTTAAGTAGTCGGCGGTGGGTGTATCACACTCGTGCAAGCTACCGCTTCCTACGTCGTAAATATAATTTTTATCTCTATACGAAAATACGTGTATCATACTTTTCTCAACCTATTTTTTTCACCCGATAACGGGTTAAAAACGGCGTACTTGTTCAAATACGCCGTTTTTGCAAATTTCCTACTTCTTCTCCGCCGTTCTTTTCACGGCGCTTTTTATTATTTACGTTCGATTTTTTCTTCGCGCGTAATTCTTTCGCAGGATTGGTTTCCTACCGTACAGCTCGTTTTACAAGCGGATTGGCAGGTGCTTCTGCATTCGCCACAAGCCGTCGTTTTCTTTTCAGCGGGTTTTGCAATCGTCTTAATCATAACCATTCTCCTATTTCTTATGAATTTATGGTTCTATTATAATACACTTTCTATAAAATTGCAAGCAGATTATAAGAATTTTCCTTATTTTTAACCGCTTTTTTTCAAATTGACCGCGATAATCCCGCAAACGATACCTGCAAAGGCTGACAAAGCGAGCTCTGCAAGAATTATCCACGACAAAGAAAAATCCCCGCCGATAGCGGAAAAAGTCAAATAGGACAACGCCGTAAACAACGTGCCCACCGCCAAGCCTTTTAATATCCCCTTTTCTTCGCGTACGCAAAGTAGCGTCCCAAGCGCCACCGCCAACACCTTTATCGTTTGATTTATGGGATAAATTACCTTATCGGGCAAAGGAGAAAAACGCAATACGTTCGCCAAAATCACCGCCGACAACAACGAAAGGGCAAGCGCCACCGCCACCCCTTTGAGGATTTGAAACAAGCCTTTCCCACCGCTAAATTCACTTTCCATAGAAAAACACCTCCGCATTATCGTATGCGAAGGTGCTTATTGTTTATAACTTTATTCTTGCGTTTCTTCCGTCTTTTCTTCCGCCACTTCTTCTGCGGGCGCTTCTACGGGAGCTTCTTCAACGGGAGCTTCTTCAACGGGAGCGTCTTCCGCTTTTGCTTCTGCATTTGCAGGCGTAGGAACTGCATCCGTTTGGTAAATTGCTTGCTTATCGAATTTGATATACGATTTACCGCTTGCTTCCGTGCCCGTTTCCAATACGAACGTATTATCGTCAGGGCAAACCTCTACGACGACGCCACAAATTCCGCCAATCGTCTTCACTTTGTTGCCCGGCTTAATTGCGTTGAGCATGTTTTCCGTTTCCGCTTGGCGTTTCTTTTGGGAACGACGGTTAAGGAACATCATACCCACAAACAAAAGCACAAGCACACCGATAAAGATGTACATCATATACGGCGAGCTGTTTTTTGGAGCTTCACCGCCCTCTTCTGCCAAAAAATTCATCAATCTCTTAATCATAATTTCTCCTTTTATACGTCAGGCGCTATCCGCAACCCAAAACAATAATATCAATATCATACGCTTTTTTTTTGGTTTTGGCAAGCATTTTTACGCAATTTTGGTAAATTTTTCAACTTTCACGCCACTTACAGGCTTATTTTTGACAAAAGTCGGCTTTTAATTACTTTTTCTTTCTCGCTTTCAACGCGTACAACAACAAATATCCGCCTATCAATAACGCCGTTGCGCCCAATAAAACAAGCAACATTTGCCAAACCTGTACCTTGCCGTCAAAGAAATAAAAATTCGCATCCGACATATTTTTCAGTTCCTCTGCCACGATTTCAGGGAAACCTTGCGCCGTCACCTCCTCAAACGCACCTTGAAGGGCATGGTTGCGAAGAAGAGAAGTCCCGTACGTTCCAGGGAAAAAGGACATTACGTTGCGGATACCGCTTGAAAAGGAAGAAATGGGCATATACGCTCCGCAAATGAACCCATAGCCCGCGCTGACGACCGTCCCCACCGCCGAAAGCTGACCTTGCGATTTTAACGGATAGCATACGAGCGAGGAAAGCGCCGTACCGAACGCCACCATAATCATTACGTCGCCAAATAACGCCAAAACGTCCAAAAAGGATAAATACCAACCTGTAATAGCCAAATATACCAACCCAAGCGCGAGCGCCGAAAAACCGATAATTAAACCGTTTATCGCCGTGGATATATAATAACCAAGCGCTATCGAGCGGGGTTTTACGGGCGACACGTCAAAATCGCTCCTTGCCCCCGTCACTTTATCTTGTACCATACATAAATTGGCGCAAAAGGACACCGTCACCGTACTTACGGACAACAGCGAAGAAAGTAAAAGCCCTCCCACAAGTCCGTTTAATAAATTATCGTCTACTTTTACGCCAGGCACAATCGCCTCAAACACTTGCAAAAAGCTGTTGCGGTATACGTTGTTTAAAAAGGTTGCGTATAAAACGAGCAATATCATCGGCGTAATGAGCGCCGTAAAAAAAGTACCCTTGTCTTTGAAGAACATTTTCACGTTCCGCTTTATCAGCGTTGTTCCTACCCCTTTCATGCCTGTTCCCCCTGCAATTTTTTACCTGTGACGGCAAGAAATACGTCGTCCATTTTGCCCTTTACTATCTCGTAATCCACGAAAACGTCGGGATATTTTACAATCAAAGCGGTTGCCTCTTTCGTATCTTTCACCGCAATACGCACTCCGTCTTGTAATTTTTCATACGGCTTTTGCAGGCTCGCTATTTGTTCTTCCGTAGCGTTATAAAGGGTGATAAAGTCCCCCGTGTACTTATTTTTCAGTTGCAACGGCGTGCCCTCCGCCACGATTTGCCCTCCGTCCAAAATAACTACGTAATCGGCGTCGGAAGCCTCCTCCATATAATGCGTCGTCAAAAATACCGTCATCTGCTTTTCCTTACGCAACTTCTCCACGACTCCCCACACCGTCTTTCTCGTCTGCGGGTCGAGCCCCGTTGTAGGCTCGTCTAAAATCAAAATTTGCGGTTCGTGCAAAAGCGCGCGCGCCACGTCCACGCGACGGCGTTGTCCGCCCGAGAGCTTGCCTACGGGACGCTTTAAAATTTCCGCCAAATCGAACGCCTTACAAAGCTCGTCTAAACGCTTTTTGAACGCTTCGCCAACTATACCGTAAAGCCCTGCGCGCGTTTTTAAATTTTCGTATACGGAAATGGGCTTATCCAATACCGAGTTTTGAAATACAACGCCAATATCACTCTTGATTTGCGCCATGTCCCCGTCGATATTCTTGCCGTTTATCGTCACTACGCCCTCGTCCTTTTTTAAGCTTCCACACATAATCGAAATAGTCGTGCTTTTGCCCGCGCCGTTCAACCCTAAAAAGGCAAAAAGTTCCCCTTTCTTCACCTTGAAAGACAAATCTTTCACCGCTTTTACGTCGCCGTAGCTCTTGTATAAATGCTCTATTTTGATAATTTCTTCCATGTTTTCCCTTTTTTGTTTTTAGTTGATATCAAAATGATATCATACGGTTTGCATATTGTCAAGTAGTTTTACCTAAATTTTTGGAAAAAATTTTACGGACGCCAAAACGTCCGTATTTTTTTATGTCGACGATAACCTTACATAAATGCGATACCGAAAGATAGAAAGACTTGGGTGTGGCGACACGCCACGCGGAGCCACCCCGCTACCATTTGCCCTCGCCACCGTATTTTTCATAGAATTCCTTTGCGTAGTCTTTCACGTACCCGCCAAGAATTGCATTTCGCATCCCTTTCATAAGTTTATGCAAGAAGGTAATATTATGCAAGCTTAACAGCATTGCGCCGTACATTTCGCCCACGTTAATCATATGGCGAAGATACGCTTTCGTGTAATTTTTACAGCAATAGCAATCGCACTCGCTATCAAGCGGTGTAAAATCCTCTTTGTATTTGCCGTTGCGCACAACCACACGCCCACGCGAGGTAAGTGCTGTCCCGTTTCGAGCAATTCGGGTTGCAAGCACACAATCGAACATATCCACACCGCGCATAACCCCCTCGATTAAACAATCGGGCGAGCCTACCCCCATCAAATAACGAGGTACGTCCGTGGGAAGCTTGGGTTGTAAATCATCTAAAAGCTCGTACATAAGCGGTTTAGGTTCGCCCACGGAAAGTCCGCCAATGGCGATACCGTGTTTCACGAACGGCAACGTCCTTTCCAAACTCTCCGTGCGCAAATCCTTGTACATATTCCCTTGTACGATAGGAAAAAGCGCTTGGTCGGGCTTGTCGTGGAATTTATAACAACGTTCTAACCACTTCGCCGTGCGGAGCATAGCCGATTTTGCTTGCGCGTGGGTATAGCCGTATTCGCTACACTCGTCAAACGCCATAATGATATCTGCGCCAAGGTTTTGCTCTACTTTCATTGCCTTTTCAGGAGTGAAGAAATGCTTGCTCCCGTCAACGGCGGAAGAGAATTCTACCCCCTCGTCCGTGATTTTATTAAGCTTGCCAAGCGAAAAGACTTGAAAACCACCGCTGTCGGTAAGAATAGGTTTGTCCCAATTCATAAACTTATGCAAACCGCCTGCTTTTTCAACGATATTATCGCCCGGGCGCATATATAAATGGTAAGTATTTGCAAGAATAATTTGCGAACCTGCCTCTTTCAAATCGCGCGGAAACACCCCCTTGACGGTAGCTTGCGTACCCACAGGCATATACACGGGCGTTTCAATATCCCCGTGTGGAGTATGCAAAATCCCTGCTCTTGCGCCCGTTTCAGGGTCGGTTTTAATGAGTTCGAACGAAAAGAATTCGTTATTCACAGTTTTTCTCCCGTTTTTCTTATTTTCCGTTTTATTATAGCACAGCTCCGCGAAAAAAGCAAGGCAAAACGTATATATAAAAAAGAACGCCAACGGCGTTCTTTTAATCTTCCCAAGAAAAACAAGTGGACGTTATCACTTTTTCAAACGTTAGCAATTAAAACCACGCAAAAAAGACGGCTGTAATAGCCGTCTTTTTGTTTGTCGTCAATGTAAAACTTATTTAAGTTCTGCCGTAGCGCCGTTTTCTTTAAGTTTTGCAACGAGAGCTTCTGCATCAGCTTTGGGCATAGCTTCTTTGATAACGCCCATAGCTTCAACTGCTTTCTTCGCATCAGCAAGGCCAAGACCCGTAGCTTCACGAACAACCTTAATGATTGCAATCTTGTTTGCGCCGATGTCTTTAAGAACAACGTCGAATTCCGTCTTTTCTTCTGCTGCGGGAGCTGCTTCTGCTGCGCCACCTGCTGCGGGAGCTGCTGCTACTGCTGCGCTTACGCCAAATTCTGCTTCCAATGCTTTTACGAGTTCGTTCAATTCAAGAACGGTCATAGCTTTTACTTCTTCAATGAGTTTTTGTACATCCATGGTAATTTAATCCTCCGATAATTTTTAATTTAATGATTATAATGTGTTTTTCTAATTTTTTTAACAAGCTATTAGTTGCTTTCTTTTGCTTTCGCAATTTGTTCCAAAACGCCAACGAATTTGGAAAGAGAAGATTGGAAACATCCAAGCATCTTCGCAATGAGCGTTTCTTTGGAAGGGATTGCAGACAATTCTTTCACGCCTGCTTTGTCCAAGTATTTGTTTTCAACGTATGCACACTTGGGAACGATTTTTTCCACAAGCACGGGGTTTGCTTTCGTTTCTCTTGCGAACACCGCAGCACCGCTCGTTTCGTCTGCGCAGAATACCGTTGCCGTCGTACCGTTAAGGTCGTTATCGAAATCGTTGATACCGAGTTCGTTGAACGCCTTTCTAACGAGCGTGTTTTTGTATACCTTGTATTCGCAGTTTGCTTCTTTGAACTTTCTACGAAGCTCGGTCACTTCCAACACCGTAAGCTTGTTATAGTCTGCCAAAACGATGGACTTGCTTGCTTGAATTTTTGCCTTAATCTCTTCTACAATGAGTTTTTTAGCTTCTACATTTGCCGACATAAATTTTACCTCCTTTAAGCGTTTCCGCCTGACGATAAAAAAATTCCTTACACCATAGTGGCATAAGGACCCATTGTTCACACAAAAAAGTATTTCCTTACAACCTCGACGAGCGATTTCTCATCAAACCGAACGGTACTCGTTTTCTACGGTGTTTTATTTTTTACTGTCTTATTATATCATCTCCGCCAAAGGCAGTCAACTATTTTTAACCGCCTTTGACGAAAATTTTTGATTTTTTAGCCTTTCGGCCCAATTCTTCCGTTAGATTTTAGGAAGAACCTTAATACCAGGGCCCATCGTGGAAGCGATAACAACGCTCTTCACGTATTGGCCTTTTGCTGCTGCGGGTTTCGCCTTGATAATAGCGTCCATAAGCGCCGTGAAGTTCTCCACGAGCTTTTCTGCACCAAAGCTCTTTTTACCGATGGGGCAGTGAATAATAGCCGTTTTGTCAAGTCTGTATTCCACTTTACCAGCTTTAACTTCTTTGATTGCTTTTTCAACGTCCATCGTGACAGTACCGCTTTTAGGGTTAGGCATCAAGCCTTTGGGACCGAGCACACGACCGATACGACCTACCATACCCATCATGTCGGGGGTGGTAATCATTACGTCGAAATCAAACCAGTTGTCGTTTTGAATTTTCGCAATCATTTCTTCTGCGCCTACGTAATCTGCGCCAGCTGCAACAGCCGCGTCTGCCTTTGCGCCCTTCGCGATAACCAAAACTTTCTTCGTTTTACCCGTACCGTTGGGAAGAACGAGTACGCCACGTACTTGTTGGTCCGCTTGACGAGGGTCAACGCCGAGACGAACGTGCATTTCTACCGTTTCGTCGAATTTTGCCTTTGCCGTTTCAAGCAATACGTTCATTGCTTCCGTAGCTTCGTATTGCTTCGTCAAATCAAATGCTTTTACGCTATCTTGATATTTTTTACCGTGTTTCATTTTTTAATTTCCTCCTTGCGGTTATAACGAGAATTTCTCCTCTCCCGCCATCTCCATTAGTCCTCGACGGTCACGCCCATACTACGAGCGGTACCGGCAATCATGCTCATTGCGCTTGCCAAATCGGTGCAGTTCAAGTCGGGCATCTTCGTCTTCGCAATTTCTTCTACTTGCGCTTTCGTAAGCTTACCAACTTTTACACTGTTGGGTTTCGCACTTGCCGTTTCAAGACCAAGAGCTTTCTTGATGAGAACGGGAGCGGGGGGCGTCTTCAAAATGAACGTGAAGGAACGATCTTGATAAATCGTCACTACCACGGGGATAATGAGACCGGGTTTGTCTGCCGTTTTTGCATTAAATTCCTTCGTGAATCCGGGAAGGTTGATACCGAACGGACCAAGCGTAGAACCTACGGGAGGGGCCGGGGTTGCTTTCCCTGCGGGAAGTTGCAATTTTACGACTGCTGTGATTTTCTTAGCCATAAATATTTTCTCCTATTGTGGTTTTGACAAAGTACCCTGAATATATTTGATACTTCTCCCACTTATTTAACGTACTGAAATGCCACGCACTCTTTTATGCGCGGTAATAAACGAGCGTTATTCTGCTTCTTCTTCGCTCGTTTCGGGAATGGTTGCGTCTACCTTCTTAATTTGGATATATTCCACTTCCACTTCCGTGCTTCTTCCAAACATACTGGTGACGATTCTCGCCTTCTTCGCCGTATCGTTGATTTCTTTGATTTCGCCGATAAACCCTGACAAAGGTCCGTCTTCAACCGTGACGGTATCCCCTACCTTGAATTCTTCCGTGACGGGATTATCTTCCAATCTCATCTTACGGATTTCTTCCGGTTTCATAGGGATAGGCCTGCCTTGGGGGCCGCAAAATCCCGTCACGCCACGAGTGCTCGTCACGTAATACCAAATTTGGTTGGTATAAATCATCTTGATGAAAACGTAGCAAGGCAAAAGCTTTCTTTCCACGATTTTGCGCTTACCGTTTTTCTCCTCGATGACTTGCTCCATAGGGATTTTCAAATCAACGATATAGTCGCCCAAGTTGTTGTTTTCAATCAACTTTTCAAGGCTGTCTTTAACCATTGCTTCATACCCGGAATAGGTATGAAGAATATACCATTTAGGTTCTTCGTTCATGGGCATATCGCTCACCCCCTCACTTCGTAATCACTTTAAGGAGAGCGCCCAAGCCGTAGTCTACCCCCGTCACGAGTACGAGGAAAGCAAAGACAATTGCAAGGACGACACCCGTCGTCTTGAGAACCGTAGGGAAGGAGGGCCAAGTCACTCTTTTGAGCTCGGAAAAGGTTTCCTTAAACTTTGCGCCCACACGACGAAACCAATTCGGTTTCTTCTTTTTCGTTTTTGTTGCGTTGTTCGCCATCGCGTTTCTCCATTTCGCGCGTGCGTACCTAATTATATTACGCGTGCGCTACCGAATTATTTAGATTCTTTGTGTTCCGTGTGCTTCTTGCAGAACGGGCAGTGCTTGGAAAGAACGAGTCTATCAGGGTCGTTCTTTTTGTTCTTAATGCTGTCATAGTTTCTATGCTTGCATTCGGTACATTCAAACGTAATTTTGGCTCTTGCCGTTTTGGTTGCCATAGTAAAACTCCATACAAAAAAATTACACCTATTTTCAGGCGCGTATATAGAGTTTACCACACTTTGAAATACTTGTCAATCTTTTTTGAAAGCTTTTGCAATTTTTTTTATGATTTTTTCGATTTTTTTTAGCAAGCTTAACGGCGAGCGCAAAAACGCGCCCGCCGTTTGTTTATGCCTTTCTTTTATTGCATTTTTCCGCCTTGTACGTTATCAAAATACAACGTACAACCGCCTGGAACAACGAATCTAAATTCGGGACTGACAAACTGCGAAGAGTCTTTCGCCAACTGCGATTCTATCGTCGCTTTATCGATAACTACCGTATTCCAACCCGTTTGCAACGTCGTCACCACCGTCGCACCGTCAAAGAATTTTAACACTACCGCTTCCGTGCCCGCGTTGTAAATATCAAAATACAGTTTATCGAACTCCTTTAAGCCGTCCACCGTCAAGTTTCCAGACGCGTCACGAAGCATGATACAAACATATCCGTCCGCGCTCGTCACCAATTTAAACGCCGAATTTCCCTCCGTATGATAGGTAGCGTCTTGCGTGATTGTACCAAATTGCGCCGTCATATACCAAGCCACTTGTTCGCCTGCAGGCGGTTCGCATCTATTCAAAACCGTCTTTACTTCCGTCGGTACGTTTACGTACGTAAAATCGATAACGGCGTAATCGCTACTTAAATAATTTGCACCGTCACCCACCGCTTTAACGTACAGCTTACCACTCTTTGTCAGCGTTATCGGATTGCCCTCCGCTCTCTTTTCCAAGTGATAGTCCTCGCCGTCTACCTCCAAACGGTATACGTATTTGCTCGCGTTAGCGTTTGCCGTCCAGCTCACGTTATTGCCGTTTACCGTTAATTGCGGTGCAGGGAGTTTTTCCGCAGGCGATTTATCGTATACGCCGATAAAGTTATCAAAGTATACCGTGCCCGTCGTATAGAAATAGAAACCGCCCCATTCGTCCAACTGACGCAAGCCCCAACGAGGAGCAACCATACCCGTTTCCTCTTGATAATCGGCATTTTCGTCCGCCATATCGATACGGCTTAATACAAGCTCTCTATTCAATTTTACCGTATTCCAACCAGGCTTTAAGGTAAACACAGGCGGATTGGTCGTCGTTTCGTACATATACAAAGCGGTGTCTTTGTCGTTGGCGTTATAAATTTCCACCTGCAAATACTCGTACTTTTCCATATGCTCGCGAATCGGTTTTACGCCCGTAATTCTGTTTTCGCCTTCCACGCCGTTCACCTTCAAATAAGGCACAATCCACGTCCCGTTTCCAGCCTCTACGCGTACAGAATAATCGCCCACGATTACGTTCTCCGTAGACTTGAACACCGTCGAGTGCGTTGCGTCCGTTCCGCCAGCGTTGAAAAGTTCGCCCGTCGTACCAAAATTCACTTGTTCACAACGGTGCAAAACGTCGCAAGTGTCGTTCTTGACTACGTTCGACCAAGCCTCGCTGTCCGCGTACGTTGCGTTCCCTTTCGCCTTTACCTGTAAAGACTGATTATAATCGAGCGAAAGCACCGTCTTCGTCGTTTCAAACGTCGTCGTACCGCCGTCGTACGAATAAATATATCCGCTTGCATTTGCCACGGCATCCCAACGTGCAATATTGTCCGTAATGGAAACGACCACGTTAGAAAGTGCGGGCTTTTCTTGTTCATTTCCACCAGGATTATATTGCGTTTTATCCCACGTTTTCTTCACGCTCCACCCGCTTTCCACGTCGCCGTTCTTTGCGAAAACAGCAATTTCGCCGTAAATATCAGGGATTTTTATAGATGTTTCCGTCGTCGAACCCGCAGGTTGAATGTTCGTTCCATATACAAATGCGTAAACGTACTCGGTAGCGCCTTCCACGGCTTCCCAACTTGCGATACCCGTCGTATGGTCAATCGTGACTACGGGCGTTTCAAGCGAAGTCACTTCACCGCCACCTTCATTAGGGTCGTCTTCATTACCACCGCCACTCGATTCGCCAAAGCCGAGTTCTTCGCTCCAATTGCCGTGGCGGGTGTTTACACCGTCACCAGCCGTGCGCACCTTAATCTTTTGTCCTTCTTCAAGCTGTACGGCGCATTTCGTCGTACGTACAAACGTAGCTCCACCGTCCAGCGTGTATTCGTACTCCGTCGCACCTTCCACCGCTTCCCACGTTGCAAGGCCGTTTTCGTCTACCGAAAGTACGACTTTCCCCAATTTAGTAGGCGTGTTTTCCACGTTGGTGCCACCACCAGCGCCACCGTTGCCATCTTCTCCACAAGCCATCGTTGCAAAGGACAAACAGGAAGCAACCCCTACGAGCAATAAAATTTTCGCCAATTTTTTTCCTTTCATAAAGAACCTCTCTTTATACTTATTCGCCCTTTGCGCTTTCACGCAAAGGGCGAAACGTTATTGATTTAATTTGTTATGCAATCCTTATGCTTTCGTCGCCGATACGAATTCGAGTTGCATATTCGTCGTAAAGGAGCTCACCGTCACGTAGAACATACCCGTATCCACGAACAATTGCGTGCTTGCAATAAGTTGTGCTTTCGTAAACGTAATCGTGTTCTCGCCTTCCACCAAAATGGCACCGGAATCACCGTTTGCGCCCAAGCAGAATTTTGCCCCTGCACCGTTGGTCACATTAACAACAACCGTAAGCGTTTCAAAGGCTTCCACTTCTGCATCCGTATAGTAGCTTCCATCAGGCTTCGTTAAATAGATACTAATTGTAGGATATACCAAATCGCCACCGCTTGTGTTCGTAATCGTCACGCCGTTTGCCGTTTTGCTCTTGGCAAATTGGCCAGGCAACCAACCCATATCGCTTACTGAATCGAAATTGTTCAAAACGCTATCGTCCACAACAGGAGGCGTCTCCGTACCGCTATTTCCACCAGAAGAGCTACCGTCGCCTACGATACCAATTACGTTATCAAAGTATACGTTGCCTACCACTTGTAAGTAGAAATTACCCGAAGCGTCAAGTTGCGACGCGTTTGCTTGAATTTCCGATTTAAGCGTAGCGATGCTAACCGTCACCTTATTCCAACCAACTGCAAGCGCCGTATTGTCTTCTTTTGCTTGTCTTGTAGACAAGAACAAGTTTACTGCCGACGCCTCTGCGTTATATACGTCAAATTGGATTGCCGAGAACCCAAGGCTGTCAAGGTTAGCAGGCGTCACGGGTACGCCGTTCTTCGTTAATTGAATCGTCGTCCAAATTGCATTCGTCGTCACACCGTTTGCTTTTACGGAAGCCGTACCTTCTTTGATGTACGTTGCGTCCGTATTTTGCGCAAAGGTTATGCCACCTGCAAATCCCGTCGTCGTATCACAGTTATGTAAAATGTACGCCGTCGTATTCGTCACAGGAGTAGACCATGCACCGTTTGCATACGTCGTGCCGTCCCCTTTCGCACGGATAACAACCGATTGATTGTAGTCAATAGAAATCGTCGTGTTCGTCGTCGTGCCAGCAACCGTAGCGCCACCGTCAAACGAATAGTCGTATTCGCTTGCGTTTGCAACTGCGCTCCACTTAACAATATTATTGGTGATTTCTGCCGAAACGGTACCAAGCGAAACAGCAGGCTTCTTATATTTCACCTCATCCGTCCAATCACTATCACTATAAACCGCCGTATTGGTGCTGACCGCTTTTACCCTTACCGTAGCCGTTTCCGTAAGCTCGTAAGAGGTTGCCGTCGTCGTCTTTTCAACGCCGTTTATTTCCACAACGTAGCTCGTTGCACCCGTGACAGGCGCCCATTCCAGCGTAGAGCCGTTAAGGTTAATCGTAGCAGGCGTAGCAAGCTTCGTCTTTTCAAACGTCGTGCCAATTACCCAATCGCTGTCGCTGTACGTTTCGTTGTCGCCAACTGCTTTTACGTAAAGTGCTTCCCCTTCGTTAAGCGTTATTTCCAAAGGTTCGCTCGCTTCGTTCTCCGTGCCGTTTTCACCAACTTTATAAACGTATCTGCTTGCACCTTCCACCGCGCTCCACGTTGCTACGTTTTCTTCCAACGTGATTTCAGGGCTTACAAGTTTTTCAAGTTCGCCTTCTTCAGGAGGCGTCACTTCACCACCAGGATTATATTGCGTTTTATCCCAAGCCTTCCAAACACTCCACGTACTTTCCACTTCGCCCGTCTTTGCGCGTACCTTCACGCCACCGTATAATTCGGGAATTTGCCAAGAGGTTTCCGTTATAATTTCTTTAATTTGAGAAGTGTTGCTGTTATCCACGCTGATTACGTAATGCGTAGCGCCTTTCACAGCTTCCCAGCTTGCGATACCCGTCGTATGGTCAATCGTGACTACGGGCGCTTCAAGCGAAGTCACTTCCCCGCCACCTTCATTAGGGTCGTCCTCATTGCCTTCGCCACCTTCGCCAGGGCCAACTTCGCCACCTTCACCAGGACCAACTTCGCCACCTTCATTACCACCGCCACTCGATTCGCCAAAGCCGAGTTCTTCGCTCCAATTGCCGTGGCGGGTGTTTACACCGTCACCAGCCGTGCGCACCTTAATCTTTTGTC
>SVIK01000112.1 GCA_015069525.1 Clostridiales bacterium | reverse complement strand
GTTACGGATATTACGATGACGGGGAACGTTTTGCATTTTTCTCGCGTAGCGTTTTGGAAATTATGCCGTTTATCAATTTTTATCCCGATATTTTGCATTGTCACGATTGGCAAGCGGCGCTCGCGGCAATCTATCTGAAAACGATTTATTGCTATAAGCCTGAATATCAATTTATTCGTTCGTTGTTTACTATTCACAACATTGAATACCAAGGAAAATTCTCGTTGGATATCTTGGAAGAATTGTTCGGTTTGCCGCAAGAGAGCCGTCATATTGTTGAATTTGACGGCTGTATCAACCTTATGAAAGGCGCTATCGAGTGTTCGGAAAGATTTTCCACGGTTAGCCCGACGTACGCAAAAGAAATCACCACGGCGCAATACGCGCACGGTTTGGAAAGTATCATTTGCAGAAATGCTTTCAAATTGCAGGGAATTTTGAACGGCATTGACGTTGATATGTATAATCCCGCGACGGATAAGGCATTGTTTGCGAATTTTGACGCGGATAATTTAGAAAACAAGGCGATTTGTAAGAAAGAATTACAAAAAATGCTCGGACTTCCCGAAAAGGACGTACCTATTATTGCAATGATTTCCCGTTTGGTTTCCCATAAAGGTTTAGAGCTTGTAAAAACGGTAGCGGAAGATATTTTACACGAGGACGTTCAATTCGTACTGCTGGGCACGGGTGACGCGGCGTATGAGGAATATTTCCGTGATTTGGGTAAAAAATACGAGGGGAAATTCTCCGCGAATATCGCGTTCAACGGCGATTTGTCTAAAAAGATTTATTCGGGTTCGGATTTATTCTTAATGCCGTCGGTGAGCGAACCTTGCGGGCTTTCTCAAATGATTGCATCGCGCTACGCAACCGTACCCGTCGTAAGAGAAACGGGCGGTTTGTACGACAGCATCAAGCCGTACGGCAACGGTGGCAACGGCTTTACGTTCGCATCGTGTAATCCTTACGATATGTTATACGTTGTTCACGAAGCGCTCGATTTGTATAAAAACAAGGACGCTTGGCAATCCTTAATGAGAAAAGCGGCAACAACGGACTTTTCTTGGCTGCGTTCGGCTGAAGATTATAAAAAGTTGTACGCTGAAACGTTTGACCTTTTGTAATAAAAATGCTATAATATTTGGAAATCATTTTTATGACGAAACGATAGGATAAAAACCTTTTAGGAGAAATGAATATATGAAAAAAGAACAATTTACCGAGACGGAAGCGAAAGAGCTGATTAAAGGCAAACTCTCGCGTTATTTTGGGGTTGGACCTTCGGAAGCGAGAAAGGAACAGCTCTACAAAGCCGTCGTAATGAGCGTACGCGATATTATGTTGGAAAAACGGCATAATTTCCACCTCAAAACGAAAGCCGCTAAGGCAAAACGCGTGTATTATCTTTGTATGGAATTCCTTATGGGGCGTTCCTTGAAAAATAGTATTTATAATCTCGGCGTATACGATACGTTCGCAAATGCTCTCAAAGATTACGACGTGACTTTGGAAGAACTGTACGAGCTTGAACCCGACGCAGGTCTTGGCAACGGTGGTTTGGGCAGACTTGCGGCGTGCTTTATGGACGCTTTGGCAACGGGTGATTATCCTGCAATGGGTTTTTCTATTCGTTACGATTACGGTCTGTTTAAGCAAAAAATCGTGGAAGGCTGGCAAACGGAACTTCCCGACGTTTGGCTTCCTGGCGGCGAAGTGTGGTTGACGCAAAGAAGCGACAAAGTGTTCACTGTAAAATTCGACGGTTATATCGAAGAAAAGTGGACGGAACACGGTTTGGAAACGATTTATCGCGACGCGAAGGAAGTGCAAGCGGTTGCGTACGATATGATGGTATCGGGCTACGACAGCGAAGCGGTGTCCGTACTTCGTCTTTGGAAAGCAAGAAGCGTGCAGAATTTCGATATGAAGTTGTTCTCGCAGGGCGATTACGCGTCCGTTATGAAAGACGATAATGAAGCCGATTTGATTTCTAAGGTATTGTACCCTGCCGACAATCACGTGGAAGGGAAATCGTTGCGTTTGAAACAGCAATATTTCCTCGTGTCTGCATCGTTGCAGAACATTTTGGCTGACCACAAGAGAAGATATGGTTCGTTGAAATTGTTGCCCAAAATGGCAGCTATCCACCTCAACGACACCCATCCCGCTTTGGCGATTCCTGAATTGATGCGTCTTTTAATTGACGAAAACGGTATGAGTTGGGACGAAGCTTGGGGTATTACGACTTCCGTTTGCGCGTATACCAACCACACCGTATTGTCGGAAGCTTTGGAAACTTGGCCGGAAGATTTGATTGCGAGAAGATTGCCTCGTATTTATTCGATTTTAAAAGAAATCAACCGCCGTTTCTGCGAAGACCTGTGGGCGCGTTTCCCTGGGGATTGGGATAAAATTTCCCGTATGGCGATTATGTCGTATAATATCGTGCGTATGGCAAACCTTTCTGTGCTCGGTTCGCATCACGTTAACGGCGTTTCGGGCTTACACAGCGAAATTATTAAAGAAAGCATTTTTAAAGATTTCTACGATTATACACCCGATAAATTTACCAACGTAACGAACGGTATCGCGCACAGACGTTGGCTGAACCAGTCTAACCCCGAGCTTTGCGCGTTGCTCAACGATTGTATCGGTGAAGGATATGCGAAAGACGCGTCGAAATTGGCGCAATTTAAGAAGTTTGAAAACGACGACAGCGTTTTGAAACGTTTGGAAGAAATCAAAGCATTGAAGAAAAAGCAATTTGCGGATTTTGCGTATAAAAAGCAGGGCGTTTTGA
>SVIK01000111.1 GCA_015069525.1 Clostridiales bacterium | reverse complement strand
AGTATACAGCGTAGCCAACCACTCCATAAAAAACCTCCTTACCGTGCATTAAATATGCCCAATAAGGAGGCTCTATTTTTTATTTTTTCTGTCGAAAACGGCAGTTTTTTGTCCGTTATTCCACGTCTACTTGAAAACCGCGATAGATATTGACGATTGTACACCGAACGTTTTCTTCGGGGATTTTTAAAATTTTCGCCGTCGTCTTTTTATAAAGGTCGAGTTGCGGATAGTAATGTTCTTTTAACTGTTCCGCGTTCTTTTGTGAATACTTATAATCAATAATCCAAGCGGTGTTTTTGCCAACCGCAAGCAGGTCGATTGCGCCTTGGAATATCATTTCTTCCGCTTCGTCCACCGCTTTCACACTCTCTTCGACGTCCGCCTTTTTTGCGTACGTATCGCGCACAGGTAAGGAAGCAAGGAACACTTGCTCCTTATACAAACGCATACCCTCCAAACGGTAAAATACGTCGTTAGACAAAATCTCTACCAGCTTTTCCTTGGATACGTATTTTTTATCCTTATCGGCAACCGCGTCGTATTCCTTTTCAATAAGCGAAACAAGCGTTTCCTTGGATATACGATTTCCCGCCCCGTCCAACAATTTGGCAAAATCGAAACGCTCTAAAAAGGCGTGGTATGCAAGCCCTGCTTCAATACTCGTCCCTGTTCCACCCTCAACAACCGCCTCAACGACCTTCTCTTCCCTTCCGTCCTCTTCGTAGACGTACTGTCCAAGCAACTGCGTAGCAGAGCTTTTCACCGGCAAATTTTCCAAACCTTTATGCGAATATTCCCATTGGAATGCTTGCATAATACTATTTGTCAGCTCTTTATTAGGATTAAAGGCAAGAGCCTGTCTTTCCGCGTAAGGAACGTCGAAAATCTCATCCTCGACAAGATACTTTTTCCATATAGAAAAATCGGTAAAATCGGCAAAAGAACGGGCATAGCGCACGTCTTGCAAAAGGCTCTTTTCGCCAAAAACGATATGCAACGCATATTTAGCACGAGTCAACGCGACGTAATAAAGGTTCAATTCGTCCATGACGGTGCTTTTTTGTTGTTTTTTCTCGCACAAGCGACGAAGCAAAGTGCCTCTTTTAATCAATTTATTTTCATCGAAAGAACGAGGTGCCAAACCGTATTTTTCTTCGATGAGAATCTCGTCGTGGTCTACCCCGTGGAAAAGCTCGCTAATGTCGTTAAGGATAACGACGGGGTATTCTAACCCCTTGGAGGCGTGCATTGTGATTACTTTAACCGAATCTTCCCCGCTATTTTCGTTGTATTCCACCTTATAATCCAAGTTGCGCAAACGTACGAGAAAATCGTGAACGGATAACGGCTCTTCCACGCTCGTTTCTTCAATGAAACGATGCACGCGCCGTATGCTCGCCTCGCCGTTTTCTTTGGACAAGAGAAGAGATTCCATATGCGTTTCCGCCAAAATTTTCGTGAGAATCTCCCCTGCGTTCATTACGCATGCACAATCGCGCAAGTGTTGGAGATATTGATAAAAACGCTGTAATCGGTGGGAAAGCTCCCCCGTCCTTTCCGTAGCATACCGTTTACATGCAACGCGGAAAAACGTTTCGTCCTTAAACGACAAACGAATCTCTACCAAATCGTTGGCGGTTAACCCGCCCATAGCGGACAATAACGCGCTACAAAGCGGTACGTCTTGTTCGGCATTGTCAATAAGTGAAAGAATATCGATAAGCGCTTTTATCTCTGTAAAATCGCAAATATTTACCGCAGAGGACGCCGTCACGGGAATCCCCTCCGCTGTAAGCGAAGCGACCGTTTTGCTGATTCCCCCCTGCTTTTTACGGGTGAGAATTGCTATATCCGAATAGCGAACGGGACGGTATTCCTTCCTTTCTGTGTCGTACCATTTTTGTGTAAGTTCCCAATCGATAATATGTCGAATCGTCTTCGCTATCGGGCTTTTTTCCACGCCACCTTCCTTAGCGTGCGCCTTAACGGAATACACGCCTCTTTGGGTTTTTTCCGCCTTTTCCTCCTCTTTAAGCGGATGCAACTGCACCCTGCCGTCACCCACCTCGTACCAACCACCTCGTTCCATATACGAGCCGTTTGCATAGTCCACGTCCGAGGTGTGAAGCGTCATAGCCTTACAAAATTGTGCGTTTACCGCATCTAAAACCGCATCCGAGCTACGGAAATTCCTACTCATATCAATGCTATTCCCGTCGCCTTGTTCAAACTCCTTTTTCTTTTCAACAAAGAAGCGGGACTTACTACCACGGAAGCCGTAAATTGATTGTTTCACGTCGCCAACGAGGAACAAATCCTCTCCGCTAACACGAGAAATAATCGCCTCTTGCACGGGGTTGACGTCTTGATATTCGTCCACGAAAACGTAGCGGTATTTTTCCCGCAACGCACTTAAAACGTCCTCGTCTTCCAACAAGGCAAGCGCTTTATGCTCCAAATCGTTATAATCGAGCACGCATCTTTCCCGCTTTAACGCGGAATATTTTTTATCAAATTTAAGCAAATATTGCGCAATCGCTTTCGCCGTCTTGCCCGATTGCACGAACGAAGAGAATTCCTCAGCTTTGGAAGTTGTTTTGGAAAGCTCATCGTCATAAATCTTAACGATTTTGTCTTTTAGCACGGCGAGCCGTTCAATATGTTCTTTCTTTTCTTCGCTGTCCTTTTTGCTTGAACTTTTCTTTGTAAACGGAGGCTTTTGCAAAGCGCAAGCGGAAAAATAATCGGGAGAATCGAGAATTGCGTTTAACGCCCCCGACAAGTCTTCACACAAAGCAAGCTGTTGCGTCGCTTGTATCCTCTCAAAATACGCTTTTTCTTCCGCTACGTAG
>SVIK01000010.1 GCA_015069525.1 Clostridiales bacterium | reverse complement strand
AATTTATAATTTCACGGGACCGCAAGGGTTTGGTATTGCCAACAACACCGACGGCTTGCTTGCGATTAAAAAACTCGTATTCGAGGAAAAGAAAGTGACGCTTGCGGAATACCGCGAGGCGATGAACGCAAACTTCGGCTACGGACTTTCTGGTTCGGCGGCGGAACGTGTGACGAGCGATATCGTCACTCAGCTTGCAAAAAGCGGTGTAGAAATTACGGACGACGTTATCCGTACCGTATACGAAGAAGTGACGACGGGCAACGCTATCGACCCTGAAAAGAAAGCGCGTTATCGTGAAATCAAGCGCTTGATTGACGAAACGTGTCCTAAATACGGCAACGATATTTACGAAGCGGATATGTTCGCCCGCGACGTTGCCAATAGCTACACCAAAGAAGTAGAGAAATATAAAAACTACCGTGGCGGTATTTTCCAAGCGGGCTTATATCCCGTTTCGGCGAACGTACCCCTTGGCGGACAAACGGGCGCAACGCCCGATGGCAGACTTGCCTTTACGCCTATTGCAGACGGTATCGGTCCTGCTTCGGGTAGGGACGTAAAAGGCCCCACGGCAACGGCGAACTCGGTTGCAAGATTGGAACAAGACGTAGCAAGCAACGGTACGCTTTTGAACCAAAAATTCCATCCTTCCGCACTTGCGGGGATGTCGGGCTTGACGAAATTCGTGGCGCTTATTCGTTCGTATTTCGACCAAAAGGGTATGCATATGCAGTTCAACGTTGTCACACGTGAAACGCTGTTGGACGCACAAAAGAACCCTGAAAAATACAAGACGCTCGTCGTACGTGTGGCTGGGTATAGCGCACTCTTTACGACGCTTTCCCGTTCGTTGCAAGACGATATCATCAACCGTACCGAACAAGGCTTCTAATGGCAAACTGCCACACCCATATCTTTCTATCTTTCGTTAACGCTTGAACGTAGCGTTGTCGGGGCGGGGAAGAGATTTAAATAATTAGGAAACAGCACTATGAGCATTTACGATACCAAAGGAAGAATATTCAATATTCAGCGGTTCTCCATCCATGACGGACGGGGAATCCGCACTATTGTATTCTTTAAGGGTTGTTATATGCGTTGCGCATGGTGTTGCAATCCCGAATCGCAGGAATATGCTATCCAAACGATGATAGAAAACGGCAAAGAAAAAATCGTCGGGAAAGACGTGACGGTGGGCGAGATTATGCCCGAACTGCTTGCCGATGAAAACTATTATCGCAGAAGCGGTGGCGGAATTACCTTATCGGGCGGGGAAATATTGGCTCAGCCCGAATTTGCGCGCGACTTACTTCGTGCTTGTAAGCAAAACAGCTTGCAAACGGCGGTGGAATCGACGGGCAACGCGCCTTTCGAGGCAATAAAGGAGATTTTGCCCTATCTTGATTTGTATTTAATGGATATTAAGCACATGGATTCGGCAAAGCATAAGGAATATACGCGGGCGGGGAACGAGTTGATTTTGTCCAACGCGAAAAAGATAGCGGAAAGTGGGGTAGAACTCATTATCCGCACCCCCGTAGTGCCCACCTTTAACGACACGGCGGAGGAAATCCGTGCGATAGCGAAATTTGCGTCCACGCTCCCGAACGTGAAAGAACATCATTTGTTGCCCTATCATAGATTGGGGCAAGACAAGTATGCGGGCTTGGGGCGCAATTACGCGATGAAGGATATCGAACCGCCTACAAAAGAGAAGATGGAGTATCTTTTATCGGTGGCGGAGGAAAGTGGCTTGAAATGCCAAATCGGCGGTTAGCGGAGTGCCTCCGCGGGCAAGTCTTTCTATCTTTCGGTATCGCAAGTATGTAGCGGTATCGTCGATAGGTATAACCGTTGCCTTGTGACTACGCTGTTTATGGAGTGCCTCCGCGGGCAAGTCTTTCTATCTCTCGGTAGCGCAAGTATGTAGTGGTATCGTCGATAGGATAGACGATAAAACGTAATAAAAAAGCGGAAATTATCCGCAGGAGAAGATATATGGAACTCAAAGATAAAATGACAATTATACAGGAGTTTGTCCCTGGTAAACAAATCACGCTTTGTCATATTATTGCAAACCCTGGCGAAACGCTGTATACGAAGCTTGGTTTAGACCCGCAAACGGATTACACGAAGAGCGCTATCGGCGTATTGACGGTTATCCCTTACGAAAGTGCGGTAATCGCGGCAGATATCGCGATGAAGGCTTCGGGCGCGGAAATCGGGTTTGTAGACAGATTTACGGGTACGCTTATCATCACGGGCACGGTTTCTTCGGTGGAAGCGGCGTTTGTGGCGATTAGAGAATATTGCATAAACAAGCTCGGTTATGCTTGTTGCGAGTTGACAAAGACCTAATAAGAAGTAAAAATGCGAAAACTAATGTTATTCGGCAGGGTGGGCGCAGGAAAGACAACGCTCACGCAGGCCTTGCGCGGAGAAGAAATTAAATATTTTAAGACGCAGTACGTCAATTATCTCGATACGGTAATCGACACGCCTGGGGAATATACCGAACGCCGTGAAACGAGCGGAGCGCTCGCGCTGTATGCGTACGAGGCGGACGTTGTAGGTTTGGTGCTTTCCGCAAACGAGCCGTATTCGATATTCGCGCCCTGTCTTACCAGCATGGTAAACCGCGAAGCAATCGGCATTATCACGGGGATAGACAAGCCGGACGCCAACGTTGCGCGCGTGGAAAGATGGTTGCGCCTTGCGGGCTGTAAAAAAATCTTCGCCGTCAGTTCGTATACGGGCGAGGGGATAAAGGAGCTTGCCGACTATTTAAACGACGATTCGGGCAAGAAACGGGTAAAGCCTGCGCAAAGACCGCAAGTGACTATACAAAAGGAAGAAACCAAACCAGGTGAATTGGCTACTTGGTTATTATAAAAGAGGGAAACGGATATGAGCAAAACAACGGTAATCGCTTTTGCGAATAACAAAGGCGGAAGCGGTAAAACGACCACTTGTTCCAACGTAGGTTGCGCAATGGCGATGGAAGGGAAAAAGGTATTGATGATTGACGGCGATATGCAACTCAACCTCACCATTTCCTATTTCGACGAAGAGCAAGCGCTGGAATTTGCCCAAAGCGGAAAGAACATCCATACGGCAATCAAGGAAGAAAAAGATTTAAGTGATTTTATCGTGGAAACGGGCATTGAGGGGTTGGATTTGATTCCTTCTTCCTCGCTTATGAGCGGTATTGAATTCGATTTGTTTGCGAAATGGCAAAGAGAATTCGTATTGAGGAAATGCCTAGAACGTGTAAAGGCAAAAGGGTATTACGATTATATTCTTATCGATTCGCCCCCTACGCTTGGCGGGTGGGTGATGAACGTAATGTGCGCGTCCGATTACGTGGTTATTCCCGTTGAGGCAAGCCCTTGGGGCTTGTTCGGGCTTGCGAACATGTTTGAATTTTGCAACCAAGCCAAGAACATGGCACCGCGTTTAGAAGTGCTGGGTATAGCGATTACGAAAGCGGACGAAAGAAAGAAATATTTCAAGCAAACGATGGATATCTTGAAAGAAACGGACGGGGCAAGACTGTTTGAAAATTATATCCGCGTGGATAGCGCTGTGGAATGGGCGCAAGACAACAGCAAACCTGTCGTAGCGTATAAAAAGACGAGCCGTAGCGCCGTGGAATATATGAATTTAACAAAGGAGATTATGGAGTATGCCAATCGGTAAAAACGCAATCAAAAGAGTAGAAAACAACGGGTATTCGAACGTAAAAACGAGCGCACCCGACATGGAGAACAGCAACGTGATAGCAAATCTTGACCCGCAAGTAATGGAGAAAATGGTTGCCCCCGTAGAACAAGCGACGGAGGCAAAGGTGGAAAAGAAGACGGCGAAAAAAGCGCCTGCAAAGAAAGCTCCCGCAAAGAAAACCGCTTGCAAAAAGGCAGAAAAGAACGGCTTTGAAAGAGTAAGCGTTTGCGACGATATGCCTTATTATTTGTTGTAATTTCTAAACTTATAAAAACAACAGCCCTCGAACGGAAACGTTCGAGGGCTGTTTTGTCGTATTCGGTTTTTAATATCCAATCGCTACGGCAAAGAGCAAGATGGCAATGGTAAATACAAATAAGAAGAGTTGCATTAACCACGTCCATTTTACCCATTTTCCATACGAAACGCCCGCCATGGAAAGCCCGATTAACAGCACGGGGTTGGTGGGCAGTATCATATCCGTAAAGCCGTCTGCAATGCAGTACGTCAACGCCACTACGGTAGGGGATATGCCAAGGTTGGAGGCTATCGGCAAGATAATCGGCATAATCAAGAAGATTTTTGCACTTGCCGAGCCGATAAAGATTTGTAAGAATAAAATCAAGAAGTAGAGCAAAATTACGCAAACGTAAGGGTCGCGTCCTTGCAAATACAAGGTGACGTAATGCATTACCGTATCCATAATTCCGCCTTCCACCATAACGAGTTTTACCGAGGAGGCAAGGGCAATTAAAAGGACGGCGGGCAACATAGCGATTGCGCCTTTGAAAAGATAATAGAAAGTATCGCTCTTCTTTTGGCAAACGAGCAGACCGCACACAATTCCGCCAACGAGGAAGCTAACCGCCAAGATAGGGATAGCAAATCCGCTTATCGCACGGATACTTGCAATGGCAATCAAGATAACGAGTTGCACGGCAAAGAAGATAGCAAAAACCTTAAAGATACGGCGTTCCTTTGCGCTTTCTTCCGTGTTTACGTCTATGCCTAATTGTAAGCTTTCGCGCTTTTTTAAATCGATTTGATAAGATAACGATTTTTCAGGGTTTTTCGTAATTCTACGGATATACAAAAGCAAGAATCCGCAAACGACGGCAAACACGAGAAGGAAGAATATTATTCTCAGCCAAAGCCCGTCGGTGACGGAGAAATCCAGCCCGCTGTTTTGCGCCATTTCGGGAATAAGCCCAACGGAGAAGGGGTTGGTAATCGCCGCGGAAAAACCGAAGCACGCTGACATCATGCACACGCCTAAGCCCGTCATCGTATCAAAGCCAAGCGAAAGCATGAACATGATAACGATAGGGAGCAGGGTGACGAGTTCTTCAAACAAGCCGAAGAAACTGCCAAAGAGCATGAAGATAAGCGTAGCGACGCATACGACGAGTTTGCGTTTTTTAGAAAATTTACGCATCGTTTTGCCGATAAAGATACGGATACCGCCCGTCTTATCCATGAGGTTGAAAACACCGCTCATCACCAGCAAGAAAACGCTTATCATGATAATCGTTAAGCCGTCTTCCGAAACGTATACGCGGAAGGGGGCGGTGAGAATACGCCAAACGGCAATCCCTTCCACTTCGCCAAGAATAAAGGTATTCGGGAGAATTGCGCCACTTTGCGTCCGTAAATATTCTCCTTGCGGAATAAAGTAAGAAAGAACTCCGCTAAGGATAATCATCAGCGTCAATAAAATTACGATACCGACGAACGATTTTGTTTCAATTTGTGAAACGGCTTTTTCATTTTTCCGTTTTTTTGTAATTTCTTCTTGTGGGGTTTGCTCCATAATCAGCCTTTATTATCGTAGAGTTTTTTCAAAAGTTCGCTTGCCATATACCAAGCGACACAGCTTCTTCTGTTATCGGGACGGAAATACCAAATTTGTTCGCCCTCGTAAATTTCAAAATCTTCGCCTGCACCAAAGAGTAAGCGGTAAATCTCCGAAAGAGTAAAGTGCTTTTCAATAAGTTGACCGTCTTCTTCCCCGCTGTAATGCAAGCCCGTTTTATCCAGCGTGCATTGTCCGTGTCCAGCCTCGCGGAGCATTTTGTGTCCGTCTAAGGACGCGTGCAACAACGCAACGGGGCTTTCAAGTTTCCAATTTTCGTCGGCAAGCATGTCTTTTTCCATTTCTGCCTTTTGCCAATCGTACCACTGTGCAAAATTAGCAAAGGGTGCGCTTTCCGTAAAGGCGTAGCGGTTATCCAACTCGCGGGAGAATCCGCATTTTTCACAATAGATTGTATGCTTTTCCGCTTTCATGGCAAATTGCGCTCCGCAATGGGGGCAACGTACCAAAATATTTTCCAAACCTTCCGCCAACGTTTTGCACTTGTAGGAAACCTCAGGGTGGGTATCCAACCAAGCGAAATCGTCGTAATAAAGCGCTTCGTCTACACGGCGTTTCAATTCTTCAAAAGTGAGATTTTTCGTTTCGTCTTCCGCGAAGAGGGGAACAAGCTTTGCTTCTACCAAAGCACCCTTACGCGTTTTGCTTGCCCATTTAGGTCTTGCAAAATAAGCGCCGTCCGCGCGGATAGTGTACACGGGCAAATTCATACGCTTAATAAATTTATACGTAGAATCCTGTATTCCTTCAAACTTACCCACGGTAGAGAGTCTTGCTTCGGGCATCATTGTAAGGGTACGCTTCATGCTGATAACGCGCATACAGTTTTTCGCGTTGCTGATATCGGCGGAGAACATACTCTTGGGGAAACAGCCTACTCTGCGAAGCCATTTTGCCGAGTGCTTATTATAAAAGTACAATCGCGCCATGACGAATTGCGGTTTTTCCGACATGAGCAATCTTCCTGCGTATAGCGGGTCGTACATAGAGCCGTGCGTGCAAAGAACCAAACAAGGCTTTGGCAATTTCTTTACTTCTTTTTTCAATTTCACCTTCACTTTGGTGTCGAAGAAAAATCTAAAACCAAAGGAAAGGAAACGAATAAACAAAGCACTACTTTTTCTTACAGGTTTATTTGTGGAATACGTTCTCGTCATAAACTCGTTTACCTTTTTAAATAACGCTTTTTTATAGCGGAACATGACAATAAGCAACGTGACGATAACGAGGAAGACGCAAATAGACAAAATCCAGCTTGTCGACATAGCGATATCCCCCATGCCCACGTCGAGGAACGCGGAGGGAACGGCGCCGATTGTCGTCAATAAAATATACTTTGGATACTTGATATTCAGCGATGCCGCAAAGATACAAATCAATCCGTAGGGGATGGCAGGCAATACGTACATCAGCAAAATAATGAGCGCTATTTTAGAGGATTTTCGCGCGATGTCAAAATCAAATTCCGCGTTGGTCGTAAAGAAATCGCTCAGTTTATCGCCGTAGATTTTATAAAGGAAATAAATAATGGTGTTGCCAACCGTCACACCGAGGATACAGACGGCAGAACCTTTCCACCACCCGAACGCCACGCCAGACATCATTTGAATGGGTTCGGCAGGGACGAAAGGGAGAAGCACTTGCAACATGGACAAAAAGGCAAAGGTGACGTATCCTTTAAAGCCCAATTTTCCAAGTGTATCTTGTATTTCTTCCTTGGAAACGTTGTCGCGGACAAGCTCGGATAAAACAGCCCGATTGTCGCCCGAAAAAAGGAAAAACACTAAGCCGACGAGGAGGACGAGAAGCCCGAGTGCTGTAAATATTTTACGTTTTCTTTTCAATTTTTTTGCCATAGCGTTTTTCCAATTCCTCAAAAGAAAGTCATTATATATTATTATACATAATTTATGCTTATAAGTCAAGCGTTTGGGGATAGTTCTATCCTTGTAGTAGCGCAAAAGAGGAAGGTAAAAATGCCTTCATAAAAATTGTGTGTAAATTCGCGCATTATACGCGTATGCGCGCGAAAATGCTTGACAAAAGTCCCGCTTTACGATAAAATAATGAAGATATAGTATGTTATAATGCAGTATTGTTGTCTTGCGTAAGAAGGTTGTGAAAAACACGGGGCACAGTCGAACAAAAACGCCGTTATGGCGAGGAGGCTTTATGAAAAAACTTAGTAAGCGGATTATATGTGGAGCGCTTTCGTTGGGATTATTATCCACGTTCGTTCTCGAACAAGCGATTCGTAGCGACGCGTCGGAGGAAACGTTGTCTTCGACGTCCGTAAGCTCCACGAATGTAGCGTTTAAGGACGTGACGGGTAGCATCAATACCTCGGCGCTTCGTGAAAGTCAGTTTAATGATTCCGTTTTAAAAAATACGGATACGACGCCTACGTATGAAACGCGAAACGTAATGATTACGCTTTCGGGGGATTCCCTTGCGGAAGCGTCGGGGGATACTTCCGTTAATTCGTATTTGAATACGTTTACGGGACAAAATACCCTTGCGAATATTTACAAGGAACAAAACGATTTCTTGCGCCGTTTGAAACAATCGGGCGTTTCGTTTACGGAAGTGGGCAGATACAACACCCTTCTCAACGCCGTCGCAGTAGAATTGGATACGAAATACGTTTCCGCCATCAAGCAAATGCAAGGGGTGGATTCGGTCGTTATTACGACGACGTATGCAGAGCCGAAAACGATTCAAACAAAAGCTTCGCAAGAAGTGTTTAATAAAACGAGCGTTTACAAAACGGGTATATACAACTCTACGTCGTATACGAACGTAAACGGACAGGAAAACGATTACGGCGAGGGCACGGTTGTCGCTATCCTCGACACCGGTTTGGACTATACGCACGAAGCCTTCCAAAGACAGCCGGAAAATCCTGCTTGGTCGAAGGACGCCGTTTCCTCTAAATTGAGCGCAAAGAATTTGAACGCGGAAGAACGCACGAGCGGTTTGGAAACGAAAGACGTATACGTTAGCTCGAAAGTGCCGTTCGCGTACGACTATGCGGACGACGACGCCGACGTATATCCTTCCTACTCCAACCACGGCACGCACGTTGCAGGTATCATCGGCGGTTATACGACGGAGGACGTCGGGTACACCGATAAAGACGGCAACGATATTCATGACGAATTTAGAAGCGTCGTGCCCGATTCCCAGCTCGTCATCTGTAAGGTATTCACCGACGACTTGGAAGACCCCGAGCTTGGCGGTGCAACCCCCGAAGATATTATCGCGGCGTTGGAAGACTGCGTCATGCTTGAAGTAGACGTTATCAATATGTCGCTTGGTACTTCTTGCGGTTTCTCCACGACGAACGACGGGGACGACGAGGGTGAAATGCTCAACGCCGTTTACGAAGCTATCCAAAAGGAAGGTATTAGCCTCGTTTGCGCGGCGAGCAACGATTATAGCTCTGGCTACGGCGGTGTGTTCGGTACGAACCTCAAACAAAACCCCGATTCCAGCACGGTAGGTTCGCCTTCTACGTTTGCTTCGGCACTTTCCGTTGCAAGTATTAGCGGACAAGAATCTCCGTATATGATAGGCTATGCAAAGGGCAAATCGGCTACGGCAGGCGAAGGGGAAGGGGAATTCATTTTCTTCGAAGAATCGCGTGACGAAAACAGCAATCCTTTCGATTTCGTGGAACAAATGCTCGGCGCGGATGCAAGCGAGGGGACGTTTGAATACGTCGTTATCCCTGGCACGGGCGACATGGGGCATTATACTTCGACGATTAGAACGTATTTCAAACAAAACCCGAACGCAATCGCACTCGTTAAACGTGGCGATTCTACCTTCCAAGAAAAGGTACAAATGGCGAAGCGTATGGGTGCGAAAGCCATTATCGTATACAACAACGTTGCAGGTCTTATCCGTATGAACCTCGGCGAAATTGACGAAGATATGCGTATCCCTGCCATCTCTATCGATATGGACGCGGGCAACGCACTCATCAACTTGACGAGGGATAGCAAGGGCAACTTGCCTGCGCTTGCCGTTGGTGAACTCACGATTAGCAAAGACACTTCGGCAGGTCCTTTCATGAGTGAATTCTCTTCGTGGGGTCCTACGCACGATTTGCGCTTGAAGCCGGAAATCACGGCGCACGGTGGAGAAATCACCTCGACCGTTCCTGGTGGCTACGGCGAACAAAGCGGTACGTCCATGGCGTCGCCGAACATGGCGGGCGTTATGGCAATCGTACGCAACTACATTAAAAACAATCCTTCCACGCGCGCGCTTGTCATTGACGAGGAAGGCGCTATCGATAACGTAAAGGTCAACCGCCTTGCCAACCAATTGATGATGAGTACGGCAACGACGGTACGCGACCAAGCGGGTAGACCGTACTCCCCTCGTAAACAGGGTGCAGGGCTTGGTAGTCTTGACAACGTAGTGACCAAGACGACGGCGTTCCTTTCCGTAGACAAAGCGGAAAGCGATTACCGCCCCAAGCTTGAAATCGGCGACGACCCGCAAAAGACGGGGGTTATCTCCAAGGAAAGGCTCACCTTTAACGTGACCAACTTTGGCGACAGCGATTTGAGCTTTACGACGGACTACCTCTTCTTCACGGAAACGGTGGCGGCGGACGGGCTTGCTATTGCAGAGCAAGCGCACTCGTTCACCGATATCGCTCCCGATTGGTTTGTCAACGACGAGGCATTGTCGGGAAATACGATTACCGTAGAAGCGGGCAAAACGTTGAAGATTAGCGTGCAGTTAGAACTTTCGCAAGACGAGCTTGCCTATATGGGCGAAAAGAACTTCCCCAGCGGTATGTATTTGGAAGGTTTCTTAAAGCTTGTATCTACGGACGATAGCCAATGCGATTTGAGCATTCCTTTCCTCGGTTTCCACGGGGATTGGGAAGGCGCGGATATGCTTGACTATACGGCGTATGAAGTGGCAAAGGACGAAGCGGACCCCAGCCTTGAAGAGATTGAAAAGAGAAAGGCGAGCGTATGGGCTACGCAACCGTACTCTATCTACTACAATGAAAAGTATATTCTTCCCATGGGCGGATACGTTTACCTTGTAGACGAAGACAACGACGACCCCGTATACACGGACGAAAAATTCAACGCGGTTTCCCGTTATAATAATTTCTTCGGCGACGATAGCACGGAAAACTATTTGACGACGACGGGTATCAAAGCGGTTTACGCAGGGCTACTGCGCAACGCGCGTTTGGTCACCTATTCGCTCACCAACGTAGAAACGGGCGAAAAAATCCTCGTGGATAAAGAAATCAATCGTGTGGGTAAAGCGTACGCGGGTGGCGGTCAAGCGGTGCCTGGCAACGTAGAACTTGAACTGTACCCCGAACAGCTTGGCTTGCTTGCAAACGGGCAGTACCAAATGGATTTCATGTTCTATATGAACGACCCTGATAAGTACACGATATTCGCGGACGACGAAAACTTGCCCGAGGGCGCAAACCCGAACAATATGCGCGGAACGTATTCGTTCACGTTCACGGTGGACTACGAAGCGCCTGTATTGGAAGACGCACGTATTAGATATAAGACATCGAAGGACAGTAGCGGTAAGGAAAAGCAAACGATTTACCTTGATATGGACGTTTACGATAACCATTACGCACAGGCAATTATGCTTTGCTATCCTAAAACCAATTCCGAAGGCGAGCTCGTGTTGCAACTTGCAACCGATTACGCGACGCCTGTAAGAGCGCAAAATAAAAACAGCACGACGACCGTTTCCATTGATATCACGGATATTTATGAACAATACGGCAATCAGTTGTATATTCAAGTAGACGACTATGCGGTAAACAGTTGTTTGTATCAGCTTAATTTGGATAATCTGCACACGGGTGTGCTTCCCGAAAACGACGGCTTTGCCTTGGCGGAAGGGGAGAATAACATTACGCTTGATATTTACGACACACATAAGGTAAACCTCGTTTACGAAGGGAACGCAGATTTGTCCAACTTCTCGTGGACGTCTTCCGCGCCCCAAATCGCAGGGGTTAAAAACGGGGAAATCGTTGGGCTTGCAACGGGTGAAGTGGTTATTTCCGTCAGCAACCGTAAGGGCGGTGTACAAAAAGTAAACGTCACCGTCACGGAAAACAAGAAATCGCTTTCCGAACCGAACATTTCCTTTGGCGTTATCAAGACGGCAGGGGAAGCGCTTTCCAAGGCGGAAGGCAGGGTGGAAGTAAATGCTGGTCAATCCTTCTCCTTGCAGACGATTATCGAGCCTTGGTATCATCCCATGACAGGGCTTAACATACGTTGGTCTAGCTACGACGACAATATCGCTACGGTAGACCAAATGGGCAACGTATACACGAAGAAAAAGGGTATGGTTGCTATTGAAGCGAAGATATATAGAGGCAACGTGCCGACGATGAACGTAGCGTCCGTCACGCTTGACGTCGTGGACGAATTCGACGTGAGCAACTATACGTTGTACGATTATAACGGCGTGGGCTATAACAAAGAGGACGGCGTGCTTTGGATTCCCACCGATATGAACATTATGTATATCGGCGAGGATGCGTTCAAGGATAACGACAACGTTAAAAAGATTGTTATTCCCGCTTCCGTCGTACAAATTCAAGAGGGCGCGTTTGAAAACTGTTCCGCACTTGAAGAAGTGTACTTCGTTTCCACGAGTCATCGTGAAACGGTTGCGGGTACCACGAAAATAATCAATTCGGAAATCGACTGGGCGGATTTGGCACTCATTTACGGCGAAGCGTTTAAGAACTGTAAGAAGTTAAAGAAAATCGATTTAACGAACACGAAAACGATTACGGTTGCGCAAGATTGCTTCGTCGGGTGTACCTCTCTTTCGGAAATCTTGAAAATGGATAACATCGGTACGATGTACCATAGAGCGTTCAAGGGGTGCACGGGCTTAACGAGCGTGGATATTTCAGGAACGTTCGTTATGGGCGACAACGTATTCGAGGGCTGTGAAAATCTCGAAAGCATCACGACGGGTAGGTTCACGGCGATTGGCAAAGAAGCGTTCAAGGGCTGTACGGGCTTGCGTGACGTTATTACGTTGCAAACGCCCAATATTGGCGAAGGCGCATTTATGGATTGCGTCAACCTCAAAGGGGTGAAGTTTGCTTCCCCCGAGGGTGTGAACTTAGAATTCGATATCGGCGAAAGAGCTTTCCAAAACTGCGGTATCGACACGAGAAACGGCTTCTCTATCGATTTCAATAACGAAATTATTCGTACGATTGGCGCAAATGCATTTGCAGGTAGCGATATTGCGGAAATTGCGATAAACGACAGTTTCGATTTAGATGCAATGCGTCTTGGCGGTATGTCCTTCGACGGCATCACAGTAAAACTCGCCGACGGATACAACGGCGCAAAATATACGGAAGAAGCGGGTGTTATTTATAACGGCAACAAGACGAAAATCTTGCTTGTAAATACTTCGCTTACGGGCTCGTTTGAAATCCCCGCAAGCGTTAAGGAAATCGGTTCGTATGCGTTTGCAAACAGCAATCTTAACGCAATCACGTTTGAAAATGCGGAAAACGTAGACGTTATCGGCGAGGGCGCGTTCTTTAATACGAAGCTTGCGGGCTTGGATTTGAGTGACACAAGCATTACCAAAATCCCTGCAAAAGCGTTCTATCAATCAAGTATAGCTTCGATTGCCGTAAGCGAATTGGTGACGGAGATTGGAGAATACGCATTTGCTTATTCGGCGCTTCATAACAGCTATTTGCCGAACGTGCAAATGATTGGCGATTATGCGTTTAGAAACTGCTTAGCGCTTCAAAAAATCGTGACGGAAGAAGCGAAATTTGAAACGCTTCCCACCAATGCTTTGGTATTGACGGACGCTCTTTCGCAAATGGGCGAAGGCGTATTCTACGAATGTTCCGTTTTGACGAGCGCGCAATTGCCTTCCATTACGAAATTGGGGGCGTTCACGTTCGTACGCGCGTCCAATTTAAAAGAAGCTTCGTTTGGTAAAGACGCTACGGCGACGGGCGAATACACGTTTGCGAACACGGCGATTGAAACGTTCACGTTTGCAGACGGACAAACGGAAGTAGGCACGGGTATGTTCTACGGCTGTTTGCGCTTGACGGAAGTGACGCTTTCTTCCGCGGATACGAACAACGTAGTAGGTATGCAAGCGTTTGACGGATGTCAAAGCCTTGCAACGGTGAATAACCTTGATAAAGTGACGGTGATTGGCACGCAAGCGTTCTATAACACGGCATTAACGGCGTTGAACCTTGCTAATGCAAAAGAAATCGGTGTGGGTGCATTTGCGGTAGAAAATGCAAACGGCACCAAGGAAGGGAAGTATACTAGCATTTCTTTCCCCAAGGTGGAAAAGATTGGCGCGTATGCGTTCTTAAACGGTGGCGAAACGACGGTGGACTTGCCTGCAAGCGTACGTGAGATTGCGTTCGGTGCGTTTGCGTCTTCCAAGAACTTGAAAGGCTTTACGGTGGCGGACGGCAACGAAAGCTTCGTGGTATTCGATGCGGATGCGACGGGCTACGGCGTATTGTACCGTTATATCGATAAGCAAGCAAAGACGTACGAAATCGTTTCTTATCCCTCCGCACGTGAACAAACGGCGGTGGACGGCGTTAAGACGTATAAGTTGGTAGACGGTACTATCTACGTGCAATCGGCGTCCTTCCTTGAAATCAATAAAGGCGGAAACGCGGGCTTGGATTGTGTCGTGCTTCCGTACAGCGTAAAAGCAATCGGCGACGACGCGTTCTTTGCGAGTGGCATTAAGGAATACACTTTCGAGAGTATCCAAGCACCTATCTTGGAAACGACCTATTGCGAAGAGGTAGCGACGTGGATAGAAGCGGTGGCGGACGAAAAATCGGCTGCGTACTATAAAGGCTACTACAATACCAACTTTGAAACGTATTTCTATAACTTTACCAGCTTTGGCGGACAAAAGAGCACGCTTATCATGAACTATCCCGTCAACGGCGTGGGCTATGACAATTACGTATACAGCGCATACTTTGGCACGAAAAACCAAACGAGCATTGTTAAGACGGATACGACGAGAGCATGGCTTAACACGTTGGAAAATTTGCCTATCGCCGAAATTAAGACGTGGGCAACGTGGGATAAGACGGACGAAGCGAAGAAAGCGGAAGTTCTCGCTTGTGGCGACGTTATCAAATCACTTCGCACGACGTTTGATTTGCTCATGAAAGACGAAGGGCAAGCGCCGTTCGTACAAGACAAAGAAACGCAGTTGCAAGAGGCGGAAACGGCTATCCGTAATGCCAACAAGCAATTCGATATTATTGTAAAGCTTAAAGCGATTAAATACGATATCAGCAACGTAAAAATGAATTACGTCGTTGGCGAAACGTTTGATATGACGGGCTTGGTACTCACCCTCGTCTACGAAACGGGCGAACAACGCGTAGTCGGCACCGAGCACGTGACCGTCTTGACTGGACCTTTGAAAATGGAGGACTTGTACGTAGAGCTTCGTTATAACGACGGAGAAAACAGCAAGAAATTCCAAATCGACGACGTCAAAGTGACGGAAACGGCGGAGGAAGAAGAAACGCCGACGGAACCTACCCCCGAAGTACCCGAAGAAACGCCCACGCCGGAGCCTGAAAAGGACGAGGGCTGTGGAAGCGTATTGGGCGGAGTATATTCCGTGATTGCCCTTATGACGGTGGGTGGCGCTTGTGCGCTCGTCCGTCGTGGCAAAAGGGATTGATAAAAACAAAAAATCAACGTCGTATGCTCGTTACCCTTAGGGATTTTTTAGACAAGATAAAAGACTAACGAATTTTTTTCGTTAGTCTTTCTTTGCTTTGCAAAAACACTCAACTTTGCTTGCAAAGTATAGTGTGCTATACTTTTAAGTTACAAGCCTAGAAGTTGTTTTTTCTTCTCGTTAAATTCTTCTTGTGTAATTATTCCACAGTCTAATAATTCTTTATATTTTTTAATTTCATCTGCCGTGGAAATCGCTGGAGCTTGCGAATTTTGTTTCTTTTTTTCCCGCTCATTCTTCATTTCTTCCGAACTTAAAATCACCAAATCTCGAGAGCCGCAATGCGGGCATTTGTTATAATCTACGATACCGTCGAGTACGCTATTTGCGTTTCCCGTATTCACAGCGCTTGCCGTATGCGCCCCGCTCATCGCACCCGCTATACCGCCTAAAGATGACCATATAGCAGATTTTGCTTTATCCCTATTTCTCTTTAAATCTTGATTGTTAAAGCTGAAAATATGTCCGCAAGAATTACATTTTTTATGTATTTCCGCTTCTTCCGCCTTTAATTCAATAATTTTCCCCATAGACGAATCATAAATCATTCTTTCTGGATGCAAAAAACTCGAAAAACACTTTTTGCAAATGAAATGTTTCCCCCCGTCTATCCCAGTGCAATAACGCTGTACAAGTTCCCACGTCATACTTTTGCCACAGTTCGTGCATTTTGCCATAAAACCTACCTCCTAAAAATAGTATAAATAAAAAGTGCGCCTACCGAAGTAAACGCACAAAAAACGCAAACCCCGATAGTCGCCAAACCAACTGAAAAGCAAGAACATATCTACGCTATATCCAGTAGGAATTTGCATTTTTATCAAACTCATTATGGATATAACGCAAAAAGAATATAATTATCCAAAAAGATAAAAATAGTTCTTGCCTAATTTATTCAGTTGGTTTGGCATAATTAGTATATCATATATAAAAAGATTTATCAAGCAGTTTTTGTAGGCAAAAGAAAAGAAAACTCGACTTTTTTATAAGTCGAGTTTTCTAAACTATTCAATTAAAATCCCTATGGGAAGAGCGCGTGTAGGCGTTGATTTTTTTTGTGGGCTTTTTAAAGTAAGTACACGTCTTGTATTTTTTTTCTATATGATAAGGGGAGAAAGGAAAAGGAATTCAAAAAACGACGGCATAGTCACGCCTTATCCAATTTTAAAAGCCTTTAAATGCGTTAAAAACGCAAAAAATAACGCCACCCGATTAACTTATCGGGTGGCGTTAGATTTGCCTTATTTAGGCGGTTAAGCTTGTTTCAAAACAAACGTAATCGTAATGTTTTCGCCACTGTAATCAAGCGTTGCCGTGTAAGTCGTTTCTTTGCCTTCCACGGTTTCTTTCGCCGTAATCGTCACCGTTTGATTTTCGAAGGAAATTGCTTCGATTTCATAGGTCATAGATTTCGTCGTGTTGCCGTATTTGGATACGGTAATCGTACCCGCTGTTTCCCCGTCGCTCTTTCCGTCGAAAGAATACGTATATCCCTTGGAATCCATTGCTTCCAGCTTGCCCAAGGCGTCGACGTTCAATTCAACGAACGTGAGTTTCAGGTCTGTATTTTGATTATAGTCGAGCGTTGCCGTATACGTTTTTACTTTTCCGTCAACGATTTCTTTTACGGTAATGGTTGCCGTTTTGTTGTCGTTAAAGGATACGATATCGTATTTCAGCGTTCGGGTAGGAGCGCCGTTTTTCGTTGCCGTTATCGTGCCCCAAGTATCGTTGTCAAGGTTTTCGCCGTCGAAGGTGTAAAGGTATCCGTCGTTGCCTTTCGCTTGCATTTTGAACAAGGAATCAATTTCCGAACGGACAAACGCTTTATCCCCGCGTACAAACGCGCCTTTTATCGTGGTTTCGCTAGGGGTAAGCTTGTAGTACAACGTGTCGCCGTTATACGCGTTTTGCGACCACAGCATTACCGATTCCACGTTGCCGTTGTTGTCCGTATAGATACGGTAGTTGTAATAGGTTGCATAACCTTTATACGAAAGAGTTGCAATACCGTTGCTGTAAGAACTTTGTACACCGTCGAAGGAGATGGTAAAGTCTGCGTCTTCTTTGCCGTCGAGCTTCCATTCGCCTTGCATCGGGTCGATATGCGAACAAAGGATATATTCGCCGTAGACGAGGCTCGTATACTCGGAAATAGCGAAGCTATCGAATTTTTCCGTCGTGTTGTCGTAAAGCATGTACATGTAATACGTGACGGGCATGCCTTCGATTTCACAGGAGAAGGAGTAGTAGTCGGTGCCGAGTTCCTTAATCTTAACGGGTTCGCCACGGAAAGTACCGTGGATATAGCCGTCAAGGTCGGTCGCGCCGATTACGAAAGCGTTCTCTGCAAATTCGCCACTCAACGCCCAGTTGCCGATGTATTCGTTGCGGATATACGTTTGATAGGAAACGCCGTTCAAAGTGATATCGTAGCAAGCTTTCTTTTCGTTCAAAACAATCGTACCCACTTGTTGCAAGCCGTCGAAGATTGTATAGCTGTTTTCCGAAAGCTTTTTATAGCCGTACGTTGCGCTTTCTTCGCCTGCTAACGTTGCTTTCATTTGTCCGCCCGCCGTAAGGTTGCTCTTACCGTCGAAGGAGAAGGAGGAGATTGCACCGTCGTTGATAGAAACGAAGTCGGTATCCGCAAGCGCGTCTTTACGTTCTAACGTGATATCCGTATTGATTAACACAATGCCGTTTTCAATGTCGTAGGAAAGGGTGTATCTTGCGCCTTCGTAATAGAAGTATCCGTCAAGCGAACCGTTTTCCAAGGTGTATTCCAAATTCTTTCCGTTAAGCGTGAGTTTGCCAACCCAGTCGCCGTTCGCATTGAAAGAGCCAATTCCGTCAAAGGTAATATCGTCGAGGTTTGTATCGTTGCTAATCCAAACGCTGTCGAATACGTTCACGAGAGAGAAGTAGTAGGTTGCATAGCTACCGTCCATGCTCGCGGGGTCGTACATCGTCACTTGTAAGGTGTTGGTTAAAGCGTCGCGATAGAAGTAGCCGAACACTTCTCCTTCATAGTACAAGCAAACGTAGGTGAAAGGCGTAGCCGTTTCGCTTGCGGAATAGGTGAGGGGATAGGAAACTTTCAACGTGTCGAAGGTGACGGTTGCCATGCCCACGCCCTCTTTGGTGATACCGTCAAAGCGGAGGGTAATACCACGCGTTTTCCATTCGCCTAAGAAGCTGTTTTCCGCCGAATAGCTTTCTACGCCACCTGCTTTATAGGAAACTTGTAAGAAACCGTATTCGTCAAAGGTCACCGTTGCATATTCCGCGCCGTTGTTATCGTAGAGGATATAGGTGGTGCCGTTGTCCGCCGTTTCATAGCTACCTTTTATCTTATTAGCTTCCTCGAAAGAAACGCTGTATTTCGCCATGTCGCGTTTTTCAACGCGAAGGTAGGATTCCCATCTATCAATACCGTCGAAATCGAAAATCTTTTGCACGGACGCGGATTTTTGCCATACGCCCTTCAAGTTATCGTACGCAATCAAATCGGAAACGTTCAGTTCCGTTGCCCCGTTAATCGTCAACTTACCGTCCGCGTAGGCGTACGTGATTTTCTTATTGTCGCGCGTACCCGTGCCGTCGGGAAGGAATACGTATTCCGTCACGTCGTCGTTATCCCAAACGTAGTAAGCACCGATTTTCGTGAACTGCGTAGGGGAATACGCTTTCAGCGGAGCTCCCGCCGTGAAATACGTACCGTCGTAAAGGTCTAATCCGTTAGCCGTTTTTGTCGCCTTGAAATAATAGGAAACGTAGCGGTTCAAATCGAAGAGCGTATCTTCGTTCACGCTTTGGTCTTTATCCACTTCACCAAAGAAATATCTCGCAAGCCGAGCGCCTTCAATGATAAGCGTTTCCCCGTCGTATTGATAGTACGCCGTGGTAGAAACGGTGCCGTCTGCGCATTCTACGATACCATCGTCAAGCACGTTAATGGTTAAAGGTTTTTCCGCACCGCTTACCGCAAGGTTGTATTCGCCCACGATTGCTTCGGGGTTCGTAAAACCTACGTATAAAGTCAAGTTTCTCGTCGAGAGGAAGGAGTAGGGTACGGGTTGCGTGCACGCCTTGTCGAAGAAATACCCAAACGAAAGGGATTTTCTATCGTCGCCCGCAAGATACAAATCGAGGAATCCGTCTACAAAAGCATTGGCAATCGGCTCGTAGGAGTCCGTGACGGAATACAGTTGGTTTTCCGCTCCGCCCACTTTTACGGCGTTGCCTTGTTTATCCACGTATTGGATAGAAATAGTCGTTGTCACGCTTTCGGACGAGGATTCGTAATTGATAGTGGGATACGAGGTGTCGGTAATAACCCAGTTAAAGGATTGCCAACCGAGCGTTTCTTTAATGGTGGTGAGGATAGCATTTTCGTCAATGGAATCCAAACAATCGTAAACGACGTATTTGCGCGAAGCTACGGAAACGCTTTCGTCTTCGTCGCCACCGCCAATCGCAAAGTGCGTTTTTTCAGCCGGAGCTTTGTCTTTTGCACTTGCCGTCACTTTACCAACGTAGAAACAGTTATTTACCACGGTATCGTTTTCCGCAAAGCCCGCAATACCGCCCGCATACGCAATACAGTATTCAGGGTCAATGCCTTCCGCTTCCTTCGTGTAGATTGCATTAGCGTGTACGTTGCCGGAGGAATAGGAAGACGCTACGGAGGAATATTGTCCAAGTCCGCCTACGATACCGCCCGTACGAACGGCACCGTTGATATTGCCGGTAGAATAAGAATTATGTATATACGAGGGAGTAATAAAGGAATTCGTATAAAGATATCCTGCAATACCACCTGCGTATAAAGCCGTACCGTTGACGACACTTACGTCTACGTCCACGTTTGCGTATGCCGTTTCCGCGGGGTAGAATTGGTTGTACTCTTGCATGTATACCGCTTGTTGCACCCCGACGAGCCCGCCTACGAAGGAGAATTCGTTTTCGGCGGCGGTGAGGTTGATTGTGCCGTTCGTTGCGTCGCAAAGGTATGCGCGCATACCAAGACCGTACCCAACGAGCCCACCGCAGTAGATATTGCGGTTAAACACACCAAGCTGTGCGGTGGAGGCGTTGATTTCGAAATCCTTGATACGGATACCGTAGAAAAGACCGCTACTCGTCACCGTCATATCCACTTGTACGCAACCGAACAAGCCTACGTAGTTTGCGTCGTCTGCCTCAATTTTGAAATTGGAGATTGCATATCTTTCCATTTCACCCGTTTCGGAGTTGGTAAGGCAGGTAAAGCAACCGCTGAACGGGTTGTTTTCGTTGTCCCCAATAACGTCGATGGTTTCGCCCTTGCAATCGATATCGTTTGCAAGCACGTACGCCGCTTTCGAATACGTTTCGTTGCCCGCGTTTACCTGTTCTGCGATATAGAGTAGGTCAATAGGGCGGGACACGACGAACGCGTCGCTAAACGAGCCAGTCCCAACCATGGCGGAAACGTCTTTGATAACGCCGTCGATTTCCACGGAGGAATCGCCCGCTACGTTAAAGGAGTACGTCCCGTTTGCTTCGGCAAGTGCGACGTTGCCAACCGTGACGGTGGGGATACCCGTATAAAACGCACCAAGGTCAAGCGCGAAGGAGAAGGTAGTTCCTTCCGGTGCTTGCGCCACCCAGCAGTCGTTTTCTTCGTCGTACGTCACGCCGTCGCCGACAATGGAATAGCCCTCGCCCGCTTCTAACGTTATCGTGCGCGTTTCGCCCATTGTGGGTGCGTTGTTGTTGCCGTTCGGGTTTTCATCCTCGCCACAGCCCGTTGCAATGCCGATGCAGGTCGCGGAAAGAGCCAATAAGAACGCAATCGTGAATTTTTTCATAAATACTCCGTTATACCGTATTCACGGTAAAGATTTTCATTTTGAGGAAAGGCGTTTTCCTAAAAATGGTGGAAACGCATACTCTCCCTTTTAACGATACTCTTACATTATACTATAAACGCAAGAAAAACACAAGAATTTTTTTGCCGTTTTCTGTGTTTTTATTTGCATTTCACAAAGGAAAAGAGTACGCGAAATTCCAGAATTGCTTGACAGAAGGAAAAAGTTTGTATATAATGGAATGGTGTGAAGAAAAAATCCGCAAAAGAGGTCTTTTATGACGGATAAAAGCAAGAAAAACGTAAAGAGGTGGTTTGCCTTATTTTTAAGCGCGTGGACGGTGCTCGTAGGGGTGGCGTTTATCGTGCAGGTTTGGCGTATCTTCTCGTTTGGCGAAAAAGCGTTTACGACGGAGCGCATTGGCGAATATTTCCGTCAAATTGCCGTGCCCGTGTAT